>CAYTTF010000158.1:0-10267 GCA_964440665.1 uncultured Myxococcales bacterium | reverse complement strand
CCCGCAGGAGTTCGGCGCGACGCACTGCGAGTCAACCGTACATGTGTTGTAGCACTTGGTCCCGTTGCATTGGAACGGGCTGCACGTCGTCGCGGCTGGCGCGGCGCACTGGCCAGCCGCGTTGCAAGTCGACGCGCCGGTGTATGAGGCGTTGCTGCAGGTCTCGGCGGCGCAGGTGGTTCCAGCGGGGTACTTCTGACACGCGCCGGCGCCGTCACATTTGCCGTTGGTGGCGCACTTTGCCGCCGTCGTGTCCTTGCAAACGCCGTGGGGATCGGCCGCTCCGGTGGCAACCGCGGTGCAACGTCCGAGCAGACCGGTGACGCTGCAACTCTGGCACGCGCCCGTGCAAGTCGTGGCGCAGCAGACCCCGTCCGCGCAGTGCCCGTTGAGGCAATCGGTATCGATGGTGCACTTCTGTCCGTCGGCCTTCTTCCCGCAGGTGCCGAGGGTCTGCCCGGCGGCAACCGTGCAGACGTGGCCGTCCGCGCAATCCGTGCTGCTGGTGGCGAGGGTACAGCTCTCGTTACAGGCGCCGTTCGCGCAGCGGAAGTTGGTGCACTGGAACGCAGTCGCGGCCTGGCACATACCGAGCCCGTCGCAGGTTCGGGCGGCGCTCCCCGAAGTGGCATCGACGCAAACCGCCGCGCCGCACGGGGTATTGGCGGGATAGAGCGAACAGTTCTTCGAGCCATCACAGACGCCGGTCGTTCCGCAGCTTGTGGGATCCTGCTGCTTGCAGAGCGGGTGACCCTGGCCCGCCGGAATCGGCGAGCAGGTACCTGGCTGAGCGACCTGGTTGCAGGATACGCAAACGCCGTCGCAAGCGCTGTCACAGCAGACGCCATCCGCACAAAAGCCCGAGTCGCAATCGCTGGGACCCCTGGGGCACGGATAGCCGTTCTCCTCCAAGCCGCAGCTTCCGTTCACGCATTTGCGGCCACTCACGCAATCCGTGTCACTGGCGCAGCTGGAAAGGCAGCTGCTGGTGCCCGGATTGCACGAGAACGGAGCGCAGACGAACGTTGCACCCGCCTTGCAATTTCCCGCCCCGTCGCACACGAGCGTGCCGACGATCTCGGAGGCGGTGCACATTCCGGCTCCACAGGTCGTTCCCGCCGGGTAATTTCGGCAAGCGCCGGTGCCGTCGCACGTTCCATCGAGCAGGCATGTCTTCGGATCTTGGGTGGCGCACTCCGAGGCTCTGGTGGGTTGGACGCCGGCCGGAACCATCGTGCACATGCCCAATGACGTGGGCAATCCGCACGACATGCAGGTGCCAGCGCACGCGTTCTCGCAACAGTGCCCGTCCACGCAGAAGTTGCTCTTGCACTCGGAAGCGCACGTACAGGCGAGCCCGTTGTCCTTATTTGGGCCGCCGCCATCGCTCGCGCCGGGGCTCGGACAGGAGATGGGAATCGTCGAGGCGTCGCCTCCCCCGGCGCCGTCTGGTCGAGTGTTCGTGGAGGTCGAGCAGGCGCCCACGAGGAGCCCCGCTAGCACCGCCGCCCATCGATTAATCACTTCGCCATCCCGCCCAACCTTTTGCTTAGTCATAGGTACGACACGTAGGCTTATACCTTACCGACCGCCCGGGGGGATAGTGAGATTAGGGTGCCCGCAATTACCGTAAGGGGGCTGGTCAGGCGCAACCGACGCCCTGGTGTACCTGATTTGTCGGGGCCCCAATGACATCGTGCTCCGCAAAGGCGAGGGACCCACCAGACAAGAAATCAGCTGAAAATAGTAGTTGACACCGAGGGTGCCAAAGGTGGTACCACTCCCGCAGGTCTACAGATCTCCTATTTTGGGAAGGGGTCGAACATGAGGGGCACTCTAGGATTGGCTTCGCTTCGAATTGGTCTAGGTCTGATCCTCATGTCGTCCCTGGGCGGCTGCGGCAGCGGTGGAACGCAAACTGGTTCCGACGGCGGCGCGGGGAAGGGTGGCAGCAACGGCTCTGGGGGCGTGACCCAGACCGGCGGCGCGGTTGGCACTGGCGGCAGCGCGGGTGCGGGCGCCGAGGGCGGTGCCCCGGGCTCAGGCGGTACTGCGGGCGGAGCTGGAACCCAGGGTGGAGGCGGCGGCGCGGCGGCCGTTGGCGGTGCAGCTGGAACCGCGGGAGCCGGCGGCAGCGCTGGCGCAGCTGGAACCGCGGGAGCCGGGGGCAGCGCTGGCGCGGCTGGTGCCACTGCAACCGGTGGCAGCGGCGGATCGGCCGGCCACGCGACCGGAGGTAGCGCGGGGACCGGTGGCGCGGCCGGGGCCGGTGGCGCCGCGGGCGCTGCGGGCGCAGCTGGCGGCGCCGGAGGTGGCGGTGCCACGTGCACGACGGCCACCACTTGCCCCGCACCGGTAGGGGGAAATGGTGTGGCAGCCTGTACCGGTGGCGCATGCAGCGTTACATGCAATACCGGCTATCACCGCTGCGGCAACGTATGCGCTCTCAATACCAGTCTCACGGCCTGCGGCACAACGGCTACCGTCGCCGCCTGTACTCCCTGCGCCGTGCCTACGAACGGCACGGCCACCTGTAGCGGCACTCCTCTCGCCTGCGGCGTGAATTGCACGACCGGATATCACGCCTGTGGAGCGGCCTGCGTGGTCAACGGCAGCATGAGCATCACGTCGTGCGGCAACAACTGTCGAGTGTGCACCGCGCCGGCGAATGGGACCGTGACGTGCAGCGCGGCTGGTGCCTGCGTTCCCGCCTGCAACACGGGATATCATCTGTGTGGAAACGTTTGCGTCGCAAACAATAGCCTCGCCTCGGGATGCACGGCGATGGGTTGCAATGCTTGCGTTTCACCACCCAATGGGACGGCCGTCTGCACCGGCACGACCTGCGGCGCCACGTGCGCGACCGGATTTCATGTCTGCAACGGCAATCGGTGTGTCGCTAACGGCAGCACCAACATCGCGTCATGCGGAAACACCTGCACGGTGTGTACCCCGCCCGCGAACGGCAGCGTTACATGCAACACGAGCGGCCAATGTGTGCCCGCCTGCAACGCTGGCCGCCACATGTGCAATGGACTTTGCGTCGCCAACACGGCCACCGCCACCTGCGGAACCATGGATGGCGTCGACTGCACGCCCTGTCCGACGGGCTCGGCCTGCTCGGCGCAGGCCGTTTGCGGCGCGGTCTGCGGCGCCGGCACACACACCTGCCCGGCCGTCAGCGGCTGCTTCCCCGACGACAGCACTACCCAGTGCGGGACTGCAACTTCGTGCCAGACATGCGCCCCCCCTTCGGACCCCCATGCCGAGGCGGTCTGCGCGAGTAACGTGTGCGGGATCGATTGCGACCCGAACTACCATCGTTGTCCCAACACATCGGCCGGCACGTGCATGTCGGTGCTTTCGACCAGCAGCTGCGGCGCATCCTGTAATCCGTGCCCGGCGCCGCCTGCCCACGGCATTGCGACATGCGACGGAAATCCCCTGGCCTGCGGGGTCGAGTGCGAGACGCCCGGTTATCACCTCTGCGGTACGGCCGCGGCACCGACCTGCCTCGACAACAGCAGCGTGAACAGCTGCGGTGCCTCCTGCACCCCCTGCCCAGTGGCGGGCTCGGCTTGTGTAGGCGGCGTCTGCGTACCCCCCGACGGCGGCACAGACTAGAAATCGCCTGGGGGAGGAGCGAGCTTTGCTCGCTCGCTCCGTGATTGGGGAGCCCCCGGGAGCGGTCAGGGCTACCCCCAGCTGGGTTTCGCGAGAGGGCTCCCGTCGAATGACGTGACGAGGTTGGACTGCGTCGTCAACGTCGTGCATCGGCCAATGGATCCTCTGGCCGTCGTCGACACTCCCGTTTGGCCAATGGCGCCTCTGGCTGATGGCGGATCAACCGGCGTTGGCTCGCCCGCGCGGGGTCGGCACGGCCATGCCAACTCAGCCAACCCACCACGGTCTGGCCAGCCGGGCCCGGTGCTCTCGCCCCAATAGTTGGACCGCCCGCACCGACGCTTGGAGCACAGCCGGCCGTTGGGGCGATCAGCGCAGGGCGTAGATGGTCGAGATCTCCAATTGCGTCAACGCGCGCTTGTAGACCCTGAAGTCGTCGAGCGCGCCATTCAGATACGCGTCGCTGGCGAATTGTGATCTGCCAAGATAGTTGCTGGTCGTGACTCCCAGATCGTGCACGCCGAGAGTCAGCGCGAGGTTGCTTGCTGCCAGCATCCCGTCGACGTAGATGTAACCTACATGCGGAGTTCCGGCGGCGAGCACCAGCGCCACGTGATGCCAGGAATTGAGCGAAAGGCTCGTGGCGGTCTGGATACGTTGCTCCAAAGCCATTCCGGTCGTCGTGATGGCGAGGCGAACGAACCCGCTCGTGTCGGTGGTAGTGAGGAACATGAACGTGGTCGTGTTGTCGCCGAAATCAAAGACCCGCTGGGATTGGGCGGAGCTGGTGGTGTACACCCAGCAGGTAATCGTGACAGCCTCGGGCACCAAGTCGTACAGACTGGGAACGACGACGTAGCCACCGCCGGTCGAACCGTTGGCCGTCAAGCCAACCGCCCCCGTTCCAACCTTGTGGATCGTCGGGGAAGAAGCGATCGCGCCTCCGGTTCCCGCAGCTGTCAGCGTGGCGTTGCGCGGCCCGCCGGCGAACCCCGAGGAATCAACCGCCGTTTGTCCCGAAGCCTCGTCGAACCGGTACCAGAGCACGAGATCCGGATCGACCGAGCTGACCGCGCCGCCCGCACCGATGCCGGTCCCCCCCGAACCGACGCCCCCTGAGCCCGTGCCGCCAGACGCAGCTCCGCCGGAGCCGGCTGCGCCCGCGCCGCCAGAACCCGCCGCCGCACCCGCACCGCCGGGCCCGATGCCGCCGGAACCGATGCCGCCGGAACCGGCGATCCCTGAGATGGCGCCGCCCGAGCCGCCGCCACCCGAGCCGCCGCCACCCGAGCCCATGCCGCCCGAACCACTGTGTCCGGCGGCTCCAGCCATTGCCATCCCTCCAGCATTGCCGCCCATCCCGACAGGGTCGCGATCGGTGTGTTCGCCGAGCGCGCCATAGTTGTAGGTGCAACCGGTCACGAAGAGCACGAGGAGAGCGATCCGCACGTCAGAACGTCCACAACGCCGAGAGCCCGGCATCCCGGGCGTCGACGTAGATGACAACGCCGGTGCCGACCGCGGCCAGACCGGCCAATGCCCAAAGTACGTTGGCCTTCAAGGCGCGCGACTTCACCTCCTGAACCTGATCGGACGTACAACCGGTCGCCGTCTGTCCGCACGAGCCGCTCAGGTCGTCGTAACGGCTCGAGGCCGAACGTCCGTAAACAATCGCCCCCGCGCCGAGCGCGATCGTGGTTCCCGCGAGGGCCCACGGAATCCACGGGTGCACCGAATTCGCCGAGGAAGCCGCCGCGGGTCCAGGCTTGCCTTCCAGGTCAACTCCGGTGGGCGCAGCGGTCGGGGCGGGCTCGGCCGCGAGCATGAGAGGCGACGTGCTGGCTGGCCAGGACTGTGGCGCGGGGGTCGTAGGTGGTGGCGGCTGCGCCGGCCGCACGGCCAGCTCGGTCCGGGCCGGCGCCGGCGCCGGACCGGGCGGTCGCGGCAGCGGTGTCGCGACTGGGGCGGGGCTCGCCGTCGAATGCTCATTGGCTTGGCCCCCGCTCTCGAGCTCCCGAATCTGCTTCTTTGCCATCTCCCGATGCTGGCCGTCTGGATCGCGACGAAGATAGTTTTGATACATCCGGAGCGCCTGCGCTTGATGTCCGAGAGCACGATGCGCTTCGGCTATGTCGAAAAGCAGCTTGGCCTCGCCCGACATTTCGTACGCCTGCGAAAACCCTTCGATGGCTTCTTGGGCGTGACCGAGATTGAATGCCCGGCGCGCCTTTTCCGCGATTCCGGCCGCGGTGGCCACCGATGCGACGGGCGCGGCTTGAGCGTCGACGCTCGCCTGCCCGGCGAACGCAAGAATCAGCACTACGAGACGGAAACCAAAACGCCGCACAAAAACCCCCAAAGGCTAAGCAGAGCAAAACCTAGCACGCCGCCAATCAAAATTGATCGCTGAAAAAAAGCCCCGAACCTCAGATCAGACGGCAGGCTCGATCGCGGAAGGTAGCTCACAACGCAGACGCGACGTAATATTCCCGTCAAAGATCGTTCCGGCTGGAACACGTCGACACGGCAGGACATCGGCGTCAGTGGCCCCAGTCGGTTGGTTTCGGCGTGGCGAACGTGAGGGATTGAGATCCCCCGACCTCGACCTCCGTCGCACCCGCGCTGCCCGAATTTACCGCAACCGCGATGAGCCGGAGGTACCGCGCCTGCACTGGCCCGAAGGTCGCGCTTTGCAGTTTGCCGTTGGCTGGCCAGGTGCCCGTCGCTGCTTTCGTAAAGGTTGCTCCATCGGTGCTCACGTCGATTTCGTACGACGTGATGAGACCGGTCGTCGCGGGCCCCGAGCCCTGATACGGCGGCAGATAGCCGAGAAACGCAGCTGATTTTGCGACACCGAGGTCGACCTGGAGCCACTGGGGCAAATTCCCCGAGGATTGCCACACGGTATAGGCGCCCACGTCGTTCATGCCGTCGATCGCGCTGGCGGCGTTGCCACTGGAGGCGGTCGCCGTGACGGGGAAATACGGGTTGCTGTTCTCTGGCCCCTGGCTTGGCAAGGCCGCGGCCGCCGGGGCGGGATGACTCTGGCGGTAGGTTCCCACCTGGCCGAGCTCCGTCACGATGCTGTCGTCCAGGAGGCCCTTGTTGTTGGGTGGACAGTTCAGAATGAAGTTCGTGTAACGCGGAACGAGGATATTAATGTGGGAATCCACGATGCTCGAGACCGACAGGAAACCCGATATGTTGCTGCTCCAGAACCAATCGTTGCCGCCCTGCTGATTGATCTTCTGTCCTTGCGCCGCCGCCCACGTATTGTTTGCCGGGGCGAAAACACCCTTCGGCTCTTCGTACATGACCAAGTCTTCGTCGAACGGGCTCTGGAGGCCATTATGGTCGACGATCAAAATGTTTGGTTGGAGGCTCTTGATCAGGTCGTGGATGTACCAACCTTCCGCGGCATGGTGTCCCATCATCCAAGACCAGCCGTCAATGATCAGGAGTGGGATTGTTCCGTAGTTCGATAGCAGCTCGGTGATCTGCGTCGTGATGTACTGAATCATCTCGGGGGTCAGATCCCCGTTTACGGCGTTCACCGGATGCGTCGAATCCCAAATCGAGTAATAGAATGCCGGCAGCAGCCCTTCCGCTCGATATCCGTTGACGAACTGCTGGACAACGTCACCTCGGTCGTTGGGAGCCGCTTGGCCGCCGACCTGCGCGTACCAGGTCGTGTGGCCGACGTTGAAAGTGCTCGCCTTGCTCGGCCAAAGAGCGAAGCCGTCGTGATGGCGGGTCGTCAGGACGCCGAACTTGGCGCCCGCGGACTTCGCGGCGGCAGCCCACTGCTGCGGGTTGAGCGTGCTGCCAGGGTTGAAGTCATTGATGGGCAGGTTCGCCTGCGCCCAGGATCCCGTATAGGTGAGAATACCGAAGTGATGCCAGATCCCGAACTGAAGCTGCAGGAACGAGCGCTTCAGGTTGTCGAGGGCGACAGTCGGATCCTCGCCTGACCCACCCTTTCCGCCCGATCCGTCGGTCGCCATTCCAGCGTCGCGGCCTCCGGTTGCCGCAGAACCATCGGGTGAGTTCGAAGAGGTGCCGCCGTTACCGGCAATTGTCCCAGACCCGCCCGCGCCGGGGCCACCACCCGAAGCGCCACCGTTTCCGCCACCACCGGTGATGCCACCATGACCGGTGGTCCCCCCGATGCTGGATGTACCACCGCTGCCGGTGGTGCCGCCGGTGCGGGGTGCGCCGCCGCTGCCGGTGGTGCCGCCGGTGCTGGGTGCGCCGCCGCTGCCGGTGGTGCCGCCGGTGCGGGGTGCGCCGCCGCTACCGGTGGTGCCACCGGTGCGGGGTGCGCCGCCGCTGCCGGTGGTGCCACCGGTGCCCGAGCCCCCGCCGCGGGAACAGGCGAGTGCCGTGAGAGCAGCGAGGAAACCCCAGCGGAGCAAGGCTCGTGCGAGGGCTCCGGGATCCCGCGCATTAGTAATCATAGTTAATAAACTACCACGGCTCGGGCCATCAGCTGTACTATCTGTTGTAGGACGTACGGAACGCGACCGGATGAAGGAGAATCAGGTCCCCGCAATGAAGACCGGAGCGTGCCTGGGATCCTCGCGTGCGGCCCTCGCCGCCGCCGCCCTCGCCCTGGCGCTGACCTCCGGCGCAGCCTGCTCTCGCGGCACTGCGGGGTCGGGGAGCGGCGCGGCCGGGTCCCCGGGTGGCACGGTTGGGTCGGGTGGCGGTGCGCTCGGCACGGGCGGCAGGGTCGGCACGGGCGGAGCGATCGGCGGCGCGGCGGGATCGGGGGCGGGCGCATCGGCTGGCGTTTCGGGCGGCGGCGCGGCCGGGTCGGGCGGCGGCGCGGCCGGGTCTGGCAGTGGCGGGGTTGGAACGAGCGGCGCGGGGGGGGCAGCCGGCACGGGAGGCTCAACCGGCGCGGTCGGTGGTCAAGGGGGAAGCGCCACTATCGCGGATAGCTTGATCGTGCCGGTGCGGCTGCGCTGCGAGCTGCGCGATACGCCGCTCGGGATCCAGACGGCGACGCCACGGCTTTCCTGGGAGCTTCAGTCGTCGAGCGCCGCGGCGCGCGCGCAGAGCCAGACGTCATACGAGGTGCTTGTGGCATCTTCGGCGGCGGGCCTCGCGGCCGGACAGGGAGATCTGCTCGCGACCGGCTCCGTGAGCTCCACGGAGTCCAGCCTCACCTACGCCGGCCAGGCGCTCCGGTCGTTGACGCGCGCGTACTGGCAAGTTCGCGTTCGGGACCAACAAGGCAAGCTGTCGGCCTGGAGCGCACCCGCCCAGTTCACGGTCGGGCTACTGGCCACCTCCGACTGGGGAGCGCAATGGATCGCAGGGGGATCGGGCACCGCGCTGCCACTTTTTCGCAAGGAGTTCTCGGTGGGCAAGCCCGTTGCGCGGGGGCTCGTTTCAATCTGCGGCCTCGGCCAGCACGAGGTGCGTATCAACGGCACCAACCCGAGCGACGCCGTCATGGAGCCAAGCTGGACCAACTACGCCAAGACCTGCCACTACGCAACCTACGACGTGACGTCGCTGCTGGTCCAGGGAACCAATGCCATCGGCGTCCTGCTGGGCAACGGGATGTACGACGTGCCGGCCAGCAGCCGCTACGCGAAGTTCACCGGATCGTTCGGCGCGCCCAAGCTGATCGCGCGCGTGCAGCTCGACTTCACCGACGGCACGAGCACGACGGTGGTCAGCGACACGAGCTGGAAGACGACCACCGGCCCCATCACGTTCTCGAACATCTACGGCGGCGAGGACTTCGACGCGCGGCTCGAGCCCGCCGGGTGGGACAGCGCGGGGTTCGGCGACTCCGCCTGGAAGGCCGCGACGTTGGCCGGCGGGACGGCGCCGGCGCTGGTCGCGCGCTCCGCCCCGCCGGTGAAAGTCATGCAGGAATTCACCAACGCCAAGATCACACAGCCCACGGCTGGAACGTTCATCTACGACCTGGGCCAGAACTTCTCCGGCTGGTTCGACCTCAGCGCGCAGGGTCCGGCGGGAACCACGGTGACGATCCGGCCCGGCGAGCTGCTCGCCAGCACGGGTCTCGTCAGTCAGGACAGCTCCGGATCGCCTGTCTACTTCTCGTACACCCTCAAGGGAAGCGGCACCGAGGTGTGGCACCCGCGCTTCGCCTACACCGGCTTCCGCTACTTGCAAGTCGAGGGCGCCGTCCCTGCGGCGCAGGCCTCGAGCTTCCCAACTCGTCCCCAGGTCATGAGCCTGAACGGCGAGTTCATCTACGCCTCGGCCGAGAACGTCGGCCAGTTCACCTCGTCGGACGCGGATCTCAACCATATCCACGCGCTCATCCTGGCCGCGATTCGCAGCAACCTGCAGAACGTGCTCACCGACTGCCCGCAACGCGAGAAGCTGGGCTGGCTCGAAGTCTCGCACCTGCTCGCCCCCAGCATCATGTTCAACTACGACGTCGCGGCCTTCTACGAGAAGCTGTTCCGCGACACGCGCGACTCGCAAACGACCAACGGCCTGGTGCCGGACATCTCGCCCGAGTTCACGGTGTTTGCGGGCGCCTTCCGCGATTCGCCCGAGTGGGGGAGCGCCTACATCATCAGCCCCTGGACCGTCTATCAGATGTACGGCGACCGCCAGCCGCTCGACGAGCACTACGCCAACATGAAGCGCT
>CAYTTF010000157.1:0-10281 GCA_964440665.1 uncultured Myxococcales bacterium | reverse complement strand
TGTGGGCGTTGAAGGGATTGAACCTTCGGCTTCCACCGTGTGAAGGTGGCACTCTTCCGCTGAGTTAAACGCCCGAATTGTCTTTGGTAGCGCGGCCGGGAAGCACTGTCAACCGGCCGCGGAGCTCACTCGGCCAGGAGCGCGAGTCAGCGTCGGTGGCCGCCACCGCCGCCGCCAAAGTGACTCCCACCACCGCCGCCGCCGAAGTGACTGCCACCACCGCCGCCGCCGAAGCTGCTGCCACCACCGCCGGAGTGGCTGCCGCCGCCGAAGCTGCTGCCGCCGCCGAAATGCGCTGCGGGCGGTGCGTACGAGCGCTGCGCCGGAGCGTAGGACTGCGCTGGCGCACGATTGTACGCGGGCGCGGGCGCGGGCGGATGGTAGCTCGGCTGCGCGCTTCCGTAACTCGGCGTCGCGTATGGGCGAGCCGCAGGCGCGTAGGACGTGCCCGCGTTTGGGCGACCGTAGGAACTGGCGCTTCCGTAGTACGACTGCGACGGGCGCGACCAGGTGGTAGCGGGAGCGCGGGCTTCGGGACGAGCCGCTGCTGGGCCGTAGACGGGCGTGCGCCCCACGGCGCGTTGCGGAGCGACGCCGGCGTTCCATCCCTGACCGTTGCCGCCCTGCGGGCGCGCGCCCTGAACGTAACCGCCTTGCGGGTGCGCGCCCTCAACGTACCCAGCTTGAGGATGGCCGCCCTGCCCGTACGCGCCTTGCGGGTGCCCGGCGGGTCGCGATCCGGACCAGCCCTGGCCGGTCGATCCCTGATCCCCGGCCCCGGCGTTCGTCCATGGTCGCGCGCTCAGCGCGACGCCGGCGTGCGGATAGATGGCGACGTGCGGAAGAGCGCGCGGTGCGGCGGTCGACAGGTGAACGGGCGTTGCGCTCATGCCGCGGGTGGGGCCGGCGTTGACGTGGACATTCCACTGGCCGCGCGTGAGCAGGCGGTCATTCGCGACGACCGTCGTGCGTGCGAACAGTGAGGGTAGGTAGCGCGACGATACGAAGGACGGGTGCGCGGCGCCGAGGCCGGCCGTCGTGGTGAAGCGCCAGGGCGATCGCCCGCCGTTGCCGGCAAAGAGACGCGTGCCGCGCGGCGGGAGCGGCGACCAGCCGACGTAGCCGTGGCCCGAGCGCCAGGAGACCCAAGCCGGTCCCCACATCGTCCCGGGGATCCAGCTCCAGCCGCGGCCGGCGATCGTGATCCAGCGGCCGTAGTGAAACGGCGCCCAGCCCCAGTTCCAGTCGGAGACCCAGGTCCATCCGTACTCCGACATGAGCCAGTGGCCGCACGACGCGTACGGGACGAAGTCGGCACCGACGGTGGTCGAGTACGGCGACCAGACGTTTCCGTACGTCGGATCGTTGGACCACGATCCATACGGCGCGAGGTCGCCCTGAAATTGCGTGTACGCCTGCGGGTCGTAGCCGTCGTCGTAGCTCTGCGCGATGTCGTTGTCGGGGCCGAGATCCGGCGGCGCATACGCCAAATTCGGATCGCCCGGATCGGACGAATTGCCCGGATCGTACTGCGGTTGCGGCGTGGTCTGCGGAGCGCGCATGCCGGCCACCGCTTGATCATCTCCTTCCCATAGCGGGAGCGGCTGGGCTTCGGCCGCCTGATTGTCTGCAAAGTCCTGGGGATCTTGGGGCGGAAACGGTCGACCCTCCGGCCGCGCCTCGGCTGGCTGGACCTGCGGCGCCGGCTGGAACGGTGGCGGGGCAGGTTCCGTCATGACGGGCGACGGCGGGGCCACGGTTTGCGCACCCACCGGAAGACCGACAAGAGCCGCCAGACTGAAAAACGAGACCACCGCTAGAGACTTCATCGTCGCTCACTCTTTTCTAGCGCAGCCGCGTCCGGGTGCCACCTGATCCCGAGTCGCCTTCGGCGCCTAGCTGTGCCACTGCACGTTCCGCGCCGCGCTGCCGGCGCTCGGTGGGGCGAAGCGCGCCAGTCGAGACGCCTACTTACGGCTTAACCGGCGCGACCGGGTGTGCGGAAATGCTGCGCTACCGTGCGCGGCAACACCGTCGTGCCACTGTCGGGACATGTGGGAGCCGCGACGGCTTGGCTGGCGCGGGTCATCGCTTCACTGGCTGCTTTACCCCAGGCCTATTGGCACTTGGGGAACTGCTTGCCGGTGTCGTACTGCTGATCGGCGCCGCCGTTGGGCGTGATCTGCAGGGTGCGACCCGCCTTGTCGGTGAGAGTCAACGTCTGCCCGGCGACGTTTCCATTCATTTGCCAGGGGCCGTAGTTCAGGTGTTGTCCACCCGAGCCGTTCATCGTCACGCCGGTGATCGCGAGGACGCTGTTCTCGATGTACACCTGATTGGCGTTTCCCGATTTGATGCGGGCAAAGACGTTCCCCGAAACCGGGCAGGGGACCATCTTCCAGGTCGTGCCGCCGGGATTGCCGACGGAGTAGCCCAGTGCATTCCAGGCCGGCCAGCTCAGGTCGAGGTGCCCGTTCGGATCGCTCTTGCAAGGCGGATTGCTGTCCTCAGGGCACTCGTCAATGATGGTGGCAATGATTGATCTGCCACCGTTCGTGACTTGAACACAGGCGCCGCAACTGTTGACGGTGTCGAAGTTGGAGCCGCTTTGGCCGGGAATTGCGGCGAAGTAGCTGCCGCTGGCCGGCGAGGTGTTGGCGATCTGCTGCACGGTGTCGGTCATTCCCGACTCCGTTCCGAGGTAGCCGCAGGCCGATTGATAGGTGTTGTTGGGCCCGCTCTTCGGGGTTCCTTGGCCGAAGTAGTACCAGGTGAAGGAGCCGTTGGTGGTGGACGTTCCGAGATTGCCGCAGCTGGTGGATCCGGTAGTGCCCGCGGCGCCGTTGGTGCCGGCCGCGCCATTGGTGCCTGCGGCGCCGTTGGTGCCCGCGCGCCCGCCGTTGGTGCCCGCGCGTCCGCCGGCGCCGTTGCTGCCCGCGGATCCGCCGGCGCCGTTGCTGCCCGCGGGCCCGCCGGTGCCGGAAGTGCCCGCGGCGCCGTTGGTGCCGGCACGCCCACCGCTGCCGGACGTGCCCGCCGATCCGCCGGCGCCGTTGGTGCCGGCGGGCCCGCCGGTGCCGGAAGTGCCCGCGGCGCCGTTGGTGCCCGCGCTGGCCCCGGCGCCGGTAGCGCCTGAACCCGCGATGCCGCTGGTGCCGGCGCTGTTGCCGGCGCCGCTCGTTCCCGCACCCGCAGCCCCGTCGGTCCCGGCGACTAGCAGGCACTGGTTCAGATCGCCGGCACAGGCCAACCCGGCGTTGCATGCTCCGCTCGAGTTGCAAGCGCAGAACTCTTCCCCTGGCTGGCCTTTGCAAACGCCGCTCGGATGGCCACACGACACGGCGGCCAGGGTCAGGACGAGGACGCCTGCCAAGCAGACAAGAGCCACCTTGGAGAAGCGCGATGTCTCGGGGATTGCGGTCGCGGGACTCTTCCCTCTCATCAAGCTCTCCTTGCGAAGCTAGGGGTGATGCCGGGTCGTGCGGGCGTTGTGAGCGATCGCGGCGCCGATCCCCTCCAAGCCCCGCCAGACGCGCCGAGACCAAGCAGCGTACCATACGTCGCGCGCTCGCCGCCGCCGCGAAATTCGCCAGATCCGGAAACCATTCCCGCGTTGAGGAGCCGCCGTTCATCTATCATGAGCCCCGTCATGAAAATGGATCGGCGGCTGGATCTCGACGGTCGACACGTCGTGGTCACCGGCGGAACGGGCGGGATTGGAGGCGTCGTCGTCGACGCCATCGCGGCGCTGGGTGCGGTGTGCCATCTGCCAGTCCGCGAAAGGTCGCCGCGCTCGATCGAAGGGCGCCTTCGCTTCGTTCCTGGGGTGGACCTGACCGACGAGCGAGCGGTGGCATCATTCTTCGCCGACTGCCCGCCGCTCTGGGCGTCCGTCCACCTGGCGGGCGGCTACGGCGCCGCCACATTCTTGGAGACCAGGTTGGAAGATCTTCGTCGCCAGCTCGACCTGAACCTGGTGACGGCGTTTCTCTGTTGTCGTGAGGCGGCGCGGAACATCCGCGAGCGAGGTGGGGGCCTGGGGGGACGTCTGGTCAACGTCAGCTCGCGCGCGGCCGCGCTGCCGGCGGGCGGCTCGGTTGCCTACACGGTGTCTAAGGCAGCGGTCAGCGCGCTGACACAGACGGTGGCGGACGAGCTCGGCCCGCACGCGATCTCCGTGAACGCCATCTTGCCATCGACGATCGACACGCCGGCCAATCGCGCCGCCATGCCCGGCGCCGATCACGATCGCTGGCCCAAGCCCGCCGAGATAGCCCAGGCGATCGCTTGGCTCATCTCGCCGCAGCAGACTGTCACTTCGGGCGCGCTGGTCCCAGTTTACGGCCGAGCCTGATGTTCTAGTTGGTCAGCGATTTTCCGTCGAGCCCGAACCCGATCACGAAGAGCAGGCGGTTCTCGAAGCCCGCGACCGGGGCTCCGATGGTCCGGATCCCGACGCCGCCGTAGAGATATTCGAAGGTCGAGATCATGAAGACCGGCGCGACCGAATAGCCGGCCGAGCCAGTGCCGGTGGCGCCGTTCTGCAGGATGGTCTCGTCGATCATCAGGCCGAGCTCCACGCCGAAGATCTCGCTGCGGGTGTTCGCGCGAACCATGTCGTAGCGAAGCTTGATTCCGCCGCCGACGTCCTTGAAGAACGAGACCGCGTTCTCACCGGGGCCGGGATGGGGCAGCGCGCGCACCAGTGAACCGAAGATGTGCGTGGTCACGGCCCAGCTGCTGCCGCCGATCGGCAGGCGGGGAAGCTGGCTTTGGCGGCGGGCATATTCGGTTCTGGCGAATTGTTGTGTCGCGAGCGCGCTCTCTGCCACCAGCTCGAGCGCCCGGCCGGCGTCCGGATCGATGGTCGTGTTCCAGCGGAGCACGCGGATCCGCTCCAGGACCTGCTCGGCGTCCTCGACCGCGCGACCACACTGGCGGGTGGTGGCGGTGAGCGCGGACATGCTCTGGGCGTCGGCGTGGCAGGCGGCGGCGTCGCGCTCCATCTGGCGAACGTCCGCCGAGAGGCACGGTTTGAGATCGGGGCAGGGATCGAGCATCAGTAGGGAACCGATCTCGGCGCGTGCGGGCTCCGTCGCGCAGACACCGGCCGCCACGACGAGGAGCCCGAGCGCGCGCCGGGTTGCCGCTCGGATCGCCGTTCGGGTCGCCGCTGGGATCGCGGCTGGGATCACCGTTCGGATCGCCGCTCGGGTCGCCGCCGGGATTGCCGTTCGGGTCATGGGGTGGGCGGTGGCTCGTTGGTTCTCGCGGGTGTCGCGAACGGCGACGTCGCTTTTGGTTCGTGACCGTTCGGCGCCTGCGTCGCCGGGGTGCCGGCTGGGGACGCGGGCGAATTCGCGGCTCTCCCGTGCGTGGTCGCCCGGGGAGCGCCCGGTTTCGGCGGCCCGATCTCATCGCAGCGGTCGACAAAGGCCTTCATCTCATCTGTCAGATGCGAGGTGTCCTGGGTGTAGAGCGGCGCGCAGGCGGTGGCAGCGCCAGCGCCGTGGCGGTCGCGGCAGAACCCGCGATAGGCCCGGTCGAGGCAGGCGGCGCCGGCGCTGCCGGGCGCGAGCTGCTCGTACCCGAGCTCTTCGTACGACAAGACGCGATCTTCCGAGAAGAACTGGTTGACCGTGGTGTCGTTCGCGAACTGTGGGTCGTTGGTCTTGGTGACGTCGACGAAGCTGCCCGAGCGCAGCACCTGCCCGTCTTGTGGATAGGCCGCCTTGACGTAGACGATCCGGACCGCGTCGTGGGTCCGGTCGCCGTCGATCGGCAGATGGCCGATCGAGCCGGTCATGACGAAGCCGTGGGGGCGATCGAGCACGGCGTCGGTCGCGAGGGGGGTGCACAGATCCTCCCAGCGCCAGGTGACGCTCGCGCCGAAGTCGCTGCGCAGCAAGACCTCGGTCGCGCGCAGATCGGTGAAGGCGTTTCCCAGCGCAGCTTCGTCGAGATGCCACTGTCCGTCGTAGCTGCGCTTGCAGACCACGTCGGCGCCGTCCGAGGTGGCGTCGGAGACGACGATGAACCGGACACCCCGTCGGATGAGCGCGTAGATCCCGACGTTGTCGAAGATTCCGCCGTCCATCAACAGATAGCGTTTCGCGCCGGCGGTTCGACGGTGCGATTCGACCATCCGGTTGACGAACGGGAGCGGGACGTAGAATCCCAGTCGCTCCGCGAGGCTCCGGGTCCGCGAATGCGGGCGGCCGGCGGCATCGGGATACCAGCTGGTGCTCCACCCGTTGACGTAGTAGCCGAGGTCGGCGTCGAAGAGGTCCAGCAAGCCGTCGAAGAGCAGGCCCTGCGTGACGTTGTGGCTGTCGACCGCGGCGCCGGAGATGGGGACGCCGAACGAGGGCGACATCCAGTAGTTGTCGGCGGAGGGCGCGTAGATGTCGGGGGCCCAGCGGGTCGGGCGGGGCAGGGTGGGGGACCAAGACAGGTAGCCGGTGTCTTTCTCGCTGTCGGTCGTGTCGAGCGCCACGTCGCGGTAATGGTCGGCGACTTTTTCGGTGGGCGTCTTGACGTACCCCACCGAGGTGCCGCCGCCCCACAGCGGCGTCAGCTCGAAGGCGTCGCCGACCCGACCGTGGTGCGCGCCGTCGTCGTCGCTGAGCGACAGTGTCATGTTGATGATCCAGAACGGACGCTCGGCGCTGGGGCCGAAGCAGCTCATGGGATACGGCGGCAACGGCAGCGTGCGAGACTGACCGGCGTCGGTGTAGTCGAACAGGAAGGCGGCCTGGATCCCGTCGCGGTAGAAACGGCGATAGGGACCGATGTTCATGTCGTAGCCGAGCACCACGTTGAGCGCGAGGTTGAGCGGCATGGTGACGGTGCTCTTCAGGATCGTCCAGGCGAGCTGCGCCTCGGAGTCGTGTCCGTGGCCGTAGCCCAGGTATTCGCCGTGTTGGGCCAGGTGATAGCGGTAGCGGGAGCCGGGCCGGAACAGCTCGTCGAGGCGGGGGCGCACGGCGAAGGCGGACCCCTGGAGGCGGTCGGGCGTGAACGCCAGATTGCAGGCGGGGATCTGTTTCTCGCCGACGTCGTGATACGACATCATCCAGCCACCGGCGTACCCGCCACCCGAGACCGTCGACAGATACCCGGCGCGGGGGAGCAGGTTGAGGTCGTAGAGCGCGCGCAGCACGCCGGCGGCAAACGAGGCGCTCCGCACGCCACCGCCGGACAGAGCGATGCCGATGTAGGGGCTGTCCTCGCCCTTGCCGGCGTCGTGTAGGAGCGCGCTTTCGCGACCGTGGACGGCGTTCAGCGTGGCTTGATTCTCTTCCCGGGTCGACCGGTCCTGCACCACCGCCATTCTGTTCGCGACCGCGGCAGCCGCTTCGGTCTTGTGCTCGCCGGGTCTCCCGGCGCGAATGAAACAGGCGAACCGCTGGCTGCCGGCCTGCACCGAGCGTTCCTGGACGAAGGTGCCGGGCGAGCATTCCTGGGCTCCGGCGAAAACGTCGTCGTAGTCGTGCGCGCAGGCCGAAACCAGCGCCAAACAACCAACGAACCATGGGATGGGCGCTTTCATGGAACACTCTCCAGTAACGACGCGCCGATCGACCAATCATCGAACCGGGCGCTGATGTCCGGGAATCCGCCGCCGACACTGAGGGCCGCGTGCCGGGAGAGCGCAAACCAGACCGCTGCCGTGGCCGGCGCGCGCCAGCCGGTCAAAATCGAGGTGATGCCGCCATCGACGGTGAAGCTCACCACGTCACCAGTGCTCAGCAGGATCCCGGCGTTGAGGTTGATCTGCCATTGCCGCGCTTCCGGACCGCCCCACCAGACTCGCACCAGATCCTGGAGCGCGCGCAAGGTGAAGTTCTGGCCGGCGCTCATCGCCAGCGGGAGGCCGAATGAGGCGAAGTCCCGTGTCGTCGTGCCGCGCGGGGCGCCGGCGGGTGGCGCCGCCGCATCGAAGGTGGCGAATCCGCCCCGCAGCTGAATCTTGAAGTCCCAGTCGCGGGTGGTGAGCAATTCGATCCCCCGCGGCCGGAATGCGTTGCCCCCGAACTGGAGGTCCATGGTTGCGAACGGTCGTTCGCCGAAGCCCGCGACCATCGCGCCCCGCAATGAAGGAACATAATTGATCCAATCTGGAAGCTTGAACCGCAGGCCGAACGTTCCTTCGAATTCGTTGCTGCGGGGTCCGCTGTCGTGCTGAAAGAACGGCAATCCGTACGCGACCTGCGCCGAGCCGGGCGGGAGCAGGTTGATGCGAGAGAATTCGGCGTCGACGGAATCCGCGGGCGATTCGAAGCTGTAGGGTGCCAGCCAGCCGGCCCGCGCCTGTCCGAACGCCACCACCTGGAGACAGACGGTCGAAACCGCCACGCAGGTCGCCCGCCGCACGGCGATAACAGAGCCCGCCTCGGGCCTTCCGTCAAGTTCGGTGCGGTGCCGACCGCGTGCTACGTTTGGACATCGCGCTCTCCGATGAAGTCCGGGTCATGATGGAGCCGCTGGCGGCCTACCGTCGGCTGGTGGCCGAGCCGCCCCCGCCCACACTGCGCGTGCTCCTCCGCCGCCCGGCGCTCGCGGCGCTGGTGATTGGCGGTGCGGTCGCGCTCACCGCGACCGGCGGCGCAACGGCGCGGGCGCTCGCCACCACTACCATCTGCTGGAGCTTCGTTCCGGGCGTACAGCTGATCGTTGCGGCCGCCCTGATCGCGCTCTGCCGGCGTCCCGGACTGCGGTTGTCCTCTGCGCTCGACCTGTTCTTCGTCGGCCAGGGCCCCTGGCTGCTCTGGGTGCTGGGCGTCGCCGCGTGGGCGCTGCTGGCGTTTCGATCGGGCGGGCACGCCGTGCCGCACCTTCGCTCCCTCTTGGCGCTCGGCCTCGTCCCGACGGTCTGGACCTGGTTCATCCTCTTGGCCTTCTGCCAGGCTGTTCTCGGGCTAGACCGGCGTCGGGCCCTGGGCTGGACCTTTCTCTACCAAGCTGCGATCTGGGGCATCGCCTACCTCTATGTGGGCGGGATGACGTTCCAGGCTTGGCCGTTCGGCCAGCTGCCCACCCGATGATCTCGGTCCGGCGGCTGGCGCTCGCGCTCTTGATCGTCGGCATCGCCGTCGACGTCCTGGCGGATCGGGCGCGGCTGCCGCCGTCGCCCCCCATGCAGCGCGGGGGATACTTCGTGCTGGCGGTCGACTTCCACGTCCACAGTTTCTTGGGCGATGGGGCTCTGCCCCCTTGGTTCCTGGTGGGCGAGGCGCGCCGGCGCGGCCTCCACGCCATCGCGATCACCAACCACAACCGAACCTGGCCGTCGCGCTTGGCGCGGTGGCTCACCCGGGACGACGCGGGGCCGATCGTGCTCGTGGGCGAAGAGGTCACTGCGCGCGGGTTTCACATCGCGGCGATCGGCGTCGAGCACCCCGTCGACTGGACCCAGTCGGCGAGCGCAGCGATCGACGCCATTCACGCGCAGGGGGGAATCGCCATCGCCGCCCACCCGACGGTGAAGTTCTGGTCCGCGTTCGACGGGGCCGCGCTGCGCGAGCTGGATGGCGCGGAGCGCGCACACGCCGGCATCTATCGTGGCTGGGGCGTCGATCACCAGCTCGCGACCTTCTACAACAGCGCGCGCGCGTATCAGCCGAGGCTGGCGGCCATCGGCTCGTCGGACTTTCACACCGTCGGCTATCCGGGCTTCTGTCGGACCTACGTCTTCGCGCGGGAGGCGAGCCCGCGCGGCATCCTGGACGCCGTCCGCGCCGGCCGCACCGTCGCCTACGACCGGCACGGGCAGCCGCACGGCGACGCGGCGCTGTTCCCGCTGCTTCCACCCGACAATCGCGCCGAGCTCGGCATGGCGCCGCGGCCGGGCCTCGGAAGCTGGTGTGCCTGGCTGGGCCTCCTGGGACTGGTCCTGGGCGGCCGCGGCCGCCGGCGAGTTCGCCATCGATAGAAGAACCTCGCCCGGCCCTGTTCGACCGCTCACCCACTCTTCTTGTTCGGCCGGTACTGCAGCACGTGAACCGGCTCCATCGTCACCAGGCCCCCGCTCACCATCTCGTCGAGTATTGGGTTGAGCCGGTCGATCTGTTCCTGGCTGTCGACGATCTCGATGATCAGCGGTAGGTCCTCCGACAGCCGCAAGATCTGAGCGGTGTGGATTGTGCTCTGCGCGCCGAACCCGGCGACCGCGCGCGTGACCGTCGCGCCTGCGAACCCGTCGCGGCGCAGCCGCTCGAGCAACGCCATGTGCAGCGGCTGATGATGCCATTTGTCCGATTCTCCGATGAAGACTCGGAC
>CAYTTF010000156.1:0-10321 GCA_964440665.1 uncultured Myxococcales bacterium | reverse complement strand
CGATGGCTGGAACGCCGGCGTTCGGAGCGCAGCGTCCGCCGATGGCTGGAACGCCCGGGTTCGGAACGCGGCGTCCCACCAACCCGGCGCAGCCCGCCTACGGTGGACCGATCGCCCGGCAGGCGCCCATCGCATTTCCCCGCACCCAGCGTGAGACCGCGCGCGTCCAGCTTCGCTCGCGTAGCCACTGGCCCGGCGTGCTCATGCTGCTGGTGTTGATGGCGGCCGGCGGCGTCGCGGCGGTGCACTACTTCGTCGTGCCGCTCGACGTCCTCCTGGCCTGGCGCAACCCGGCCCGACTCTCGATCGCGACCGAGCCCGAGGGCGCCAGCTTGCGTCTCAACGGCGTCGCCCTTGCCGCGCCGTCGCCCACCATCGTGTCGGTGAAGCGTGATCTGGCCGATCACATCATCGAGGCGACGCTTCCGGGATATCACCAGGCGCGCGCGATCGCCCGCTACGACCGGTCGTTGTCGTTGTCATTTCTTCTGCGGCTCCAGAAGGACCCCACGGCCGTGGTGCCGTCGGCACCGAGCGACGCAGGCGCCCCGTCGGCAGCGTCGCCCACACCCGCGCCGCCGTCGGCGGCGTCGCCCCCGCCGGCTCTTGCGCCCTAGCAACTCAAGGGGGCGCGAGGCAGGCAGCTCGCCACGGCCGCAGGGGTGATCGCTCTTGGCCGGGTGCCCGCGCGTGCAGGCGACCCGGTGCGATTGCCGGGTGCGCCACGTGGACCATCGAGGGCGCTGGGTGATAAATGGGCGCGTGCGGCGGGTGGACGGGCGGCGGTGCCGGTCTTGTCTGTTCCGGAACCACGGGCCCGCCCGCCTTCGCTGCGCTGGCCGCCGCCGTTGTCGGCCCGGCCACCGCGAGATGCACGCGCAACCGGCGGACCATCTTGCGACCGACCCCTTTGATCCGGACCAGCTCGTCGACGGTCCGGAAGGGGCGTCGCTTTCGATAGACCAAGATAGCCGCGGCCTTCGCCGGACCGATGCCGGGCAGCAGCGCCAGGATCTCCGTCGGCGCCGTGTTGAGGTTCACGACGCCGTCCACCGCCTTGCCCGCCTCGGCGGGCGGCGGACCCGCGAGGAGAGCCAGACACGGAAAAAGCAGGCGGAGGGCGGCGCCGGGACGCACGCCTGTTTCTCGGCTCGAGTCTGAATTCGGTTGCCGGGCCGGCTGCTAAGAAAAGGACCCCCAGAGGGCCTCAAGAGGGTCCTTTAGATCCCCCGCGGGCGAGCATCGCCAGGCGCAGCCCGTCGATGCTCACGCGACTACTGGCCCGCGGGGGCGCAGAAGGAGGTCTGGGTACAGGGCGTCGCCGAGAGTGCCACGCTGCCCGCGCTGCCGGTCGGGCGGCAAATGTATCCATCCCGACAGTCGTTGGAGCTTGCACAGACCTTGGCGCAGAACCGCATCTCGTTCGATCGCGGCGCGCATAGACCTTCTTCGAGACAGATCTCGTCGGCGGTGCAATCGTTCGTCGGTCCGTTCGGGCAGGCATCGGCCAGGGACTCTTGTGGGGAGCTCTGCGGGCACAACATCGAACAGCCGGCGTCGGAGCTGGTGCCGCCGTCGGCGCCGGCCAGGCAATACTGGTCTTCGCAGAACGGATTGCAGGGCTTGGTGAGAAACTGGACCGGGAAGTAGCGTACGCACGTCGCTTCACTCGGACAGGTCGTCTCGTTACAGCCCAAGATCGTGCAGTAGCCACCGGACTGCGAGAGATCGCAAATGCGGCCCCCGTTCGGGTCGCAGTCGGCGGCCGTCTGGCAGTTGTCCCCGATCTTCCGACCGCAGGACGCAACCGCGAGCGCCACAGCCAGCACGAGGGCTGCAGACGCGCGTTCCTGATTCCGATTCACGGGACGCCTTTTACCGTGAACGGTTCAGTCGTACCAGCGAGCGGAGGCCTTAGCGCGACCATGGCGAAACCGGAGCGGCTCCAGGTCGGCCCTCGCTTGTTCGCGGCATGGTTCTTGTAGCTGGGCATCTGCACCGACCGATGACGATGCTGACTACGAGCGCCCCCTCTTCGGTTGCCCGCTACAATTCGGGGAATGATCGGGAGCCGGAGCTCATCCGCTTGGTCCCAGTCTGGAACGGGATCCTGCACGAGTTTCGAAACCATTTGACGGTACTGCTCGCGGCGGCGACCGAGGTCAGAGCGGCTATGCCGCCCGTGCTGGCGCGCGAGATCTCGGAAGCTCTGATGGAGACCGAGTGGAACGTTCAACGGCTCAATGCACTGGTCGCTTTCGTCGACGCCGCGATCCGGGACGGTGCCCCGATGGTCGCCGACCTCGACGACGTGGTGGAGCGCGCCCTGCGGCTGGCGGCGCCCACTCTGGGCCGCGCGACGGTTTCGTTCCGGAAGGAGCGTCGGACCGGTGTCGGCAATCGGGGCAGCGCGCTCGAATCCTTGCTGGCCGCGCTCATCGTCGACCTGGCCCGGAGCGGTGGGCTCCAGATCGAAATCTGTGCCGCGAGCTCGCGGGGCGTGGTGGAGATCGAGATCGAGAGCGGTGGCGGGCGACCGTCGATCACCTCCTGGCGTTTCGTGCTGGCGTCGGACCTTGCGGCGCGAATCGGGGCAACCGTCACGACCCGCGCCGAGGGCGCGGGCTACCTCGTGCGTCTCGCCTAGTTTTCAGCCGGGCCAGCTCGCGCTCCCTCCCCCTAGGGGCGGAGCTGGTCCGGCGCTTTTTTAGGGGGCATCGCGGTGGGGTGGGGCGTCGTGTTATTCTTTGAAAGATGGTCCCGCGTTTTCGCGCGAGCCTGCGTCGACGACGGGTGGGTCGCGGTGCACCTGCCGGCTTTCTTGCGTCATGAGAGTGCGTTTTTGGGGTGTGCGTGGGTCGCTCCCGGTGCCGGGGCAGAAGACCGAACGCTATGGCGGCAACACCTCCTGCGTCGAGGTCCGCTCAGCCGCCGGGACGCGCGTGGTGGTGGACGCGGGGACGGGGATCCGCAAGCTCGGCAAGGAGCTGGGCACCGACGGAGACGCCGCTCGAACGGACGTTCATCTGCTCATCAGCCACACCCACTGGGATCACATCCAGGGGCTGCCGTATTTTTCGCCGCTCTACCAGCGCGGTAACAAGCTGAGCGTCTATGCGCGCAAGCGCGACGATCTTCACCTGCACGCTGTGTTTGCGTCGCAGACCGACGATCCCTACTTTCCCGTTCCTTTCGCGGAGGCCCAGGCGGAGATCGCGTTCCGTGAGCTGACCGATTCGGCCAAGTTCGAAATCGCTGACGTCAAGGTGGCCTGCGCGCGTCTCAACCACCCCTACATCGCTACCGCGTATCGATTGACCGTCGACGGCGCGTCGGTGGTGTACGTGTCCGACACCGCGCCCTTCACCGACATCCTGTTCGAAGACGAATTCGTCGAGCGCCCGCCGTCTCCGGGCGCGGAGCTGCCGGCGCGCGATCGACAGAAGCTGGCCCACATGCGCGACGGCGTCGTGCGGCTCTGCGCCGGGGCCGATCTGGTCATCTACGACACGATGTTCACCTCGGAGGACTACCAGCGGATCCCCCACTACGGACACTCCCGTCCCAGCGACGCGGTCGACATTTGCCGGGAGGCCGACGCGCGCCGGTTGGTACTTTTCCACCATGCGCCGGAGCGCACCGACACCGAGATCGACGGCATCCTGGCCGAGACGAAGACGCTGGCCGCACGCGACGGTGGCGCGCTCGAGGTGATGGCCGCTTATGAGGGGCTCGACGTCGAGCTCGGACGGGGCTGATGGAGATCGCGTTCTGGGGCGTGCGCGGTTCGATTCCGGCGCCTGGGCCGTCGACGGTCCGCTATGGCGGCAACACCGCCTGCGTGTCGCTGCGACCGAAGAACGGCGGGCTCATCGTGCTCGACTGCGGCACCGGCGCGCGCAACCTCGGCATGGCCCTCATGGAAGGCGTGTTCGGCCAGGGACGCGGCGAAGCGAGCATCCTGCTCTCGCACGCCCACTGGGATCACATCCAGGGGTTTCCATTCTTCGTGCCCCTCTACCATTCGGGAAATCGGTTCCACATCTTCGGCGGCGCGCAGAGCTCGGCGATGCTGGAAGGGATCTTGGAAGGGCAGATGGCCCCGCAGTACTTCCCGGTGCAGACGCTCAAGAACATGGGCGCCGGGATCGACATCGCTGCCATCGACGAGGGTGAGCCTTTCCAGGTGGCGGGCTGCACGGTACGCGCACGGACCAATCCACACGGGCGGGCCGGGGCTCTGGCGTTTCGCATCGAGGACGGCGCGCAATCGGTCGTCTACGCGAGCGACGCCGGCTACGCCCCCAGCGGTCCGCCGCCCGCGTCGATCGATCTCTACCGGGGCGCCGACATCCTCATTCACGACAGCACCTACACCCCCGAGGACGGCCGCCGCTATGCCGATCGGGGTTTCTCGTCGGTCGAAAACGCCGTCGATGCCGCCATCGCCGGTCAGGTCAAACGCCTGGTCCTGTTTCACTACGATCAGGACTACAGCGACGCCGAGGTGGATGGCTTGTGCGCGCGCGGCCGGCGCCTGCTCGACGAGCGCGGCGGCCGCGAGATCGAGCTGACCGGCGCCGCCGAAGGAGCGACGCTGGCGATCTGAAGCCGCGGCGGTCGAAAATCGACCACCCGCGCCTCAGGCGGCCGCGAGGTAGCCTTTTTCCAGCAGCGCCCGGAGCTTTTCCGCTATCAACAGATCCGAGAGCGGCGATTGGTCGAACACCGCACCGACGGTGTTGACCTCGAGCGCGGCCTGGAAGACATCCAGCTCCTCCGGGGCGAGGTCGCGCAGCTTGGGCTCGAGCGGCTTCGGGACCGTGAGGGCTGCGGCCAGAGAGGGCAGCTTTTCGAGCTGGACGCGGTACTCGTCGAGCTGGCGCATCCCGTCCATGAGCAGCGCCTCGGTCGAATCCTCCAGCTCCTCCAGCACCGGCGATTCGTCGGGCGGCTCCAGCTCGAACGAGCCCTGCACCCAGCTCAGCATGCGGACGAGCGCTTTGCGGGAACCGACGGTGGGGCCGTGTTCGAGGTTGGCGAAATAGATCTGGCCCTTGCGCAGGTAGAGGCGGCCGACGGCCGCGTCGGAACGCACCATCAGCACGCCGGACTTGCGGCTGGTCGACAGCAGCTGGATCAGATCCGGTAGCGGGATCTCCTCGATGCTGCCCGACATCGACTTGGGCGCCGCGCGCTTGTTGGCGGCGACCGCCATCTTGGAGCGGGCTTCGGTCTCGCTGAGGGCGTTGTTGGTCGCATCGCCCTCGACGTAGACCATCTTGATGATCGACGTTCCGATCAGAATCCTGTCGCCGTCCTTGAGCTCCGCCTTGCGCACCTTTTCCCCATTGACGAATGTGCCGTTGGTCGAACCCAGATCCTGGATGGTGACCACCTGATCGTCGGTGGTGATCTTGGCGTGCTTGCGCGAGACCATGTCCTCCACCAGCACCATGTCCAGATCGGACGAGCGGCCGATGATGATCTCTCGGTGCGGTCGCAACGGGAACTCACCGCCTTGGTATTTGCCCGAGATGAAGCGCAACGCCCAAAGTGCGCTGTCGCGTTCCTCATCGCTGCCGTCGGAGACCATGTCACGCGGCCGAAAGGTGCTCAAAACTTGACAATTTTAGTTGGGAGCGCCGATTCCGTCAACGTGCACCGCGCCCTTTGTCTACGCCCCCTTGGTGCGTTCCATCTTTTGCCGACCCGTCGAGCGGCTTTTCGGCCAGGAGGCCCACGACCACGTCCGCCACCTCGGCGTCGACCAGCAGACCGGAGTGGTCGGTCGGCAGGGTGATGTGCCGAACCCCGTCGAGGATGGTGGTCGACAGGGGGGCCAGCCAGTCTCGGATCGCGCCGATCGAGACCACTTCGGCCCCTTTCGGCAGGGGCATCTCGGCGAGCTCCCGCAGGAAAGGGCTGCCGGGAAGCAGCTGCAGGCTGGCCAGGCCGAGCGGCGCCGTGACCAGCCCGAAGATCGCCGACCAGGTGCCCTGGGCGGGTGTCCCCAGCATGATGAGGCGCCGCACCCGGTGGCGGCCGCCCAGGCGCTTCAAGTAGTACAGGCCGACCAGACCTCCCAGCGAGTGGCCCACCACATCGATCTGTTTGACCTCGGTCTGGGCCACGATCGATTCCACCTTCCGGGCGATGAGGCCAGCCGAGTCCCGGATGTCGCCCCAGTTCACCGGGCCGAGCGGGTAGCTGATGACGATGTGTCCGTGGTCGACCAGGTGGCGTTCGAGCAGGTGCAGCGAGCCCCGGGTCGCGAGGTAGCCGTGAATGAGAAGCACCGGGGGCCCGTCACCGGCTGGGACGATCGGACGTCGGGCGTCGTCCGTGCGCTGGGTGCGCTCGGCGCGCGGCGCCCGGTTGCCGCGCAGAAGTTGCCTCAGATAGATCGCCGCATGTCCCGAGTCGGCGACGTTGTCCGCGACCTCGCGGCCGAGATGCCGCATCCGCGCGCGCAGGTCGGCCAAGAGTCCCACGCTAGGCCGACGATTCGCGCAGGCCGTGCTTGCGCAGCAGCTCGCGCAGGTGCTTGCGGTCGATCTCGGCGGCCCGCGCGGCGGCCGACAAGTTTCCCCCGTGCCGCTTGAGAAGCGCGGCGATGTATTCGCGCTCGAAGGCGTCGATGATCCGGGCCTTGGCTTCCTTGAACGGAAGATCGACGTCGACCGCGCCGCTGTCACCGCCTCGGACCGGTCGCTCTTCGAGCGCCTCGTCGATCTCTAGGCGCGTGCCGTGGCTGAGCGCGCAGGCGCGCTCGATCACGTTGCGGAGCTCGCGCGCGTTCCCCAGCCAGTGGTGCCGCCGGAGGCGATCCAGATCCTCGGGCGCGATCTGCAGCGATCGCTCGGAGCGGAATTGACGGATGAAGTGCTCGACCAGCAGCGGGATGTCGTCGGGGCGCTCCCGCAACGGCGGAACCAGCATGCGCACGACGGCCACCCGGTAGTAGAGGTCTTCGCGAAAGTTCTTGGCCGCGATCTCGGCCCGCAGGTTGCGGTTGGTGGCGGCCACCACCCGCACCGAGGCGCGGGTGTAGGTCGTGCCGCCCACGGGGCGCACGCTCTGCTTGTCGAGCGCACGTAGGAGCGCCGGCTGCACCGACGGCGACAGCTCGCCGATCTCGTCGAGGAACAAGGTGCCGCCGTCGGCTTCTTCGAAGGCCCCGCGCCGGTCGGTCACCGCGCCGGTGAATGCGCCGCGCACGTGGCCGAACAGCGCCGACTCGATTAGCTCGTCGGGGACGGCGCCGCAATCGAAGACGATGAAGGGGCCGTCCTTCCGTGGGCTGTGGCGATGGATCTCCTCGGCGAACAGTTCCTTCCCGGTTCCCGTCTCGCCCTCGATGAGCACGGTCGCGTCGGTGGCCGCCACGTCGTCCAGCAGCCGAAACAGACGTCTCAACTTGGGATCGCGGCCGACCAGCGCGCCGTAGCTCTCGGCTTCCGACGGCACGAGCTCGACGGCCTCCTCGTTGGGGACATACTTCAGCACAGTCTTGCCGATGGTCACCTCGGTGCCGAAGCCCAGCGTCAGCTCGTTGAAACGCGCCCCCTGCACGAACGAGCCGTTGGTCGATCCGAGGTCGCGCAGAACGACCCCCTCGGGTCCGGGCTCGACGCCCAGGTGTCGGCGCGAGATGGTCGGATCGGAGAGCGGCACGTCGCAGACGTTCCCCGAGCCGAGCGTGAGCGGCATCGTGCCGACGGAGATCGACTCCCCCCGATCGGGGCCCTTGACGACCAGCAGACGCCCGCCTCCGGACTGCCGGATGACGGCTGCGCCCGCGTCGAGGACGCGTGTCGCCGTTTTCTCGATCATTTGTGCTCGGGGACGAGCGGCGCGACGACGGGCACGACGGTCTTGGCCTCGGCCTTCTTCTCCGCCTCGGTGACGGCCTCCAGCGCCGCGAGATCGGTGCGGGTGGCGACCTCGCCGAGCTTGGCGCCGCCGATCGCAGCCCCGAGCAGCACGATGAGGACCAAGAGACCGGGCGGACCGCCGCCCGAGCGGACCACCGGCGCCGAGCTCGCGCTGAAGTCGATCGTCTCGGGGGGGGCCAGGTTGAAGCCACCGGTGGATTCGAACCCGCCGCTGGGGTCGAACAGCGCCGGCACCGGACGCGGCGCCGCCGGCAGGGGCGCCGCCGGCATCCGGAGGGTGGGATTGAAGCCACCGCCCCCCAGGTAGCCGCCCGGGCGCGGCAGCCCAGGCGGAAGGCCCGAAGAGATCGGCGGCTGCATCGGCGGCGGCGTGGGCAAAAATTCGTCGAACACCGGGGCGGGCGTGGGCGGAATGTCGAAGGGCGACTCGGGCAGCGGCGGCGGCGGCGTGAGCGCGGCGGCGGGCGGCGGCGGGGGAATCGTCGTCGAACGACTCCCGGGGCGGGGCACCGGGAACCCCGACGGAATGGGCGGCTGCGGTGGCGGGGTCACGTCGGGTCCAGCGTCTCGCACCCGCGTCGGCGCCTCGTTCTCATCTTCCTCTTCATCGATCGGGATCATGACGTCTGCGGGCAGGCCGGCAGTGGCCGGCAGTTTACCGCGGGGGTCGGACTTGAGCTTCTTCGGCCCCAACGAATCTGGGCTTACCACGTCGTTGCCGCTCACGACGTACAAGTTGGCGGCCTCCACCACACCAATGGAGGCGGCCTCTTTTCCCTCCAGCTCTTTGGCAGGGATCTTTTGCGTCGAGGGATCGCCCGACGCCACCGGCTTCTCGTCGGTGAGCCATTTGTCCGAATCGCCCCCCAGGATGTAGCGCAGGTGCTCGGCGAGCTGAGGCGCCGAAGAGAGCAGCCCGTGGCGATGCGCCACCTGCCGGAGCGCATCCGCGAACGCCACCGAATCCTGATAGCGATTCTCCGGTTTGGGCGCCAGCGCCGTCACCAGCACCACGTCCAGCGCGGCCGGCAGCCCCTTGCGCTTCTGGGAAGGCGGCACGATCGGCTGGGCGTAGATGACGTCGGCGGGCGTGCTGAGATCGCCGACGAACAGCCGCTCCGCAGTGAGCGCCTCGTAGAGGCAGACCGCCACGGAGTAGAGATCGGTGCGGTGATCGATCGGCTCGCTGCGCGCCTGCTCGGGCGACATGTAGCCGACCTTGCCGCGGACCCGGTAGAACGCGGACGAGTGGGTCGCCGCCTTGGCGATGCCGAAGTCGGAGAGCTTCACCTCGCCCTGCGCGGAGCACAGGATGTTCGACGGCGAGACGTCGCGGTGGATGATCGCCATCGAAGAACCGTTGGGCGCGCGCCGGTTGTGCGCGTAGGCCAGACCGGCCAGCACCTCGAGGGTGATGTGCAGCGCCGCCGCCGTAGACAGCTCGCGGCGGCGGAGCTTGGCGCGCCTGATAATCGTTCGCAGATCGACGCCGCGCACGTACTCCATGACGATGAACAGCGATTCGTCCGATTCGACCAGGTCGAAGGTGTGGACGATGTTCGCGTGATCGAGGGTGGCCGATATCTTCGCCTCGCGGAAAAACAGATCCCGGAACTCGGGGCGCGCCGTGTACTCGGGCAGAAGCTGCTTGAGAACCACCTCCTTCTCGAATCCGCCGGGGCCCAGCTTCTTGCCGACGTAGATCGCGCCCATCCCGCCTTCGGTGAGGTACCGCTCGATGCGGTAGCGGCGGGCCGACATCTGCTGGGGGGTGGCGGTCATTCCAGTCGAGGGTAGGATTTCGATACCGAAGATTCAATGTCGACTTACGTGCTGTACACCTTGCGAGATTTGAGGCTCGACGGCGAGCGTCAGGCCGAACGGGGCCTGGCCGAGGCGGCGGCGGCCCGGCGACGCGCCGATGAGGAGAGGGTCCGGCTCGAAACCCGGGCGACCGCGGCGCAGGCGGCGCGCCAGGCCGCCCGTGGTGGAGCCGCGCCGCCGCTGGTCGAATCGGCCGCCGACGCGCAGATCCGCCGGCGGTTCTGGTCGCGGCTCGACGCCGAAACGTTGGCGTGCGCGGCGGCCGTAGTCGCCCACCGGGCGGAGATCTGCGAGCCGGCGGTGCGGGCCGAGGCAGCTGCCCGCGCCACGCACCTGCGGGCCCGTCAGCGGCGCGAGGTGGTCGACAAGGCCATCGCGCGCCGGGAGGCCGCCGGACGCCTCGAGCAAGGACGTCGCGCCGACGTCGACGCCGACGACCTGGCCCAGCGCCGGACCCGAGACGGACGAAACGGATGAGACGGACGAAACGGACGAAACGGATGAAACGGAAAGGAAAGCTGAGGGCAGCTCGCGTCCGAGCGGACGGCTCAGCTCGCCTGAGCCCATCGCGGGGGCGTGGGACCGTCAAAACGAAGGCT
>CAYTTF010000155.1:0-10337 GCA_964440665.1 uncultured Myxococcales bacterium | reverse complement strand
CGTTTCCTACTCGAACAGTCGGCCGTTCTGGAAGGTCATGACGGAGCAGCCGCCGAGGTCAGAGGTCGGACAGGAAGCGACAGAGTAGGCGCTGCAGGGTTTCGGCGTCCCCGAGCAAGCCGACCAGGTGCAGGTTGGCGTGCTCTGACAGGTCGCCATGTCTTATTTCGATCGTCTGGAAGCATCGAGGACGATCGAACTGATGAAGTGCAATCGCCGCACCGGTCAATGTTGACCTTCAAGCGACCGGAATCACTGTGTTCACTTACGAAGCGTCCGAGTTCCTGCCGCGCCTGCCGTGCCCCTATTGTACCGCTCCGAGCGCGTGGGGCGCCGCGCCATCCAAAAACCGGAGCGAATCGGCCAGGTGCAGACGCCAGTAAAGCCAGTCGTGGCCGCCAGCGAACTCCTCGTACTGGTGGTCGATGCCGCGCGCGTCGAGCGCGGCGTGCAAGGCACGGTTGGCGGGCAGCAGCAGATCGTTGGTGCCGCAGTCGAACCGCAGCGGCGGCAACCGCGGGGCGTTGACCTCCAGCCAGTGCAACGCGGTGCCGTCCGGTCGGCCGAAGCCAGGAAGAGCATCCAGGCGATCGCCGGTCGTCTCGGCGAGCCTACCCAGGGTCGTGACCGGCGAGTGCGCGGAGATGCCGCGGAAGCGGTCCGGGTATTTCGCTCCCAGCCGAAGCGCTCCGAACCCGCCCATCGAGAGGCCGGCGATCGTGAGTGGCGACGAATCGGTGACCCGGTCGTCGAGCAGCGCCGCCGCCGCCGGGACCTCTTCCACGATCCAGCGTTCGTAGTCGGCATCGGTATGTGGGACATAACCGCTGCCGAGGCCCCAAAGCCCGTCGGACGGCATCGCCAGCGCGACGGGCGCAATCTCCCCGGTCTCGACCAGCCGCGATGCGGTCAGGTGGGCGCACCCGTTCAGCGGCCACGACCAGGCGCTTCCACCCGCGCCATGGAGCAGGATCACCAAGGGGAGTGTCTTCGCAGACGTGCCGATCGGCGGCGCCCAAAAGCACATGTCGGCGCGACGCGCGAGCGCACCGCTGGATACCGTGATCACACGCAGACCGTCTCGTTCGAAGCGCGGGTCGGAGCACTCCACCGAGGCGAAGGAGATCCGGTTCACGCGCGATAGCTTACCTCAGACTCTATTGGCCCCAGAGCTCGACGTGCGCGTCGGATCACATCGCACTCCCGTCGGCTCTCGCTTCGAGCGGCCAAGAGCGGCCCCATCGTTTTGCCACCTCCTTGCCACGACGGAGGGGAACGCCGTGCCTCATCGGGGAATAGCGCTACCCCCCGTGGAACATTCGACCCGGCCGACATCACTCACGATCTTGCGCAAGGCCGCGCCACGCCTGATGTTTTCGTGAGTGCCTGTCGGCCAGTTCGAATCCTTCTGGGGTCGCCGAATCCTCAATGATGTTGCCGACGCGTCCGTGAGAGCGTGTCGCCGCCTCGAGCTCGCGGCCGGGGCGCGGCATTCGGATAGATGGTCTCTCCACGCGCCAGCATCGCGACCAGGGCCGCGATCTTCTTGGCACGACCTTCAGGCGTCCTCATCGCGTTGGTGCGAAATACAACGGAGAACAGGTTTTGTTTGTTGAGCGTGCCGAAGGTCTTCCGCGCTCGCGGGCTTGCATCAATGGCGGCGCGCAGGTCAGCGGGGATGGTCGACGCGTTCGTGGCGCGCTGAGGGGCGTAGGCCGCGTCCCAACGGCCGTCGGCCTTGGCGGCGTCGACCTGGCGCTGGCCGTGCGGGGTCATCCGGCCGGCCGCCAGCAGACGCGCGACGTGAACCCGGTTGATCTGGCTCCAGATGCTTCTCGGCCCGCGGGGCGAGTACCGCTGCAGGAATGACCGCTCGTCGAATCCCTTCCGGATGCCGTCGATCCAACCCCAGCACAGGGCGACGTCCAGGGCTTGCGCCGGCGTCACCGACGCGAGCCCCGACGATCTCTTGTGGACTTTGATCCAGACCTCACGCTCAGCGTCGTGGTGGGCGCTGAGCCACCTCTCGAACGCCGTATCGGTCGCGAAGACCTTGATACGACGCGGATCTGGGACGACGGGCGCGATGCCCCCAAAAGTAGCACGCCGTCCTGCGCGCGCCGGAGGGCACCGGCACCGCCAGTCTCAAAATTGCCGCGCGACCCGCTGGGGTCTCCCTTCCTCGGGTTCTACTCACTCCGAACTGGGTCGGGCCGGACCATCACCGCTGAACGGATCAAGTCCCTACGGCGGCGAGAAGAGGAACCGGTCCACGTCGGCCAGTACCGCCGACGGGATCTCGTGGCCGCCGTCGAACGGTCGCCACGTCACAGAGAAGCCGTGTTTCTCGAGCAGGTCCTTGGCGCGGTTGCCGCCCGCGAGAGGCACGACGGGATCCTGGCGGCCGTGGGAGAGCAGAAACCGCGGCTTGGACGCGTGCGGCGCCGTCAACGCCGGCACCGAATCCATCAGCAAGATGCCGGACATCGCCACCACCGACTGGACGCCCGGCGCTCCGGCGAGCGCGACGTCGATCGACAGCATGGCGCCCTGTGAGAAGCCGACCAGCGCCACCGTCGTCGGCGCATAGCGGTCGACGACCGTCGCGATCAGGGCCTGCACGGCGGCGCGCGCGGCGACCACCTCCGGGTTGGGCCGAAACCCGGCGGCCACTTGATCGGTCGACGCATGCGGGGGTCGGGTGTTCGGATCCAGGTGCCACCAGGCGCGACCGCCGCCCACCTCGGGCAGCGGCGCCGCCGGGACGAAGAACCGCACGCCCGGACGTCGGAGCGCGCCCGCGATCGGCACCAGATCGTCGCCCGGCGCACCCCACCCGTGCAGGACGACGACGGCGCTGCCCCCGCGCTCGTCCTCGCTCATGTCCGACACGCGAACCACCTTCAGTCCGCCCCACGGTTGCGCACTATCGAGTTGGGTCATTTGCGCCGACAGCATACGATCGGCTTGACCTTATCAGCTGGCGCGCGGGACGGGTGCCCTGGAAACTACTGCGGCGTGATTCTGACCATGACCACGCCGTGGGGCGCGACCTTGGCTTCGTAGCGACCGGCGGCGATCCCCACGTCGGCGCGTTTCCAGAGATCGCGCACGCGGGCCTTGCCGCCGGGGAAGAGCCCGATGTCCTCCCAGGACACCGCGATCGGGGCGGCCTCGGTGCCGCGGTTGAACAGGATCACCGCGCGCGAGCCGTCGGCGAGCGGCTTCATCCAGACCTCGTGCGCGCCGCCGTCGAGCACCTTGCGTCCCTGCATTCCCAGCGCGTCCTGGTCCACCGCGATCACCTCGCGGTTGGTGAGGATGTCGCGGATCTCGGGCGTCATCGCCGGGAGATCGTTGCCCGCAATCAAGGGTGCGGCAAACAGCGCCCAGAAGCTGAAGTGGGCACGGTTCTCCTCCGGCGTGAGCCCGCCGTTGCCGACCTCGAGCATGTCGGGATCGTTGAAATGCCCGGGGCCCGAGAACGGATGAAGGTCGGCCATCAGGTCGATGATGTGGACCACCCCCATGCCGCCCCACGACTTGCCGCAGTCCCAGCAGTCTTGAATGTCGCCGGTCGCGCGCCAGAGTTGCCCAACGCCTTGCGCCCAGGTCCAGGGTTTGGTTGCGCCCCACTCGCAGATCGAAAACACGATGGGGCGTCCGGTCGCGCGCAGGGCGCGGCTCATTTTCATGTACGCGTCGCGGGCGTCCTGCCCCTCGGTGTTGCACCAGTCGTACTTCAAATAGTCGATGCCCCACTCGGCGTAGGTCTTGGCGTCTTGGGTTTCGTGGTCCTTCGATCCCGGCCGCTTGGCGCAGGTCATGGTGCCCGCGTCGGAGTAGATCCCGAACTTCAAACCCTTGGCATGGATGGCCGCGGCCAGCGCCTTCATCCCCGAGGGGAAGCGCTCGGGATCGGCGACGATCTTTCCCCGTTCATCTCGCTTCGTCTGCCAGCAGTCGTCGATGACGACGTACGTGTAGCCGGCCGCCTTCATGCCGCTCGACACCAGTGCGCCCGCGGCGCCCAGAATCAGCTTCTCGCTGACGTTGCAGCCGAACTTGTTCCAGCTGTTCCACCCCATCGGTGGCGTCTGGGCGAGCCCGTCGGCGGCGAAAACGACGGACGCCCGCCCGCAGAAGAGCGCCAGGGCGAGGCCGACGGGAACGAGAAGGCGCCCCGGGCGCTGCGCGCCGGTTTCCATCTATTTCACATCGCCGTACACGATCCCGCGGCCGCCCGTCCCCACGTAGACGCGCCCGTACACGCGCGGATCGCCGATGATGACGCCGCAGAAGCCGTACTGGTGCTGGTCGTCGTTGATCCGGACCCAGGTGGCGCCGACGTCGTCGGAGCGGAAGAAGCCCACCACGTCGCCGATCTTGCCGATGAGATATAGCGCCGGATATTTCTTGCCGTCGGCCGCCTTGCCGAAGCCGAACGCATAGGCCTCGCTCACGCCCGGGATGGCCTCATAGGTCTTCCCCGAGTCGGTCGAGTGATTGAGCTCTTTGAAGTTGGTGAGCCACACGTCGCCCTCGATCCCGGGGGTCGCCTGCGCCGAGGCGGAGCCGAACTGGTAATCGGACAGCGTGGGCAGTCCGGTCGGCGAGGCGGTGAAGTGGGCCCCGCCGTCGACGCTCGTGAACGCCTGCCCGCCCTTGGCGTCGAGCACGTAGAATTTCTTCCCGTTCACGCGGTCGGCCGCCGGCCTGAATGGCACCGGCGCCCAATCCGGAGATGCCTCCGCGTCGGGGATCCCCTCCGCGCGGGCCCAGGTCGCGCCCAGATCCTTTGAATAGACGACCGGCCCTTCCATGGGCGCCCACAGCAAGGCCGTGCCGTCCGCCGACACCGCGATCGAGCCCGCGCCCTTGCCCTTGGGCATGGACTTGAAGGGCGTCCAGGTCTTGGCGCCGTCGAGGGAGGTGGCTCCCCATTGCTGCCTGTCGGCCCAGCCAACCCGCGCGACGATCTCCGGCTTGCTCCAGGCGACGTCGATACTGCTGGCCGAGCCGCAGAGCGGATTGTCGAACATCCCGTCTTTGGAGGGTGCGCCGAGATCGTCGTGCCGGAATCCGCAGAGATCGCCCATCGCGCTCAGCAGCTGAGGTCCTGAAGGTGGGCTGACGAGGCCCTTGATGACCGTCTCCTCGAGCCCGCGGTCGAGGAACGTCCAGTGCGTGGGCTTGTCCGAATCCGCGGCGGTCGCGTCCTCGGTGGCCCAGATCCCGGCCCCGGTTACGTACATCACGCGCCCCGGGTTGAACGGATCGATGTCGATGTCGCCCATCCAGCCCCGACCGATCGGCTCGGACTTGTGCCAATAAAGGTACTTCGCCCCGGCGTCGTCACGCACGACCTTGGGCAGCAGCGCTTTCCATTTTTTGCCGGCGTCGGTCGACCGGTAGACCTCGTCCCCCTTGGTCCACCGGTCGATGGTGCTGACCATGACCGTCCCCGGGTTCGCGGCGTCGAGCGACAGCCCGCCGTAGCCGAACTTGTCGTCCCCCTTCGGAGCGGAAGGCGTGATGTTCGTGAATTTCTCCGCCTTGGGATCGTACTTCCAGACCGCGCCGTCCGTCACGTCGTTCGGGCCTGGCCCATTTTGGTAGCTGATGTACAGCGCGCCGGTGGAGTCGAAGGCGGCGTGGCTCACCATCACGTCCGTCGGCTGCTTGGGCACCAGCTTCCAGGTCGCGCCGGCGTCGGTGCTGCGGTACAGGCTGCCCGCGTTGTTGGCGACGGCGGCGTAGAGCGTCGGCGTGGCCTTGCCCTTGGCGCCGCTGTTCTTGTCGAACAGGACGAGCGGGATGCCGATTCCTTTGTCGTTGTCGGAGGCCGTGAAGCTCGCGACCTTCTCCCAGGTCGACGCCGAGTCCTTGCTCCGCCAAAGGCCGGCCTTCCGCGACCCGAAGTAGAGAACGCTGGGCAGATTGGGGTCGACGGCGAGCCGTTCGCCCATCGACCGGCCGTTCTCGTTGCCGCCCATCTTGACGGGCATGTCGATCGTCTGCCAGGTGTTGCCGCGATCGCTCGATCGAAGGATGGCGCCGTTGCCAACCCACGATCCGGTGTACGTGCCCCCGGCCAGGTACACCTTGTTGGCGTCGACCGGATCGGCCGCGAGGCTCTCGATGCCGAAGAAGTTCGAATCGCGCCCGAGCTGGTCGGTGAGCGGTATCCAGGTCTTGTCGGCCGGGTTGAACCGGTACGCGCCGCCCACGTCGGTGCGGGCATAGACGAGATCCTTCTCGACGGGACTGAAGACGATGCCGCTGACGAATCCGCCGCCCAGGATGACCACGTTCTTCCAGTTGTAGGCCACATTGCCGGTCAGGCCGCCACCGGCCGGTGCGGCGTGGGCTACGCCCGGCGCCGACGCAGCCGACGACGCGGCCGCGGTGCCCGGTGTCTCCGGTGCGAGGGTGCACGAACAGACCTTGCAGCCGGGTTGAACCAACGCCGACACGATCCCCGCCAACGACATCGCCCACGAGAATTTTTTCGTCATCGTCATCTGCCCCTTGGTTGTGTCTCTACTGCGGTCGTGGGTCGCCATAAACGATTCCTCTCCCCGATGTGCCGAGATAGATGCGGCCGACCGTGTTTTGGTCGCCGGTCAAGCAGTTGATGTACCCGAACTGGTGTTGCGGATCGTCGATGGATTGCCAGGTCGTCCCCATGTCGTCGGAGCGGTAAATTCCCCAGACCGCGCTCTCGGCGTCTGGAGGCATCGCAGAGCTCACCGAGCCCGCGAGGTACACGGCCGGGTAGGCTGCCCCTGGCGCCGGCATCCCGAATCCCACCGCCGTGGCGCCGCCGATGACCTGCGATATTGACACCCAGCTCGCGCCGGAGTCCTGCGTATGAAGCAGGCTGGAGCCCGTCGTGGCGGTTGTTGTCACCCAAACGTCGCCCTCGATTCCGAACACGGGACGGGGCCGCCCGTACATGGTCGACGCGATCGATGGCGGCACGGTGACCTGCACGAACGTCGCGCCGCCGTCGATGCTCGCGTATATCGCGCTCCGGCTGCTCGCGTAGAACTTTGAGGGATTCACGCGATCGGCGGCAACCCGCACCCCCGCGGCGAGAGGGCCGAGTACTGCGCCATCGACCGCAACCAAGCTGCACCCGGTCCAGGTTGTGCCTTTGTCCGACGAGAAGGAGGGCGTTCCACTCTTCGGGACCCACACGAATGTATCGCCGTCGGCCGAGACCGCGATCGATCCCGAGCTCGGGGCCGTGCTTCCGGTGCCGGTTTTCGCCGGGCTGCCCGCAAATCGGGTCCAGGTCGTGCCTCCGTCTGTTGAAAAGGCGCCCGGCACCCCGGTCGATCCCGAATTCGTCCCCACGCGGGCGACGATCAACGGCGCGCTTTCGGCAAAATCGAGGCTGGCCGTGTTGCCGAAGATCGGGTTTGCGAACATGCCGGCGGCAGGAGAGACGTCGAGGTCGTCGTGCTTGAAGCCGCCGATGTCGCCGACGCCGCTCAGCAGCGGTGCGCCGCTGGGAGGGCTTGCGAGGTCGAGCGCCACGGTTTCTTCGAGACCAGCGTCCTCGAAGGTCCAATTGGTCGCCGCCCCGCTGTCGGCGGCCGTGACGTCATCGCTCGACCACAGGCCCTGCCCCGTGATGAAAAGCGCGCGCGACGGATTGAAGGGATCGATCTCGACGTTGCCCATCCATCCCATCGCCGGCAAGCTGGTGGTGTGCCAATAAAGCCACCGCGCGCCTGCCACATCCCACTTCGCCGCCGGAACGAGCGCCACCCAGCTCGCTCCGCCGTCGGTGGTCCGGTAGATCTCGCCGGGCGACCAGTCATCGATCGTCGTGACGACCATGGTTCCCGGATGGGCGGCGTCGACTGAAATTCCGCCGAAACCGAAGGCACCGTTGGCGGGACTCACATCGGTCCAGACACCGCTGGCCGTCGCGTATCGCCAAACGGCGCCGGCCGTGACCCCGTTGGGGCCGGACCCGTTGTTGTACGCGAGGTAGAGGTTTCCGCACCCGTCCAGCACCGCGTGATGCGGCATCATCCCGGCGGGGGGCTGTCCGACGACCGCTTCCCAAGTCGCCCCGGCGTCGGTGGAGCGATAGAGCGCGGTTCCCGCGATCATGCCGACGCCAACGTAGATCGCCGGCGTCGGGCTCGCCGGCGCGCCGCTCTTCGGATCGAACACCACGAACGTCAACCCGTAGCCCGTCCCCGAGCTGTTGTTGCCCGCGGCGACGCATCCGTTGGTCGTGCCGCAGTTGAGGAGGCCCGTCATGGGATCGATGAAGCTGCTAACTTGCGTCCAGGTCTGGGCGGAGTCCGTGCTCTTCCACAGCCCCGCGTTGCGCGAGCCGAAGTACAAGATGCTCGGCAGGTTCGGATCGATGGCGAGCCGCTCGCCCATCGAGCGGCCGTCCACGTTTCCGCCCATCGGCGCCGAGATCTCGTTCGGGGTCCAGGTCTGTCCCATGTCCGTCGAGCTCAGGATCGAGCCGTTGCCGGCGGTGAGATACTCCCCGGCGGCCATGTAGACCCGGTTGGGATCGATCGGGTCTGCGGCGATGCTTTCGATCCCGGTGAGGTTCGAATTGTCGTGCCCGACCCAATCGGTGATCGGCATCCAGCGCTGGTTGGTGGGGTCGAAACGATATGCGCCCCCGACGTCGGTCCGCGCGAAGGCGAGACCCGGGAGTACCGGGCTCATGACGATGCCGCTGACGAAGCCCCCACCTTTGATGACGACGTTCTTCCACACGTACGGGCCGCCCACCGCCGGGTCTTCGGTGGGGATGACCGCATTGCCCGAATACGGTGCGGCCGGCGTCACCGCGCAGGTGGCCGGCTGCGCGGCGTCCGGCGCGGCGGATGCGTCCGGTGCCTCGGAGCGTCCGGTATCGACGCACGCCACGCAACAGCCGAGCCAGGCGGCCGCAACCACCGTGACCGTCGAAAAGCTCGGACGCGCGTGACCGTCGCGGTCCACTGCTGTCACTGCTTTTCGGCGGCGATGTCGTCGATGTAGAGGTTGAAGTGGTGCGGCGTGGAGCTCCAGGTGGCGATCCTGAATTCCCAGAACGACCCGAGGTCGAACTTGGCGCCGGCTCCCTTGGTGAACATCGCGATCGGGATCTCGACCTTGTGCCACTTCCCGTCCGTGAATCCCTTCGCGTATCTTTCGACAGTAACGGTCGCGCTGTCGTTCTTGTTCCGGCTGCACCCGAGCAACACGCCGACGGAGGCAGGGTCCGGTGCGTCGGCCGGCGATTTCGCCTCGACGCGGATCTGGAACGTCAGATGGGTGTACGGCGTGAGGTCGACCCCCGCGTTCTCCGGGTACCACCCAAAGAAGTTCCAGCCCATCCCCAGATACCCCGGCCCGTCGCCGTGCATCTTGACGCTCGTGCTTCCGTTGGTGCCGCTGCCCGAATCGATTCCGACCTTGCTGCAGCCGGCCTTCGGGTCGCACGCGTCCCACCCTTGAGCGCCCGCGCCCGCGCCGTCCCCGTCCCAGATCACGAGCCGGCCACCCGTTGCGACCGCCGCGCCGGGGGCGGCGGGCATCGCGGCGGCGCCCGCATTCGGGCCCGCCGCCGTCGCCGGCGCGGCCGCAACCACCCCGTTGGGGCAGGGGCAGAGACAACCCGCCGTCCCCAGAGCGAGGACGGCGAGCCATGCGGTTGCGGTCAGCGCACGCGACATGGGCGTCAATTGGTGGTGAAGGCGAGGTTGTCGATGTGAAGGTCGACGCTGTAGGCGGTCCCGCCGGCCGTGAAGGGTACGCTCCAGTAGATCGAGAGGATGCCGCTCGGCGTGACCCCCGGCGTCGGCAGGCCGCCGGTGAACTGGTTCCACTTCAAGCTCACCGTCTGGGGGGCGGCCTGCGTCCCGGTGACCGCGAAGACGTCGGTCGGATCGGCGCAGCCCGGATGGTAGTACCGGCCGTTGCCGGACGCGGGCGTGCAGGTGCCGGGCGTGGGCATCGACGGCGAGCCGCCGTCCTTCGAGTCGAGCCAGCCATAGGCGACCGAGTCGTCCAGCGTGCCCATGCCGAACGTGACCATGTTGCCGCCGGCCGTGCCCCAGATCGTGAAGCTGATTCCGGTGAAGGCCGAGGCGTTGACCTTGTTGCAGGCGTTCGCGGCCGCGCCGTCGCCGGCGGCGCTGGTGAAGTACAGGTTCCAGCCCGAGTAGTCGGCGATCGACCCCATGATGTGCCAGTCGCTGCCGGTCACGTCCGAGGTGAGCGAGCCGAACGCGTCCTCGCCGCCCGAGAACGTCGTTCCGTAGGTACCGAATGGTACCTGCGGAACGACGTTCTCGGGCGGCGAG
>CAYTTF010000154.1:0-10341 GCA_964440665.1 uncultured Myxococcales bacterium | reverse complement strand
GACGTCTCGCTGCAGGTCGACAACGACATGCAGTTCAACATGTTTACGCTGTCGCAGACCGCGCTCACCACGATCGATTCGATGGTCACCACCACGCTCGCGCCCTGCACCGGAACCACGGCGGCGGCCCAGACCACCTGCGCGAATACCTTCGTGTCCGCCTTCGCGCAGAAGGCCTACCGCCGGCCGCTCGACTCCAGCGAAGTGACCAACCTGATGAAGGTCTATGCGCAGGGGGCGATGCAAGACTACAAGACCGGGATCGAGCTCATGATCCAGGCGATCGTCATTTCACCGTCGTTCGTCTACCGTACGGAGCTCGGCGCTCCGTCGACGGCCGACGCGACCGGGAAGTACCCCGACACGACGCTGACCCCTTACGAGGTCGCCAGTCAGCTCGCCTTCACGCTCCTCGGTACGCTGCCGGACGCCGCGCTGACGACCGCGGCCTCGAACGGTAGCCTGTCCACGACCGCGGGCATCACGACGCAGATCACCCGCTTGCTCGCGTTGCCGGCGGTCCAGGCAAACCTGAACAACATCGTGCTCGGTTGGTTCAACGTGGGCCAAATGTTCTCGAAGACCAAGGACACGTCGCTGATAGCGGCGCTGCCTACGGCTGAACAGGACCTGACCGGCATCGAGAACGACCTCTTCACCTCGACGCAGCGCTTTGTGAACAGCATCCTGTGGAGCGGTTCGGGAAAAATCGACGACCTCATGACCTCGCAGACGGTTTACGTCAACCAGCGTCTCGCCACCCTCTATCCGGGCGTGACGTACGCGGGCGGGACTACGGCGCCGACCAGCGACACGACCTTCGTGGCAGGCAGCTGGCCGTCGTCCCAGGGACGCAGCGGCATCCTGACCCAGCCGAGCTACCTCTGGTCGGCCTCGGATCCTTCCGTCAATTCGATCGTCAAACGGGGCAAGGGAATTCACGACAGCGTGATCTGCCAGGATCCGCTCGGATCTCCCGTCGATCTGTCGACGCCATCGGCGCAGCTGGTCCTCGCCTGCACCAATCCGGCCGTCCCTGGAGCCGCGCCGGACTCGACCTGCGACAGCGAGATCCTGCTCTCGAACGCCCGGATGACCTATCAGCCCTGCAAGACCTGTCACTCCCAGATGGATCCCTATTCGCGGGTCCTGCAGAACTTCGGCCCGATCGGCAACTACCGCACCGTGGACGAAAAGGGCAGGCCCATCGATCCCAGCGTGACGTTCGTGCCGAGCTCGCCGCTTGCAGGCACCACGCTCACGGGCGTGCAGAACTTCACGCAGGCTTTGGTCTCGAGCGGCGTCATCGACGGCTGCTCGGTCCAGCAGATGGCGAGCTACGCGATCGGCTCGGCCATTCAGAAGTTCAACACCTGTGAGGTCAATACCGTCCGTACTGCGACCGACGGCACCATCAGGTCCCTGTTCAGCAATGTCCTCTTGGCCAACTTCGTGCGGGCACGCGCGGGAGGTACGAAGTGATTTCATACAAGTTCGCTCGTCGATCGTTCCTTCGGGGCCTGGGGGGCTCGGCGGCGTTGATGGTTCCCTTGCTGCGCTCCATCGAGGCGCGGGCCGCGGGCGCGGCGGCGCCGCTACGGTTTCTAGTCATTCACCATCCGCTCGGCGCGAACCCGGGGCTGACAAACTGGCGTCCGACCGCGACCGCCACGACGACCAGCTTCACGCTCCCGATGGAGAGCGCGCCCTTTACGCCCCTGCAGAAGTACATGGTGATGGTCGACGGCGTGAACATCGTCGCGGCCACCAACCACCCCAGTGGTACCGACCCGGATACCAACTCCGGCGGTCAGAACACCCACGAGGGTGGGATCGTCGCGATGATGACCGGCGTGCCCACCATCGGAATGATCGGGCAACAGGATCACTGTGCCGGCGGCCCCTCGATTGATCAGATCCTGCTCCAGCAGGCGCCCGGCCTCGGTGGCACGAACTTCCCCAACCCGACGTCCTTCGGATCGCTGCAGCTGGCGGCCGACGTCCGCTCCGATCGGGACGAGGTGGCTCCGCGCGTGCTCTCCTACCTGGCGCCCAAGAGCGGCCAGAGCGACCCCAGCGTCGCCCGGCAGCCACTCTATGCCGAGACCTCGCAGCTCAACGTTTTCACCCGGATCTTCGGCGGCGCTCTGCCGACGGGATCCAACACCTCGCAGATTCTGGCTCAGAAGATGAGCGTCATCACCTACCTGCAAAGCGATCTGGCTCGCCTGCAGACGCTGGTGCCGGCCAGTGAGAAGGATCGGCTCACCGCCCACGCCGACGCCATCGCCCAGCTCGAGGCGAGCCTCCAGCAGATGTACGGAACGACGACTACCAACTCGGTCTGCGTCAAGCCTGCGACGCCGCCGAACTACGCAGATACCAGCTCCGGCAAGCAGGGCTCGGGCAGCGTCTACAGCGACCTGGGCGGCGTCGACTACTACATCCCGAACCAGCCCACCAGCCATCCGCACCTGGATCTCGGACAGACCCAGCTCCGGCTGATCAAGGCGGCGTTCGCCTGCGATCTGGTCCGGGTGGCGACGTTCATGTGGTCTGCGGGCACCAACTGGGTCGTCTTCCCGGGCACGTTCCAGGGAGCGTCGATCAAGGGCAATCTGCAGTCGACCCCGCACCACCCGCCCAGCCACAGCGATCCCTCGGGGGATCCGAACACGCCGGCCTGGCTGAACCAGATCAACCAGTTCTATTCGAACGCGACCTCCACGGTTCTGCAGGAGTTCGCCACCACGCCCGACATCGACGGCAACATGCTGATCGACAACACGGTGGTCGTCTACATCACCGAGGTGGCCCGCGCCTGGGATCACAACCAGCAGAACATGCCGCTCATCATCTTCGGTGGGAAGAACACCCGCGTGAAGGGCGGCACGTTCTTGAAGGTCACGGGCGGATCGCTGGGCGCCCAGACCGGCGGCACCGGGAATCGCCCGTTCAACGACGTGTGGCTGGCGCTGGCGCCCATCTTCGGCGTGACGATGAACAGCCTGGGCGCCTCGAGCCAGTACACGGGCCCGCTCCCCGGCATCTTCTCGTAGCTCGTCATCGGCGTGCGTCAGAGCTTGCGATCCGATCTCGGAGGCGGATCTCGTGGTCCGCCCTCGGACGCCGTCGCTGGCGGGCCTGTCTACCTGAAGTCGAAGGTGACGACGATCCGCTGAGCATGCTTCGTCGGGTGCATGCTCGCGTGATAGTGCTTGCCGTCGAAGAAGACCATCGTCCCCTTCTTGGGGGCGATCCGGGCGAGCTCGGTGAACTTCCCTTCGTTGGCGTACTTCGGCGATTGTTCGAGGCTCACCTTCTCGAACGTCTCGTTGAAGACCACGGTGTCGCCGTCTGAATCGTTGACGTAGTAGAGACCCACCAGATGGGGCTCGTAAAAGTCGACGTGGGGGTTGTGGTACGGCACGTCGAGCATCGTCCTGGGAAACATGCCCAGCCGAACCCGGATCAAATCGTTGAGCTTCAGCTTCGCCTTGTCGAGCGAGACGAACAGCAGCGGCACCAGCAACGCATTGATGATGGAGGACACGGGCGTCGGCGAGGCGATGTCGTAGGCCATGTGAAAGAATCCCCCGTAGCTCTGGGAGAAATTCAATCCGGGCCGGGCAGTCTCCTTGTGGAAGAACCAGCCCAAGGCCGACGTTTCCGCCTCGAGCTGGTCCTGATAGGCCTTGGGAATCACATCCTCGAGCTGGACCAGTTGCATCGCCTCATCGGTGTTTCTCATCACGGACTTACAGCTGCGAGATTAAGTGATCCGCGCGTGGCCCACAACCCGCGGCTCAGCCAAAAATGCGTATTTTTCTGCCCAGTCAGGGCTCGGTCGTGAACGTGTGGATCATGGTGTGCTTGTAAGTCTGCCCGGGTCTGACAATCACCTGGTCCCGCCAGGCCGGCACATTGATCGCGTTCGGAAACTTCTGCGATTCCAGACAAAGGCCGGCGTACTGCACCTGGACGACGCCCTTGCCCCGGTTCGACCCGTCCAGGTAGTTACCGCTGTAGAACTGAAGCCCGGGTTGATCGGCCGTGATGGTCAACACCCGCCCCGATTTGGGATCCTTCAGCCTGGCGACCTGCCGCAACGCGTGCGGATCGCCGTTCACTATCCAGTTGTGGTCGAAGCCGATCGGCTTGCCGCCCGCCGCGTCGAGATCCTTCCCGATCGGCTTGGCGGTGGTGAAGTCGAAGGGCGTCCCCTTGACCGGCTTGATTGTCCCGTCGGGGACGGGATCGCCCGGCGTGTACGCGTCCGCAGGGATGGTGAGCTGGTGGTCCAGGACCGTGCCGCCCCCGGCCAGGTTCCAGTAGGAGTGGTGCGCCATGTTGACCAGCGTCGGCTTGTCGGTGGTGGCCCGCATCTCGATCGCGAGCGCGTTTTCGTTCGTCAGGGTGTAGGTCGCCGACGCGTTGACCGTGCCGGGGTAGTGCTCCTCGCCGTCGGTCGAGGTGTAGGTCAGCTTCAGCGAAGGACCGTTCTTGGTCTGCCTGGGCGTCGCGGTCCAGATCACCTTGTCCCAGCCCTTGATGCCGCCGTGCAGGTGGTTGGCCTTGTTGTTCGCGTTCAGCTTGAATGTCTTGCCGTCGAGCACGAAGCTCGCGTCCTTGATCCGGTTGGCGACCCGTCCGACGGTGGCGCCGAAGTAGGGGCTCTTCTTGAGGTAGTCGTCCAGATTGTCGAAGCCGAGCACCACGTCCCCCAGCTTGCCCGCGCGATCCGGGACCTGCAGCTCGGTCACGATCGCGCCGTAGTTGGTGATCCTGACGAACGCGCCCCTGACGTTGGTCAGCGTGTAGAGATCGACGGGCTTGCCGTCCAGATCTCCGAAGCTGACCTTCTGGATCGGCGTCGTCTTCGACGCTTTGGTCTTCGAGGCCATGGGCTTGGCGCCCCGGGCCTCCCCGCCGGCGAGCGCCAGCGCCAGCAGCAAGACAATGGACGCGCGCGCGAAGCGAAAGCGCGCGGAGGGCGAGAGGTGTCTTCGCATGGCTTGGCCTCGGGCGAAAAGGACGCAGAAAGAAAACGCGGATAGAAGAAGACGCGGCGAGCGAGAGCTCGACGGTGGTGCCTCGACATCTACCGCATCCTCGACGGCAAGCGCAATCGAGCCGATCGTCATTGCGGCCCGCAAAGGCGCTGTGTAGCCTCCCGGAGCCCATGCCTTTCACGCCCGCCATGACGGCAGGACTCGCTTGCCCGCGCTGCGCCGAGGGCGCGCTGGAGCTGGTGGCCAATTCGTTGCGCTGCCACCTTTGCCAGACCCGGTACCCGTTCGTCGGCACCATCCCCTGCCTGGTTCCGGATCCGCCGCTCTGGCGCTCGCTTTGGCTCAACAGGCTGGCGGAGTTCGTCTCCGACACGGAAGCCACGCTCGGAAACTGGCGCGCCGAGGCCGAGGCGTCCGATCCGACGCCCCGGACCCGCGCGCGGATCGAGCGCGTCATCGCAGCTTGCGAAGATCAACGCGCCCGCGTGGAGGCGTTCTTCGACGACCTAAAGCAAGGGGATCCTCAGCTTCTACCCACCCGTCCCGAGTCGGGGGACAACCCGGTGCTCGAGTTCTCGGAGAATCTGTTTCGAGACTGGGCCTGGGGTGACAAGGAGTCGGAGCTGACACGGGCGCTGGTCGAAAAGCTGGTGAGCGCGCCGCCCGGGCGCCTGGCGGTCTACGGCGCGGGCGCTGGCCGGCTCGCCGTGGACGTGCACCAGACTTTGCGGCCCACGGAGACCTGGGCGCTGGACCTGAACCCGCTGCCGTTGCTGGTCGCCGAGCAATTGCTCCGCGGCGAAACCGTGGTGCTCCCCGAGTTTCCCGTCGCCCCACACGCGGAGGAGGACGTCGTGATCACCCGGGCGCTTCGCTACCCGGTTTCGGTCCGGGAGGGTTTTTCGTTGGCGTTCGCCGACGCCCTCCACCCACCGTTCGCGCCCGGGTCGCTCGATACGGTGCTGACGGCCTGGTTCGTCGACGCCACCGGCCGGGATTTCCGAGAGACGGCCGCCGCCGTCAACCGGGTCCTTCGGCCCGGCGGCCTCTGGGTCAACCTGGGCCCCTTGCGCTTCAAGCAGAGCCTGGCGGAGAATTACACCATCGAAGAGATCTGGGACCTGGTCGCCTCGAGCGCGTTCGAGCTGGGCAAGCGCGGCCGGGACGACATCCCCTACTTCTATTCACCGGTCAGCGGCTCCCGGCGCATCGAGACGGTGTTCTCGTTCGCCGCGCGTAAGGTGGCGGAGGCGAAGCCCTTCGTCTCGCGGGACGACACCCCGCCCTGGATTGCGGACGCCAGCCTGCCCATCCCACTGACGCCGCCGCTGGTTGCGCTGGGACGAAAGTCGGTGTTTGCGGGCAGCGTGATCTCGTTGATCGACGGCGCCCGATCGCTGTCGGAGGTGGCCAACGAAATGGGCAGGCTGTGGGGCTTCGACGCGCCCAGGATCCTGGATCAACTTCGCGCCTTCTTCGCAACGCTGCCCGTAAAAGGCCCGTGACCAAGTAACCCCGTCTGGAGTGGCCTCCTTTTCGACGGGACTTTCACCCGCAAGACAGCGCCCATGCTGGGCGCACCCAAAAAAAAAGCCCCAGCTAGACTGGGGCTTTTTCGAACGGTCACTGGACCGCGACCGCTCGGACGGATTACATGGCTTTCTTGTCGTCCTTCTTCTCGTCCTTGTCGGCCTTCTTCTTCTTGGCCTTCTTCTCCTTCTTGGCGGGCGCATCGGCGGCCGGCGCATCTTCGGCCTTGGCGACGGTCCAAGAGGTCGGCACGAGAACGGCGAGAGCGAGGAAAATGGCGCGGGTGAGATTCATGGATTGCTCCTTTTGAGGTGACGGCGCGCTCAGAGAATCCAAGCGCTCGAATCTTCGAAGCAGCCGTCGTGCCAGCACCGGCGGTCGGCTCGGCCCAAGGAAACCGGGCGAAATTGAAACCGGTTATGTGGCGAAATGGTCGCACTCGAGGGCGAGGTGTAGAGTTTTGCCTCGGTCCGTCCGGCTTAGGCGCATCCGGCCCTGGTTCGGCTATTCTCTGGATGGGTCGGCCCGGGCCAAGGCGCCGGACAACATCGACTCATTATCGAGATGAATCGAGATGGCTGATTTGGATCCCATTCCGACTTCGGAGATCACACCCCAGTCGGTGTATTTCAATCGCCGAAATCTCGTCCGGGGCGCCCTCGCAGCCGCCAGCGCCGCGACGACGGGCCTGCTCTATCGACGGCTGAACGGGAGATCGACGGCTACCGTCGAGACGCCGCGCCTGGCGGGCCTAACAGCTGCGCCAGCCTCGGCGGGTGCGGCCAGCGCTGGCTTCCGGGTGGACGAGCCGATGACGCCGCTGGCCTCGGTGACCCACTACAACAATTTCTACGAGTTCTCGACCGACAAAGACGGCGTTGCCGACAGCGCCGCTCGGTTCAATACCAAAGGATGGCGCGTTTCGGTGGAGGGCCTGGTGGGCAAACCAAAGGTCTTCGATCTCGACGATCTCCTGAAGATCAGCCCACCCGAGGAGCGCGTCTACCGGATGCGCTGCGTGGAGGCCTGGTCGATGGTCATCCCCTGGGCCGGTTTTCCGCTGTCCAAGCTGCTCGCGCAGGTCGAGCCTCTAGGTGACGCGAAGTACGTCGCTTTCCAGACGCTGCACGATCCGAAGCGCATGCCGGGCCAGAAGACCGGGGTGCTCGATTGGCCCTACGTCGAGGGGCTGCGCATGGACGAAGCGATGCATCCGCTGGCGATCCTGGCCAGTGGCCTCTACGGGCGGCAGCTCCCAGCCCAGGACGGGGCGCCCATTCGACTGGTGGTGCCCTGGAAATACGGCTTCAAGGGGATCAAATCGATCGTCAAGATCTCGCTGGTCCAGGCCATGCCCCCGACGACCTGGAATCGGAAGGCCCCCCACGAGTACGGCTTCTACGCCAACGTCAACCCCGAGGTGGATCACCCGCGCTGGAGCCAGGCGACTGAACAGCGCATCGGCGAATCGGGCCGGCGCGCGACCTTGATGTTCAACGGTTACGGCAAGCAAGTGGCTAGCCTGTACGCCGGCATGGATCTTCACGCGAACTACTGAACGCCCGCTCCTGAGCCGCCACCCGTGACGAGCGACATCCGGACAAGCGATACGCGCAAGAGCGACACCCGGACGGGCGACACGCGCAAGAGCAACACGCGGTTCGCCAAGTTCCTCGTGGTCTTCAACGCGCTCATCCCGGGTGCGATGCTGGCCTGGGACGCGGAGAACCACCAGCTCGGGGCCAATGGCGTCAACTACGCTCTGCACACGACTGGGCTCCTGGCGCTGATCTGCTTGCTGCTGACCCTGCTGGTCACCCCGCTGCGGAAGCTCACCGGCTGGAACGCTCTCATCGCCGTGCGGAGGTCGCTCGGGCTCTACGGCTTCTTCTACGCGTGTGTCCACTTCGCAATCTTCTTCATCTTCGACCGCGCGCTCAGCGTCTCCAGCACGGTCCACGAGATCCTGTCGCGGCGGTACTTGCTGATTGGCTCCGCCGGTCTCTTGCTGATGGTGCCGCTGGCGTTGACGTCGACGAACCGCATGGTCATGTGGCTCGGCGCGAAACGCTGGAAGACGCTGCACCGGCTCGTCTACCTGGTCGCCATCGCGGGCGCCCTGCACTACTACTTGCTGGTCAAATCGGACACGCGCCAGCCGCTGGCGCTCGCCTTCGTGCTGCTGTTGCTGCTGGGCTTCCGCGTCGTCCGATACGCGCGGGATCGCGGCACCAGGCGTCCCCTGCCCGTGCCGATCGTCGCGCGGGCCGCGACGACGCCGTCGAAGCCGGCGTTCTGGTCCGGCGAGCTGCGGGTCGCGCGGGTGTTCGAGGAGACGCCGGACGTCCGAACCATTCGCCTCGTGCACGGCGAAGGTGGAGAGCTGCCGTTCTCGTACCAGCCGGGTCAGTACCTGAACCTGGCGCTGGTCATCGATGGCAAGCGGGTGGCCCGGTCGTACACGATCGCGTCCTCGCCGACCCGCGGCCACTACTGCGAGATCACCGTGAAGCGAAGCGCGGCCGGCCACGGCTCCCGCCACTTGCACGAGGTCGTGCGCGAAGGGAGCCACCTCAAGGTGTCGGCGCCGGCCGGACGCTTCGTCTTCACCGGCGAGGGGACCGACCGGGTCGTGCTGATCGCGGGCGGCGTCGGGATCACGCCGCTCATGTCGATGATCCGCTACCTGACCGACCGGTGCTGGGGCGGCGAGATCTACCTCGTGCTCTCCGTGCGAAACCAGGCCGACCTGATCTTCAGGGAGGAGCTGGGCTATCTGCAGCGGCGGTTCGCCAATCTCCACGTCTGCGCCACGCTCACAAAGGAACCGGCGGGGACGGACTGGGCCGGCGAGCGGGGCGCGATCGCCGCTGACCTCCTCACGCGGTTCGTGCCCGGGATCAAGAGCGCCCCCGTTTATCTGTGTGGCCCCGACGGGATGATGACGGCGATGCGCGCGCTGCTGCGTGAGCTCGGGGTACCCGAGAGCGCCGTGAAGACGGAGGCGTTCGTCTCGGCGGCCGCCACGCCCGACACGGTCTCGGGTGCGGATATCGCGACGACGCCGGGCGAAACGAGCTCTCCGGACGTGCCCGTCATCTCGGTGGACGGCGAGCCGGCCCAGGTCCGCTTCGAACGCGCGGGACGCATTTTCGAGCTGCCGGCCGGCATGACGATCCTCGAGACCGCCGAGGCCGCCGGCGTCGACATCCCGTTCGAATGCCGCTCCGGCATCTGCGGACAGTGCAAGACGCGGCTCCTGGGCGGTCGGGTGATCATGGAGTCGGAGGACGCTCTTTCTGCCGCGGATAAGGCGCGCGGTTTCATCCTGGCCTGCCAGGCGCGCCCCCTTGGTCGCGTGACGGTCGACGCCTGAGATTTTTCCTCGCCGAACGCCGCACGCACGGGATCGTTGCCAGTCTCGGTGAGCACGACGAATAGCGCGCGACATCTGATCGGGTCAAACGCCGTGTGAGCCGCCGGCGCCTCCAGCGGCAACCGTGTTGGGGACGATGCTGATCTCGACCCGAACGCTCTTGTTGTTGGCCGTTGCTGCATCCACCGCGACGGGCTGCTCCAGCTCCGGACCTTCAACTTCACATGCGGACGCCGGCAGCGATGTGGCAAACGGTACCGGCGGCGCTGGGGGCGGATCCGCTGGCACCGGCGGCGCGTCCGCTGGCAACGGCGACGCGGCCGGGGGCACCAGCGGCTCGGGCGGCGCGCGGGCGGACGCCGGCGTCGATACCGGCACCGGCAACGCGCCATTCGTCTACTTCGTGAAGCAAGCGAATGGCAC
>CAYTTF010000153.1:0-10380 GCA_964440665.1 uncultured Myxococcales bacterium | reverse complement strand
CCGCGCAGCTACGTCGAAGCGTCGACGGCGCTGGGCGCCGCGCGCTGGCAGACCATCGCCCAGGTGGTGCTTCCGGCCGCCAGCCCCGGGATCGCGGCCGGCGTCGCGCTCGGCCTCGGGCGCGCGGTCGGTGAGACGATGATCGTGCTGATGGCATCCGGCAACGCCGCGATCATCTCGGCCAGTCTGGTCGACTCGACGCGCACCATCTCGGCCACCATCGCCGCGGAGCTGGCCGAGGTGGTGTTCGGCGGCGCGCACTACACGGTGCTGTTCTTCCTGGGCACCCTGCTGTTCTTGACCACCTTCTGCATCAACACCCTGGGTGATTGGGCGATCCGCCGCATGAAGATTCGTCTCGGGGGATCGACGTGACCGCGACGCCGGGGGCCGTCCGGGATCGCGCCGCGCTCGCGGAGACCACGGCGAGCCGCACCCGCCGCAATCTGGTCGCCGACGGCGTCATGGCCGTCGCCTCGGGCGCGGCGTTGCTGATCGTGCTCACCATCCTGGCCGTCATCCTGTTCGACATCATCCGGCACGGCGTTCCGCGGCTCACGATCGGGTTTCTCACCGAGGCGCCCCGCAACGGGATGACCGAGGGCGGGATTTTCCCCGCCATCATCGGCATGCTCGAGATGGTGATCCTGATGACGCTGGCGGGCGTCCCCGTCGGCGTCGCGACCGCGATCTATCTGCACGAATACGCGTCCCCGGTCTCCCCGGTGACGCGCGCGATCCGGATCGCCGTCGCCAATCTGGCCGGCGTGCCGTCGATCGTCTTCGGGCTGTTCGGCCTGGGCTTCTTCGTGCAGTTCCTGGGCGCCGGCATCGACAAGGTGTTCTTCCACGGCGAAAAGGTCTTCGGACAGCCGGCGCTCATCTGGGCCGCGCTGACCATGGCGGTGCTCACGCTGCCGGTGGTGATCGTCGCGACCGAGGAAGCCCTGCGCGCCGTTCCGCGCGAGCTGCGCGAAGCGTCGCTGGCGCTGGGCGCGACCAAGTTCCAGACGGTCCTTCACGTCGCCGTTCCGCAGGCGAGCCCGGGCATCCTGACCGGCACGATCCTGGCCGTCAGCCGCGGCGCCGGCGAGGTGGCGCCGATCCTGTTCACGGGGGCGGCCTACTTTCTGCCCCAGCTGCCCAAGCATCTGTCGTCGCAGTTCATGTCGCCGAGCTACCATGTCTACGTGCTCTCCACGCAATCGCCCGACGTCGACGCGACCCAGCCGATCCTCTACGCGACTGTGCTCGTGCTGTTGCTGCTGACGTTCGCGCTCAACGTGGCCGCCGTGGTGGTCCGCTCGCGCATGCGGCGCCGCTACGCGGGGGCCACCGCGTGAGCGCCAACGGCAGCGCCAAGGTCGAGCCGGCGCCGAAGCTCATCGTCCGAGATCTGGCCGTCTTCTACGACGCCAAGAAGGCGGTGGGCCCGGTTTCGCTGGATATCGTCGGCCAGCACGTGACGGCCCTGATCGGTCCCTCGGGCTGCGGCAAGTCCACCTTCTTGCGCTCGCTCAACCGCATGAACGAGCTCATTCCCGGCTGCCGCGTCGAGGGCAGCGTCAAGCTCGACGGCGATCCCATCTACGGCGCGGGGATCGACCCGGTCGCGGTCCGCCGCCGCATCGGCATGGTGTTCCAGCGGTCGAACCCGTTCCCGAAGTCGATCCTCGAAAACGTCGCCTACGGCCTCCGGATCGGCGGCGTGAAGGACGCCGGCGAGATCGCCGGCCGCGTCGAGCTGGCGCTCACCCAGGCGGCGCTGTGGGAAGAGGTCCGGGACCGCCTCGACGACAGCGCGCTCGGCCTGTCCGGCGGGCAACAGCAGCGCCTCTGTATCGCGCGCGCGCTGGCGGTCGAGCCCGAGGTGCTGCTCATGGACGAGCCGGCCTCGGCGCTCGACCCGATCGCGACGGCCCACATCGAGGAGCTGATCAACGAGCTTTCGGCCAACTACACGGTCGTGATCGTGACACACAACATGCAGCAGGCGGCGCGCGTCGCCGATTACACGGCGTTCTTCTATCTCGGGGAGCTGGTGGAATTCGATCGCACCGACGTGATCTTCACCAAACCCAGCAACTCCAGGACGGAAGACTACATAACCGGCAGATTTGGGTGACACGGATGATAAGAGCAAACACCTCACGCGAGCACACCAACCGCGAATACGAACTGGAGCTCCGGCGGCTGCGCGAGCAGCTCCTGCTCATGGGCGCCAAGGTGGAGGAGATCATCAACGGCAGCATCCGGGCGCTCATCGACCGGGACAGCACGCTGGCCGAGCAGATGATCGCCGTCGACCGGAAGATCAACCAGCTCGAGATCGCGATCGACGAGCTGTGCATGCAGGTGCTCGCGCGCCGGCAGCCGGTGGCCTCCGACCTGCGCTTCCTGACCACGGCGCTCAAGCTGGTCACCGACCTCGAGCGGATCGGCGATCTTGGCGTCAACATTTGCGAGCGCGTGCTGGAGCTCAACGGCGAGCCGCCGCTCAAGCCCTACATCGATCTGCCCAACATGACCCGCGAGGTGCAGGAGATGCTGCACGAGGCGCTGGACGCGTTCGTGGCCGCCGATGTCGAGCGCGCGCAGCGGGTGATCGCGCGCGACAAGAACGTCGACGCCTACTACACGCAGATCTTCCGCGAGCTGCTCACCTACATGATGGAAGACCCGCGCAACATCTTCCGCGCGACACGGCTGCAATCGATCGCCAAGTACCTCGAGCGGATCGGCGACCACGCCACCAACCTGGGCGAGCTGGTGGTCTTCATGGTCAAGGGCAAGGACATCCGCCACGCCGGCAAGCTCAGCGACGCCGGGTAGGTCCGGGGTCGGCGGAGCCCGACCTCCCCGAGGCGATGTGCTGCTACGCTTGAGCTGGTCGTGCAGATCGGGGACGCAGAAGCGCGGGCGCTCAGAGAAGACGGATACCTGATCGTTCCGGGTCTGGTGCCACGCGCCCGCGTGGACGCGGCGCTGCTGGCCATCAATGGCTCGCTCGGCGAGGAGGGAATCGCCAAGGACCGGATCTGGACCTTGCGCGCGCAGACGTTCTGCCCGGAGCTGGTGGGCGCCCCGCCGATCCTCGATCTCTACGCCGCGACCGCGCTGCCCGCGCTGGCGGAGGCCGCGCTCGGCGCCGGCAACGTCCCGCCGCCCACCACCGGCCAGATCGCGCTGCGGTTCCCGCAGGCGATCACGGAGCCGCGCGATCCGTACCCGCACATCGACGGCATGCCCGGTCCCCTCAACGGCGTCGCGCCCGAGACGCTCTACACCTTCACGGCGCTCGCGGCGGTGTTCCTGAGCGACGTGCCCGCGCGGTTCCGCGGCAACTTCACGGTCTGGCCGGGAACACACCGGGTGCTCGAAGCGCACTTCCGCGCCCACGGCACCGACGAGCTCTTGCATGGTTTCCCGAAGGTCCCGATGCCACCGCCACGGCAGCTGGTCGTCCAGGCCGGCGACGTCCTGCTGGCGCACCACGCGCTCGCGCATGGCGCCGCGCCCAACGTCGGACCGCACGTCCGCTACGCGGTCTTCTTCCGGCTCACGCACCGGACCCACGACCCGCGCTCGACCGCCGCGCTGACCGACATCTGGCGGCAGTGGGAAGGTCTCCGACGGCAGCCTTGATTGGCGATGTCGCCGCCGGCAAGATCGCCCGCGACGCTCGCCTTTCGCTACGGCCTGGCCTCGTGGTAGCTCTTGCCGCCGATGCGCAAGCGCCTGATTCGCCTCGCCGCCTGGACCGTGACCGCCGGTCTGCTGGTGCTGCTGTTCCGGCGCATCTCCGTCGGCGAGGTCGTCGCGGCGGCCCGGGGCGCCGCTGGGTGGACGATTCCGGTCGCCCTCCTCGGCGCGGTGGCGATCTACCTCGCCGACTCGTTCGCCATCTGGAAGACCTTCGGTTGGTTCCTGGCGCGCCTGTCGTTCGTGGATGTCCTGCTGGTGCGCGGGGCGACCTACCTGCTGGCCGCCATCAACTACAACGTGGGTCAGGGCGCCATCGTGTACTTCGTTCACCGGGTGGCGGCGGTGCCCGTCATCCGCGGCGCGGCGACCATCCTCTTCATCATGGGGATAAACGTGCTGGCCTTGCTGCTTCTGGCCACCGTCGGCCTCGCGGCCGCGCCCGCCGTTCCGCACGCGGTCGCCGTCATCGTGGTCGTCGCGTACGCCGGGCTCGCCGTCTACGTCGTCGCTCTGGCCGCCAAGCCGCGCTGGTTGGCGTCGCGCCCGCTCTTCGAGGTCTTGCTCGGCGCCGGCCTCGGCGGACATGCGCGCGCCGTGGCGGTGCGGCTGCCCCACATCGCCGCGCTGTTCGCCTTCCAGATCTGCATGCTGCGCGCGTTCGGCGTGGCGGTGCCGGTCGTCGAGGCGGTGGCCGCGCTGCCGGTGGTCTTTTTCATCGCCGTGCTTCCGATCTCGGTGCAGGGGCTCGGCACCACCCAGGCGGCCATGATCTTTTTCTTCGCGCGCTACGGCCCGGGCGATCGGGCGGCGCAACAGGCGGCGGTCCTGACCGCCAGCCTGGTCGGTCAGGCGCTGGTGCTGTCGTTCCAGGCGGTGCTCGGGATCGCCTGCCTCAAGAGCCGCGTCGGCCGCGCGCTGGAGGCCTCCGTCGCGACGCCGCCACCGGCGGCCTGACCGTTCCCATGTAGTCGATCGCGTGAGCGAGGGCGCGCCGGCTCGACCGAGCTCGTCGCGGGAGGGTCTGGGAACCCTCCCAGGGTTCCAATTTTATCAATCCACGCCGAGGCGCTTGCTGACCGCGGCGAGCTCGTCGCCGACGGCAAAGTTGATCATCTCGACGACGGTGGCGGTGGCCCGCGCCGCGGCGAGCAATTCATCGGACGACTGCATGACGGCCGCGGCCAGCTGCCGATCCGCGCGCGCGAGGTGCTCGAAGATGCCCAGCACATCCCCCGATGCGACCAGCGCGGCCCGGTAGCCGGTGTGGGTGATCCCGGCGCGCCATCTCTCGCCGTCGAAGACCCCGCTGTCGCGAAACGAAAGCGCCGCCTGCTCGAAGGCGCGCCGCTGCCGCCGTGGGAGCATGCGCGTGATCTTCTGCGCGACGTCGTTGAGCTGCTCCTCGGGCAAGATTCCCCGCCCGTATTCGGGGAACATGGTCCGCACGCCGGCCGCGACCAACAGACCCAGATCCTTGGCGGGAATGCGCCCCACCCCGTGCGTGCCGGCACGCAGATGTCCGAGTTGGCGCCCGAGCTGCAGGTAGGCCTCCTGCCTCGGCAGCGACGCAAACGTCGCGGGGAGCAGCAAGGCCGGCGGGGGACCAGCTTCGATCTCGACCTGCGTCGCGATGGCCCGCGCCGAATAGACGTCGAAGGTCTCTTCCACCCCGAGCAGCACGGCCACCCGGCTGACGACGGCGCGCAGCGGATCCTCCGATCGGGCGGGGACGCGATCCTGTTTAGTGACCCCCCAATCCTCCAGCGCGAGACCATAGAGACGCGGTAGCACCTCGGACATCGCCGCCAGGATCGCCGTCGCCGGATGGCGCACGGCCGGGTGGCGGACGATCGATTCGAAGTCGGCCCCGGAGATGGTCCCGATCGCCTCCGGTGTCCAGCGCAGACGCGCGTCGCGAATCGCGCGGGCGTCGGCGGCGTCGGTGAGTCCCAGCGCGACCAGCGCGGCCGCGACCCGGGCGGCGCGACGCGGCTGGGCGGCCCGCACGCACAGTCGCCGCAACGCCCGCAGCGAATCGACCCGGAGCGGCGCCAGCCGCAAGAGCGCGAGATGCTCGGCGATCGCCTCGGGCAGACGATCGGCCGCTTCCAGCACCCGCCCGAGCTCGACGCGCGCGCCGAAGTCGTCGGGCGCCGCAGTGACGATCGTGTGCAGCTCGTCGACGGCCCGCGCGGCCGAGCCGAGCGGCCCGCTCCACAGGGCGGCCAGGCGCATGCGTCGATCGCGGGCCGCCGGCGCGACTTCCAAGTACCGACCCAGCGCCGCCGCCAGGCGCGACGGCTCTTCGAGGCGGGTGAGCAGGACATCCAGGCGATCCATCCCGTGGTCGTGGTGCGGATCGAGCGCCAGCGCCTGCTCGAACGCGTCGGCCGCCCCCTCCGGATCCTCGGCTGGACCTGCCAGCAGCTCGCCGAGGGTGATGAGATGACCGACGCGCGCCTCGGGCTCCGCTTCGACCGCCGCCAGCCGGCGCAGCGCGATCGCCGCGCCGAAATAGTCGCGCTGGCGGGTGAGTCCCCGCGCCATGCCCGCCAGCGCCGCCAGCCCGTCCGGCGCCGCGAGCAGCGCGTTCCGGTAGGCCTCGACCGCTTGCTCACCGTCGGCGAGCGCCCGTTCGGCGACGTCGCCGATCCGCGCCCAGGCCGCGCTCACCGTCTTGGGATCCGACGACGCCGCGATGGCCAGCCGATAGGTCGCGATCGCCTCGGCCGAGCGCCCGAGGTCCGTCTCCACCTCCGCCAGGCGTAGCAACACCGTGACCGAGGTGGGATCGAGCTTGACCGCTTCGGCCAGCACCGCGGCCGCTTCGACTGGGTCGCGCGCGTGGACCAGCTCCGCCAGCGCGAGCAGACGATCGCGGCGCTTGGGCAAGGTCCCGGCGGCCGCGCGGCGCCGCATGACCTGCGCCAGCCGATCGTCTTCGTTGCGCGCGCGAAGGATCACCTGCAAGACCTCGAAGTCGGTCTCGGCCTCGGGCTCGATGGCCAGCACTTCTTCCAGGCACCGGCCCGCCATCGCGTCGTCGCGCACCTGGTTGGCGTAGAGGCGCGCCGCCTGGCGGAACGCGTCCGCCGCCCGCACCGGGCCCTTGGTGAGCCGCGCCTCGCGCGCGAAGAGCTCGGCGGCCGCGCGCACGTCACCGGTCGCCTCGCGCAGCCGCGCCAGCGCGCGCAAGGCTGGCAGGAAGGCCGGATCGGCTTCGATCGCGCGCGCGAAATCCGCGTCGGCGCCCCCCAGATCCCCGGCCGCCAGGTGCGCGCCCCCGAGGTCCCACAGCAGCACGGCCCGCGAGAGGCCGTCGACCGCGATCTCGGCGAGACGGCGGCGGGCCAGGATCGTCCGCGTCGAGTCGCCCGCCCGCGCCGCCAGGCGACCAAAGATGGAGAGCCCCTCTTCCGTCGGGCGCGCCTCGACCACCCGGTTCCACAGCGACAGCGTCTCCGGCTGTGGCTCCCCCCCGCCGGCGCGATCGCGCGCGCGCGCCGCCGCCTGCCACAGAGCGGCGCGGGTATCCGCGTCGTCGCTGGCCTCGGCCAGCCGCTCCAGCGCCGGGGCCGCGTCTCGATCGCGACCGAGACGGAACGCCAGGGCCACCCCGGCGTCCAGCACGGCACCGTCGCCGGGCGCGGCGTCGAGCGCGCCGTGAAGGACGCGCGCGGCCGCCTCGCGATCAATGAGTCGCCAGGCGAGATCGAGGCGCAGGCCGAGATCGGCAAGCCCGGACCGCGCGCCGTTGCCCTCGGAGAGGCGCTTGAGCTGCAACGTGGCCAGCTCGCCGCCCCGACCGACCAGCCGCCACAGGCGTTCTTCGGCGACGGAGGCGCGCGCCCGCCCGCCATTGGCGACGGCGCGCTCGATGGCCGCCAGGGCCTCGCGGCGGCGCCCGAGCTGCCACTCGAGAACCTCCGCCTGCGCGCGATAGGCGGCCGACTTGTCGGCGGGATCCGACAGCGTCTGTCCCAGGCTGCCCAGCGCGCCCGCCAGCTCCTCGCCGCGGCCGAGCCGCTCCAGCAGCCGAGCATGATCGGCGATCGCCGCGACGTTGGCGGGGTCGAAGGTGAGAGCGCGCGCGGCAGCGCCCAGCGCGTCTTCTACCCGCCCGAGCCGCAAGGCGTACAGGCGCGCCGCCTCGACCTCGAGGGCGCTGGCGCTGGCGGGGTTGGCTTCGCCGGCGGCCTGCTTGGACAGGACCGCGGCCAGCGCATCGAACCGACCACGCCGATGGTGCGCGCGACCCAACCCGGCCAGCGCGGGGCGGGAGCCGGGTCGCAACGCCAGCGCCGCCTCGTAGGCGCGGATCGCCTCGTCGTCGTCGGCGGCGCGCTCTTCGTAGATCGTCGCCGCGCGGTAGCACCACGCGAACTTGGTTCCCGCGTCGAGGCCGGCGATCTCGGTCCCGAGGCGGAGCGCCGCCTGCGCCGCGACCAGCCCGTCGCCCACCTTTTCGGCGGCTCGCAGCAGGGCCCCGAGCGCGGCGCTCCTGCGAACACCGAGCTCCACCCATTCGCCGTAGAGGGCCAGCGCCTTGCCCGGATCGTTCAGCCGATCCTCGTAGAGCGCGCCCAGCCGCTCGAGCCGGACCGACTTCGCGCCCGCTTCGCCGGTTGCGCGGCCGCCGTCGGCGAACGCGTCGGGTGCCGCCGTCAGGTCGACGACCTTCACCATCTCGTCCCACCGATCGAGGGCGGGGAACAGCCGCTCGAGCAGGTGGGCCGCCGGCGCATACCCCGGCACCGCCTCCAGCGCGCGGCGGGCCAGCGCCGCGGCACGCGGAAGATCGTGCGCGGCGGTTTCTGCCAGCTCGGCCCCGCGCATCGCGAGGGCGGCCCGCTCGTCGGCGTCGGAGCTGCGATCGACGGCGCCCTCGGCGAGCGTCACCTGCGCCGCCGCGTCGCCGGTGCGCGACGCGATCCGTTCGAGCGCCGCCAGAGCGACCGGATCGCCGGGCCGCGCCTCCAGCAACCGCCGGTAGCGCCCGGCGGCCGCCTCGTCGTCGCCTTCGTGCTGCTCGGCCAGGTGCGCACCCAGGCCGACCAGCGTCGCCGCCCAGTCGCGATCGCGCGACAGGTCCGCCTGGTGATCGAGCGCCAGCCGCGCCTTCGCCCAGTGGCCGGCCGCGAGCGCGCTCGACACCGTCGCGAAGAGCAACGCCGGATCATCGGGGTCGGCGACCCGCGCCTCGTCGATGAGCGTGTTGGCCCGGGCCGCAGCGCCGAGGCGCTGGCGCGCCAGCGCGGCGCCCAGCGACAACCAGGAGGCCCGCTCCGGTCCCACGGCCGCCTCGGCTTCCAGCGCCACCGCCCGCGCCAGCTCGGCGTCCTTGCCGAGCGCCGCCGCGACCCGGGCGGTCCCCGCGCGCGCGAGCGCCGCGGCGCCCAGCCCGGCGTCCTCGTCGAGCGCCCGCAGCCAGAGCCCCAGCGCGTCGGCGGCGCGCACCGGATCGGCTTCGGCGAGCAACGCCAGACGACAGAGAAGGCGCCCGCGCTCGCCGCCGGAACGCGCCGCCGCGAACCGGCGCTCGAGCACCGACTGGAGCAGGGCCTGATCGGCGGGGTCGCCCCCTTGCCCTTGCCCTTGCCCTTGCCCTTGTCCCTGCGCGGTGGCGCGAAGCGCGCTCTCCTCGAGCGCCAGCAGCGCCACAGCTTGGCCAGGCTGGAGCGCGAGCGCCTCCTCCAGCACCACGCGCGCGCGCCCCGGCGCGTTCAACCGATGCTCGAGCAGATACGCCTTCTCGACGGCGAGGTCCGCCCGCGCGGCCGCGTCCCCGGCCGCGCGCCGCTCGACGTCCAGCAGATCGATCGCCGCCCAATAGCTGGCGGCCTCGATCGCGTGCAACCGCAGCGAGCGGAGCACCGGCTTGAACGTCGCCTCGGCGGGCTGGTCGAGCGCCAGCTGCAGATGTTCGACGGCGGCCCCGACGTCGCCCACCCCATCTTCGAATAGACGGGCGGCGGCGTAGCGGAGCGCCCCGGCGGCCACCCCTTCCCGCGCGTCGGCCTCTTCGATCATCGCGAGGGCTTCCGCCTCCCATTGCGCGGGCGAGCGGTGAAGACCCCGCCGCGCGTCGTCGAGGCTCATCCCCACCGTGGCGTTCGGTTGCGTCACCTCGTCGGGCCGCGAATGCGGAAGAGGCGTCGGCGTGGGTGTCAGGGTCGACATGGCTCGGTCGAGGCCGCCACTTTACTTCGGAAACCGGGCGTCTGGCGGGGTATGATGGGCCCCTTCGAGCGTCACGCGGGCAATGGCCAAAATCATCGTTAGCGGCAACGATCAGCGACGCGAGTATGAGCTCGGCGCTGTCAACACGATCGGACGCCACCCCGACAACACGCTGCAGATCCTGGATCGCATCGTGTCCAAGGAACACGCGCAGGTGCTGCGCCAGCCGGATGGGCGCTATCTGTTCCGAGATCTCGGCAGCTTGAACGGCTCCTTCCTGCACGGCGAGCGGGTCAGCGAGCACATTCTGCTCGAGGGCGACGAGATCATGCTGGGCGCCACCTCGTTGGTGTTCCAGGAGAAGTCGGCGCAGGACTCGCTCTTGCAAAAGGTGACCATCGCGCCGGCCGCCGCCGAGGCGGCCCTCATCCGCCAGAAGATCCAGGCGCCCCTGGCGACGGCGCGCGAGTTCCTTCCCGAGGCGGAGATCTTCGA
>CAYTTF010000152.1:0-10394 GCA_964440665.1 uncultured Myxococcales bacterium | reverse complement strand
ACGCCGCTCGGCGCGGCGCTGCTGGCCGTCGAGGTGCTCTACCGCGACGACTTCGAGTCCGACGCGCTCATCCCCGCGGTCCTCGCCAGCGTCACCGCCTACTCGGTGGTCATCTCGATCTTCGGCGAGACGACGCTGTTCGCGCACCCTGGTCACTTTCCGTTCGTCATCAAGCACCTCTGGCTCTACGGCGTGCTGGCGCTGTTCGTGTCGGTGCTGGCGGCGCTGTTTCTGACCTCGCTGCGCGGCGTCCAGCGCCTGACCGCGCGGCTCACCGGCATCCCGACCTGGGCGCGGCCCGCGCTGGGCGGCCTGGCGCTGGGCGTCTTCTGCGTGCCCATCATCGCGGCCGTCGGCTGGCACCTGGCCCAGCCCGGTCAGGGGCTCGGCCTCCTCGGTGGCGGGTACGGCGCGGTACAGGTCGCCATCAGCGGCGCCAGCTGGCTGCCGATCGGCTGGGCCGGCGCGGCCCTGCTGCTCTTTCTGTGCCTCGCCAAGATCGCCGCCTCGTCGCTCACCATCGGCACCGGTGGTAGCGCCGGCGACTTCGCGCCTGCGCTGGTCATCGGCGGCCTCTTCGGCGGCGCCTTCGGCCGGGTGGCGCAGCTCCTGCTGCATGACCCGCGCATCGATCCCGGCGCCTTCGCGCTGGTCGCCATGGGCACCTTCTACGGCGGCATCGCGCACACCCCGCTGTCGTCGCTGGTCCTGGTCTGCGAGCTGGCGGGGAGCTACGACCTCCTCGTTCCGCTCATGCTGGCCGAGGGGATCGCCTTCATCGCGTTGCGCGGAAAATCTCTCTATCGCGCCCAGGTGAAAACCCAGCGCGAATCGCCGGTGCACCAGCATCCCGCCACGCCGGACCTGCTGCGCACCACCCGGGTGGCGACCATCATGCGGATGATCTCGGTCAGTGGCATCCCCATCGCGGCGCGCGAATTTTCGGTTCGCGTCGATGCCGACCTGCGAACCGCCGCCGAGACGATGCTGAGCAACAAGCTGCGCGAGATCCAGGTCATCGACGCCGCCGGCAACGTGGTCGGCCTGCTCGACGAGGCCGACATCTCCCGCTTCTACCTGGACGCCGGGCAGTTAGATCAGGAACCCTGAGAGGGTTCCTGCAACCTCCCGCGACGAGCTCCGGCGGGCAAAGCCCGCCTGCGCTCACGCGCCGCCTTACTTGTCCTTCTTGTTTCGGTACTCGGTGATCATCACTTCGCGCTGCTGCTTGGGCACCTCGGCGTACTTCTGGAACTCCATGGTGAACTCGCCCTTGCCCTGCGTCGCAGAACGCAGATCGGTCGAGTAGCCGAACATGTCGTTGAGCGGCACCTCGGCCATCGCTTGCACGAAGCCTTCCTGTTTCTCCGACGAGATGATCGTCCCGCGGCGCTGGTTGAGCTGCCCCATGACCGCCCCCTGGAATTCCTCGGGGAACTGTACCTCGACCCGCATGATCGGCTCCAAGATGGTCGGCTTGGCCTGCGCATAAGCCTCGCGGAAGCCCATGAGAGCGGCCGTTCGGAAAGCGATTTCGGACGAGTCGACGGCGTGCGAGGCGCCGTCGTTGACCACGCATTTGACGCCGACGATGGGAAACCCAATGAGCGGACCTTTCTTGGTCGCTTCGCGAAAACCCTTGTCGCAGGCGGCGATGAACTCGCGCGGGATCGCGCCGCCCACGATGTCGTCCTCGAACTCGTAGCCGGTCGGGTGCTCGGCCGGCAGAGGCTCGATGTAGCCCATGACCTTGCCGTATTGCCCCGAGCCGCCGGTCTGCTTCCGGTGGGTGTAGTTGAAGTCGGCGCGCTGGCCGATCGCCTCGCGGTAGGCGACCTGCGGCTTGCCCGCAATCACCTCGCAGGCGTACTCGCGCTTCATGCGCTCGATGTAGATCTCGAGGTGCAGCTCGCCCATCCCACTGATGATGGTCTGGGCCGACTCCTCGTCGCGGCGAACGCGGAAGGTCGGATCTTCTTTGGTGAACCGATTGAGCGCCTTGGAGAAATTGGTGGCGTTGGCCTTGTCCTTGGGCGCCACGGCCAGCGAGATGACCGCGTCGGGCACGTGCATCGAGGTCATCGTGTAGTTGATCGACTCGCTGGTGAAGGTATCGCCCGAGGCGCACTCCACCCCGAACAGCGCGGTGATATCGCCTGCCGAGGTGGTCTCGATGTCGTTCATCTCGCTCGAGTGCATGCGCACGAGGCGCGGCACCTTGACCCGCTTGCCGTTGGCCGAGTTGTTGACGATGAAGTCGCCCTTGGTGAGCGTCCCCTGGTAGATGCGCATGTAGGTGAGCTGGCCGTAGCGGCCGTCTTCCAGCTTGAACGCCAGCCCCACGAAGGGCTTCTTGGGGTCCGAAACCAGGATCACCTTTTCCTCTTTGTTGTTCTGATCGAGGGCGATGTTCTGCACCTCCATCGGATTCGGGAGATACAGGTTAACGCCGTCGAGCAAGAGCTGGACGCCCTTGTTCTTATAGGCCGAGCCGATGAAGACCGGCGTCATCTTGAGCGAGATGGTGACGCGGCGGATCGCGGCTTGAAGTTCTTCGACGCCGACCTCGGCCTCCGCCAGGAACTTGTCGGCGATGGCCTCGTCGTGGTCCGCCACCGAGGCGATGAGATCGTGGCGCGCGGTCTTGCTCTCCTCGAGACGGGCGGCCGGGATCTCCTCCTCGCGGATGTCCTCGCCGTTGTCCCCGTCGAAGTAGTAGGCCTTCATCTTGATGAGGTCGATGATCCCCTCGAAGTCGGCCTCCTCGCCGATCGGGAGCTGCATCGTGATCGTGTTGTGCCTCAGCTTGTCCTTGAGCTGCGCGGTCACGCGCGCCGGATCGGCGCCCGCGCGGTCGAGCTTGTTGATGAAGGCCAGGCGCGGCACGTTGTAGCGGCGCATCTGGCGATCGACGGTGTACGACTGCGACTGCACGCCCGAGGTGCCGCACAGCACCAGCACCGCGCCATCGAGGACGCGCAACGCGCGCTCGACCTCGATCGTGAAGTCGACGTGGCCCGGCGTGTCGATGAGGTTGATGACGTGGTCGTCCCACTCGCAGTAGGTGGCCGCCGACTGGATGGTGATCCCTTTTTCGCGCTCGAGATCCATCGAGTCCATCTTGGCGCCGACGCCCGACTTGCCGCGCACTTCCTCGATCCTGTGGATCTTGCCGGTATAAAAGAGGATGCGCTCGGACAGCGTGGTCTTGCCCGAATCGATGTGGGCCGAGATGCCGATGTTGCGAACTTTGTCGAGAGAGATGGCCATGGGTTGCTTCCCGTTCTTTCAGGGGGTAGGGGCGCGGGAGTTTAGTGAACTTTTGAGCTTTCGCCAGCGGGAAAGCCGGGATGCTCACTGCCAACGGTTGGTTACGCGGGTTACTTGACCGCCACCAGCTCGACCTCGAAGACCAGCGTGGCGTTGGGTGGAATGGGTCCGCCCGGCGTTCCGCGCGCACCGTAGGCGAGGTCCGGCGGGATCGTCAGCTTCCGCTTGCCGCCCACCCGCATCCCGTCGATCCCCTGATCCCAGCCCTTGATCACGACGCCGGTCCCGAGCGGGAACTCGATCGGCTGGCCGCGGTCGTAGGAGCTGTCGAACTTGGTGCCGTCGGTGAGCCGGCCGGTGTAGTGGACAGAGATCATCTTCCCCTTGGCCGCCGGCATGCCGCTGCCGACCTTCAGGTCATCGATCGCGAGACCCGCGGCCGCGGGCGCGCCGGCCTTTGCCTCCGGTGATCCCGACCCGCCCGCTTTGTGGGAACAGGCCGGCGAAGCGGCCAGTAGAGCCGCGATCAGGGCCCCGGTGAGCTTCGTCATGGCGCGGGACCATAACACGCGATCCGCTAGGCGCCGACACCCACCTTGACCAGGATCTCGTCGACCGGGCCCCGCCGGCGCGCCACAGAATTGATGGCGCGCCGGGCGCGTATTCGTTCGATGTCGAGGCCCTGGTAGAGCTTTCGCGTCGCCGCGCAGTCGGAGTTGGATAGCAGCGCCGGAACCCCGCGCACCGAAAGCGCGCGCAGCGCCTCGGCCAGGCGCTCCTGCGCGGTCATCCCGAAGTCACGGCCGGCGTAGGCCGTGAACGACGAAGTCGCCGACACCGGCACGTAGGGGGGATCGAGATACACGAAGTCGTCGGGCCCCGGCTTGGCCATCAACTTCGCAAAGTCGCCGGCAACGATCTTGACGGTCCGGAGCGCCCGAGACGCCGCCCGCAGCTTCCCCTCGTCGCAGATCAGCGGCCGCCGATAACGCCCGAACGGGACATTGAATGCCCCCTTGCTGTTGACGCGGTAGAGCCCGTTGTACCCGCACCGGTTCAAGAAGATGACGCGCGCGGCCCGAGCCGCCGGTGACAGTCGCGCCGGATCCTTGGCGCGCACCTCGTAATAGACGTCGTGATCGTTTCGATATCGGCGCAGCTTGGCGATGACGGCGTCGACCTGGTCGCGGATTGCCGTGTAACAGATCACCAGCTCGGCGTTCGCGTCGCCGATCACCGCGCGCCGGAAGCGGGCCTGCGCGGCCAGCGCGAAGAACACCGCCCCGCCTCCGACAAATGGCTCGTAGTAGGTGTCGATACGCGCCGGTACGAGCTGGAGAATGCGCGGGAGCAGCTGACGCTTGCCGCCCGCCCACTTCAGGAACGGCGCCGGCGGCGCGCGATCTTGCATCTTGCGTTCTTCCGTAACGTGAATCGCCCGCGCGGTGCAAGAAAAACGCACCGCTGATTTTTTCCGGGGTTTTTGCCGTTTTTTGTTCCGTCCGCTGATCTTTGTCTTTAGAGTCTGTGACCGAATTTGCGGGTGGTTCGTCGCCGCCCGCGCCCGCGTGAAAAAGGAGACCGACATGGCGAAGGTGCTGACGAAGTCCCAGATCATCCAGACCATCACGGAAGCTCACAAGGAGAAGCTGGCGCGCAAGGATGTCGCCGGCGTCCTCGAGTCCCTGGCCACCGTCGGACACAAAGAGCTCAAGAAGAATGGCATCTTCGTCCTCCCGGGTTTCGCCAAGTTCGTCGTCGTCAAGAAGCCGGCCACCAAGGAGCGCAAGGGGATCAACCCCTTCACCAAGGAGCCGATCACCATCAAGGCCAAGCCGGCGCGCAAGGTTCTGAAGGCCCGCCCGGTCAAGGCCGCCAAGGACGCCCTCGTCTAAGGTGCCAGGCTCCCGCCGTGTGGGGGGACGCGATCCCCTCCACGGGCTGCGAGCAGCGCGGTCGTGAATTCGGCCACGTCGTCGAAGTGCGGAACGGAGCACCACGGGTAGAGACCGTGGGGATCGATGAGCGCGGCGCGGAGGCCCGCGGCGTGGGCGCCGGCGACGTCGGCCGACGGTGAATCGCCAACCATGATGGTCTCGGCCGGCGAGACGGCCAGGCGATCGAGCGCGATCTGGAAGATGCGCGCATCGGGTTTGGTGATGCCGACGACGGCGGAGTCGACCACGGCGTCGAACGGGTCGCGCATATCGATCTCGATCAGCATCTGTTCGATCGTCCCCTCGCTGTTCGAGACGACGCCCAGCTTCAGGCCCGCCGCGCGGAGACGCGCGAGCGCTTCGCGGACCCCGGCACCGACGCGGCGCCAGGCGTTGCTCAGGCGATGCTCGCGCAGGATGACCGCGGCGGCCTGGTCGAGCCGATCGGAGTCTCCGGAGATTCCGGCGAGCGCCAGGAGGCGCCGGTAGAGGTGCTGGTGCCAGCGGTGGCCCCCGTCGGCGTGGGTGCGCAGCGTGACGCCTTCCGTCTCGCGCAACTCGGCGCGCAGGGCGCCTTCGGCCCTTTCCAGGGCCGCCGGATCGACGGCAAGGCCCGCCTTCGCCGCGTAGGCGGCGATGCGCGCGCCGTCGTGAAAAGTGAGCGTGAAGCCCGCGTCGAACAGCACCGCGCGTGGCGCCGGTTTGAAGAAGGCGGCGGCTTCCTGGTATGAGGCGGTCATGGTGAGGCTGAACCGGATCTACACCAAGGCGGGCGACGGGGGCGACACCCGTCTCGTGGGTGGACAAAAGGTGCGCAAGGACGCGCTCCGAATCGAGGCCTATGGCACCATCGACGAGCTCTCGGCCTGCATCGGGCTGGCGCGTACGGCGCTCGGCGCCGCCGGCGCGCCGGCCGGTGCCGCGGAGCTTGGCGCCGTTCTCCTGCGCGTGCAGAACGAGCTCTTCAACCTGGGCAGCGATCTGGCGACGCTGACCGCCGATCGTCGCCCCACGCAGCCGGTCATCGAAACGCGGCACGCCAGCGCGCTCGAAGAGGAGATCGACGCCTGGAACGCCTCGCTTCCCGAGCTGCGCAGCTTCGTCCTGCCGGGCGGTGGTTTCGTCGCGGCCTATCTTCACCTGGCCCGCACCGTCTGCCGGCGCGCCGAACGTCTCATCGTGCGCCTCGCCGATGCGGAGCCGATCGGCCCGGCCGTCATCCCTTACGTCAACCGCCTGTCCGACGCGCTCTTCGTGATGAGCCGCCACGCCGCCCGCATCTACGGCGAGCCCGAGCCCCTCTGGGAACCGGAGAAAACCTAGATCGCGTCGGGGGAGGGACGGCTTCGCCGGCCCAACCCCATCGCGGGAGGGTTTGGGAACCCTCCCAGGGTTCCCATCAAAACTCGACGGCGACGCCGAGGTTGAAGTCGAAGTTGAGCGTGAATTTGGTGAAGCCGGCCACCATGTTCATCTCGGCCCGGAGCGCGAACACGGGCGACAGGTTATAGAGAATCCCGCCGCTGCCGCCGAGGAAGATCGGCCCGGCGGCGATCGTGTCGATGCAGGCGCTCATCTTATCGCTGCCGCAGTGGGGCTCCGAGGGGAAGGTCGCGAGGTGGCGGATGGTGCCAAGTCCCGCGAGGCCCGCCACGAAAGGATGCAGATCGCCGAAATCGAACAGCCAGTTCGCGCGGGCGAACCCGGCGGCCGCGTACTTCGCCGGTGAACAGACGCCGCCCGGCCCGCAGCTGGCGTCCGGTGCATAGAACGGCGTCGCGCCCGAAACGAACTGAAGGCGAAGCTGCAGCGAGAGCAGAAACTGAGGGCTGATGAAATAACCCACCTCGGGCGCCAGCTGACCGAGCTTGGCCAGGGCAAAACCGGGCGGCGAGACGTGGTCGCCGGTGTTGATCTCACCCGCCCCGGTCGTCCACCCGAACCCCGTCCCCAGGCCGAGCCCGACGTACCAGGTCGCCGGCTCCGACTCGTCCGGCTTGGGGGACACGACGGTCGTCCGGCGAACCGGCGCCACCAACGCGCCACCTTGACGCTGCAAGGCGATCACCAGCGGCTCCGCGGCCGAGCCCTTGGTCCCGACCGTCTCGTCGCCGGCGCCGGTCACTTCGATGTAGTACTTGAGCTTGGCCCCCACGGTGGCCGAGGCGGGGATCTCGCCGCTCCAGTTCCCGGGAGAGTCCTCGTGCATCTCGCGCTCGCCGAAGTCTTCCGACCCGTCGGCGCTGAATGACAAGACGACCTTTGTGGCGCCCACCGACGCGTCGATCGTCACGTTGATCGGAATCGGCTTTCCCTGCTCCGCCCGGGTGACCGGCTCGTGCGTCACGGCATCGCCCGCGGCCGGCGTGGCGGCGCCACCGCCCCCCCCGGCGCTCTTCTGCGCCTCGGCGGCCTCGTCGAAGACCGCCTGGATCTCGGGATTGGCCAGCGTCTTGTCGAGCTTGATGTCCGCCTGGATCTCGATCGCCTTCTTGAACTCTTTGAGCGCCTGATCCTTCTGCTTGAACCCCGCGAAGAGGACCACGCCCATGTGGACGTGTGTGCGCGCCGCGACCGCGTGGGTGTCGAGGCCGGCTTGCGCGCAGGCAGCCAGCGCGTCCTTGAGGATCTTGCGCGCGTCCTCGAAGTTCAGGTTCTCGTACTCGTCGACGGCCCGCTTGTTCAGCTTCACGACCTTGTCGATCGAGGCCGAATCGTCGGCTTCGGCGCGCGCCACGCCCGAACCGGCAAGCAGCGCAAAACCGAGGAGGCAGGCGAGCGGACGCATCGTGGCGGCGGGTTTTCGCAAGGCGAGCGCGAGACTATCGCTGCAAAAAGTGCCGTCAATGTAACACGGCCTCATCTAAATCGCCTCCAAACCGGCGTGACGCGCGGGGTGGTCGTATAATTCGAGCATGCGGATGTCCACGTCTGCCCGGGTGTCTTCCTGGCTGCCTTGGGGCGGGTTTACGGCGGCGCTCGCGGGCGCGGCGTTTCTCTGGCACGGCGCCCATGCGCCGCGGCTCGGGGACAAGCCAATCCCCACCAGCGCCGAGCAGGCCGAGGCGGCGGGGCTCCGCCCGACCGAGCTCATCGTCGACTTTCGGGACGACATCTCGGCAAAAGCGCTGGCCGCGAACGGCTACCTCGAGATTCCGGTGAGCGACTATTCGGCCCAGGATCGCCTCTATCGGATCGACTTCGACGACGCCGATCAGGCCGCAGCCGCCCTGGCCAAGCTCTCCCACGATCCCGACGTCGAGAGCGTCGACTACGACTCGCTCGCCACCATCCCGCCCGATGAGCAGGCCGAGGAGGCCGCCGCGGCCGCAGGGTCGATGGAGGCGGAGTGCGGCGCCAAGCCCGGCGAGGCCGCGGCGGATTTCCCCGCGGCTGGGGCCGATTTCCCAAATGACGCCTGCTTCAAGTATCAATGGCACCTCCGCCAAATCGGCATGCCGGCGGCCTGGAAGCGCGGCACCGGCAGCGGCGTGGTGGTCGCGGTGATCGACACCGGCGTCACCAAGGTCGGCGATCTCGCCGGCACCAAGTTCGTCCCCGGCTACAACTTCATCGCCAACAACGCCGACGCAGCCGACGATCACGGCCACGGCACGCACGTGGCCGGGACCATCGCCGAGTCGACCAACAACCGGATCGGCGTCGCCGGCGTCGCCTACGGCGCGTCGATCATGCCGCTCAAAGTGCTGTCGGCCAGAGGCTCGGGATCGATGGCCGGCATCGCGCAGGCGATCCGCTGGGCGGCCGACCACGGTGCCGGCGTCATCAACATGAGCCTGGGCGGGCCTTTCGCGGTCGGGGCGATCGCCAGCGCGGTCAAGTACGCGCACGGCAAGGGCGTGGTGATCGTGGCGGCGGCCGGCAACGACGGCCACGGGCGGGTCGGCTATCCGGCACGCTACCCGGGGGTCATCGCCGTCGCGGCCACCCAGTTCGACGAAAGCACGACGTTCTATTCCAACTGGGGTCCCCAGATCGACATCGCCGCCCCGGGTGGCAACGTCCGCGTCGATCAGAACGGCGACGGCAAGCCCGACGGCGTTCTCCAGCACACCATCGTTCCGGGCGACATCGGACGCACCGACTACCTGTGGTTCATGGGGACATCGATGGCGTCGCCGCACGTCGCGGGCGTGGCCGCGCTGATCATGGGCGCGGGCGTTCGGCGGCCGGAGGCGGTCGAGGAGATCTTGCTTGGCACGGCGCGGAAGCCCAAGGGGCGGAACGCGGCGACCGGCGCACGCATCGACGACCACTATGGCGCGGGGATCGTCGACGCGGCGGCGGCACTACACAAAGCGCGCGACGGACGCGGCGCGGGCGAGCTGGGGCTCGGATTCGCGGCTTCGCTGCTGGGCCTGGCGGTCATGCGCCGCCGCCACATTGCGGTCGCGCAGCTGGGGCTCGGGTTTGCGGCCGCGCTGGTGGCCGGATCGTCGGGGCTATTCTTTCTGCCGGGCCTGACGCCCGAGAGCTGGACGCACGCGCACGCCGTGGCCGGGATGCTCTCGGGTGGCATCACCGATCTCGCCACCGGCCCGTTGAGCGCGACGCTGCTCTACAGCGCCCTCGCGCCGGTCGGACTGATGGTCCTCCTTTACGGCGTCCGCCGGCTGCGGCCGGCGCTGGCCGGCTTCGGCTTCGGCGTGGCCGGCGCGCTGCTCTTCACCGCCGTCGCCCACACCGTCGACCTCCGCTTCGTTCCCGACGCGATCGAGCCTCTCTGGCTCGGCGCCCAGGCCGCCATCGCCGGCCTCTTCGCCGCGGCCTGCCTGCGCAGGGCCTAGACCGCTTCCGAGTCCGCCGAGAGCTGCTGTCCCGCGCGACTCCTATTGCCGCTGCGCGATGTGTTGGGGCGATTCCAGGGCTGTCGAGCGACCGTGCCGTCGTCTTTTTCTGGCATAAATATCTAGTCGTTTTCGTAATCATAAATACAATAATTGAATGCGCGTATCGAGAATTTCCGCGGTCTTCTGCGCCCTCGTGCTTGCGGGTACGGGCTGCGCCGCAAAGACGAGCGGTCAGAACGCGAGCGACGCGGGCGGAAGCGCCGCGACCGGCGGCCACGCCGGGAGCAGCGCTTCGGGTGGAGCAACCGGCGCCGGAGCCTTGGTCAACCCAGCTCCTGGCCAGGGCTTCTTCGTGGGCACCAATTTTTGGAACGTC
>CAYTTF010000151.1:0-10409 GCA_964440665.1 uncultured Myxococcales bacterium | reverse complement strand
GCGCTCAGGCGGCCTGGGAGGCGAGCAGATCCTCGGGCTGCAAGCTCTCGCCCAGCTCCGCCTCGAGGTACTGGCGGAGCTTGGCCTTGAGGCGGCATTCGATCTGACGGACCCGCTCCCGCGTGACCCCGAAGCGCGCCGCCAGCTGAAGCAACGTCTCGGGCTCCTCGTTGAGCAGGCGCGCCTCGAAGATCTCGAGATCCCGATCGCGCAGCGTCTGGCGGAAGCTCTCCAGCTTCTGCTTGAGGAGGCCGTCGAACTCGAGCGCCTCGATCTGTAGGTCGGGGCGACCGGCGGACGGCGCCGGCAGGAGCGAGCCGCGCGTCTGATCGGCCTGCTCATCGGAGTGAACGGGCGCATCCAGCGACATCTCGGAGGCGGTGAGCCGGCGCTCCATCTCGACGACCTCGTGCTCGGTCACGTCCAGCGCGGCGGCCAGGTGCTTGGCCTCTACCACCACGCCCTGCTTCTCCAGCTTCTCGCGCTCCTTGTGCAGGTTGAAGAACAGTCGGCGCTGGGGCTGGGTCGTGCCGACCTTCACCAGCCGCCAGTTCGCCAGGACGAACTTCAACATGTAAGCGCGGATCCACCAGGAGGCGTAGGAGGAGAACTTCACCCCCCGATGCGGGTCGAACTTTTCCACCGCGCGAATGAGACCGACGTTCCCCTCCTGGACGAGGTCGAGGAGGCTGTTGTGTGCGCGCTGGTATTCGCGCGCGATCTTCACGACCAGGCGCAGGTTGGCCTCCACCAGGCGGGACGCCAGCGCCGGCTCCGCGGTCTCCGAGAATCGAACCGCGACGTCGTGCTCTTCTTCTCGCGTCATGAGCGGATGTTTGCGCAGCTCACGCAGGTAGGCACCCACGGCGGACTGCTCGTTGGCCGAGAAGGCGTGTTTGACCGCAATCTCGACGACGGCGGCGGTCTCGGTCGGATCGTCCCCCTCGCCAGCTTCTTGAGCTGTCGGCGCCGGGCGCTCGTCTTCGACCGCCTCGAGGCGGCCCCTGGCGCGCTGGCGCTGCGGTCGCTGGCTGATCGCGGGCCAGGAGGTGGACCCCGCGAAGCCCTGGCGGCCTGCCCGATGGATCCCGGTGTTCTCGGAAGACGCGACTTGAGTTTGCATGCCCCGTCTACGTCGCAAAGCCCATGCCAGAGCTGGCCGTCCACCAAATGCTCGGGCTTCGAGCGGAAGCGGCTTTCAGCATTGCGATTAGGTAACCAACGGCCGGCGCGACGTCACTCCGATTGGACGGAACGGCCAAACGGGACTAAGAATGATGTACATGACGGCCGTAGATGGACTTGCGCGCCGCTCCGCGGCGGCCCTGGTGGCCGCGGCGATGCTGGTGAGTCTCTCCGCCGGTGGCCAGCGTTGGTTCCGTTGCACCATCGACGCGCAGGTTCGATCCGCTTGCTGTTGCGGTTCATCCGAGGTCGCGCCGATTCCGTCTTCCGTTCCCCAGCTCGCAAAGCTCCGGAGGTCTTGCTGCTGTGAGGTGCTGACGGCGGCGGCCCTTGGCCAGTCGGTCACGGCGGCACCCGCGTCGTTCCAGAGCTCGCCCGCGCCGAGCAGGCTGGTCTCGCCGCTGCTGGCGACCCTGTTGCCGCCGGCGGCGCCCGATCGCAATCGGCGCGCTCGGCGCGCTCGGATCGACGCGACGAGAAATGACTATTTCGCCTTCCCCATCTTGTTGCGGAAGCAATCGCTCCTCATCTGAACGCCCGTTCGACGATCACCGTTAGCAGCTGAGCAGCTAACCGGGAGTCCCCCCGATCTCGAACGGGACCGCGCGCCGCGCATGGCCACAGGTGGTCGTGCCCGATGTGGTCCATTTTCAACCGCGACAGGAGCGTCCGATGAAGATGGTATTTGCCTTGGTCAGGGTGCGCATCTGCCTTCTGGCGGCAATGGTTCTCTTCCCCGCTTGCGCCAGGCCGAAACAGGAGACGGCAACGGCTGGCGACCTTCGGATCGGCGTGGCGGTGGAGCCCGATCCGCCCCGCGCGGGCGACAACCGGGTGCGGTTGACCATCACGGACGCCGCCGGCCAGCCGGTCGAGGGCGCGCGAATCGCCTTCGAGTACGACATGGCGGCGATGGGGAACATGCCCGAGATGAAAGGCGGCGGTGACGTCGAACCGCTGTCGGGTGGCCGCTACGAGGTTTCCTACAGCCTCTCGATGAATGGCGACTGGTCTCTGCGGGTCGGTGTCGATGCGCCGGGGCACGGTCATCAAGCCGTCGGTCTCCGGATATCGCCGCCGCATCGGGGGTTCTCGCTGGACGGCGCGCAGGGTGACGGCACCGGTCTCGACAGCGGGAGCGTCATCGAGGTATCTGCCGAGCGACGGCAGTTGATCGGTGCGACCTTCGCCGTAGTCGAAGAGCGACCTCTGACGATCAAGGTGCGCGCGGTGGGGCGGGTCGACGCCGACCCGCGCAAGGGGCGGGTGTGGGTCCGCGCCGCGATCTCCGAGCGCGACGCGACGTTGGTCTCCGTGGGCCAGCCGGCGCGCGTCTCGCTGCCGCGCTACCCCGCGGAGACAGTGGAAGCGCGCGTCACCTTCGTCGCGCCCGCCGTCGACGAAAAGAACCGGATCGTGGCCGCTCGCCTGGAGCTGCTCAATTCGCGGTCGTTGCTCCGTCCGGGAATGTCCGTGGACGTCGAGATATCGGTGCCTCTCGGCGGCAAGCTGGCCGTACCGGACTCGGCGCTGCTGCTCTCCGGCGAGCACCGCTACGTCTTCGTCGATCGCGGCGGGGGCAAGCTCCGCCCGACGGAGGTGCAGGTCGGTGCGATGACCGGCGGGTGGGACGAGATCAGAAGCGGGCTTCGGAAGGGTGACCGCGTCGCCACCGGCGCGACGTTCCTGCTGTCGAGCGAGGCCAAGCTGCAGGGCGCGCTGCCGGGCTGGGGCGACGGCCCATGATCGCCTGGCTCATCGCGCTCTGCGCGCGCCAGCGGGCGATCACCATCGCGCTGGTAGGCTTCGCGGCGGTGGCGGGGTTTCTCGCCTTGCGCACGACGCCGCTCGACGCGGTTCCCGATCTGTCCGATGTGCAGGTCACGGTCTTCAGCGAATGGACGGGGCGGTCGCCGGATCTGGTCGAGGATCAGATCACCTACCCGATCGTGACCACGCTGGTCGGGGCGCCGCACGTGTCGGCGGTGCGCGGGCAGTCGATGTTCGGGATGTCCTTCGTCAACATCGTCTTTGATGAAGGTACGGACCTGTATTGGGCGCGCAGCCGTGTCCTGGAGGTCATGTCTTCGATTCAAGCCAAGTTGCCGGTCGGCGTGACGCCCGCGCTCGGTCCCGACGCGAACGGCCTGGGGTGGGTTTTCGAATACGCCCTGGTGGATCGCTCGGGAAAGCAATCCCTCCGCGAGCTGCAATCGCTGCAGGACTGGAATCTCCGCTACGCGCTCCAGTCCGTGCCGGGCGTTGCGGAGATCGCCAGCATCGGGGGCTTCGGCAAGGAGTATCAGATCGATCTCGATCCGCGGCGCTTGCAGTCGTTCCGCCTGCCGCTCATGCAGATCGTCGACGCCGTCCGCCGGTCGAACAACGACGTGGGGGGGCGGGTGCTGGAGATCGCCGGAACCGAGCACTTCATCCGGGGGCGCGGCTATCTCCACAGCGCGGCGGATCTGGAGACGGTTGTCGTCGGCACCGAAAACGGCGCTCCCATCCGTCTTCGCGACATCGCCCAGGTGCGCATCGGGCCGGCCCAGCGCCGCGGCCTGGCCGATCTGGACGGGGAGGGCGAGACCGTGGGCGCGGTGGCGATCATGCGCAACGGACAGAATGCGCTGACCGTCATCGATGCGATCAAGGAACGGCTGGCCGAGCTCAAGGCCTCGCTCCCGGCGGGCGTCGAGATCGTGCCGACCTACGATCGATCCGTGCTGATCCGCGCCAGCATCCAGACCCTGCGTCGAACTTTGGTCGAGGAGATGATCGTCGTCGGCGTGGTCATCCTGATCTTTCTCTTGCACGTGCGCAGCACGCTGGTGCCGGTCTTGATGTTGCCGATCGCCGTGTTGCTGGCGTTCATCCCGATGTCCCGCCTCGGCATAGGCGCCAACATCATGAGCCTGGGCGGGATCGCGATCGCCATCGGCGCCATGGTCGACGCCGCGATCATCGTGGTGGAGAACGTCCACAAGCATCTGGAGCGATGGGAAGCGCAAGGTCGGAAGACGGCCGGGCCCGCCACCCGGCAGGAGGTCGTGACCGCGGCCCTGGTCGAAGTGGGCCGCCCGATCTTCTTTTCCCTGCTGGTCATCGTGGTCGCCTTCCTGCCGGTGTTCACGCTGGAGGGGACCGAGGGGCGTCTGTTCAAGCCGCTCGCTTACACCAAGACGTTCTCGATGGGCTTCGCGGCGGTGCTGTCGGTCACGTTGGTTCCCGCGATCGCGGCGCTGTTGATTCGCGGGCGCATCCGGCGCGAAGAAGAAAATCCTCTCTCGCGATTGCTGGTGGCGATCTACGGTCCCGTCTGCCGGTTCGCGCTCCGGCACCGCTGGTGGGTCATCGGCGCGGCGGTCGGCCTCATCGCCGTGACCGTGCCCGTGATCGGCAAGCTGGGGAGCGAGTTCATGCCGCCGCTGAACGAGGGGACGCTGCTCTACATGCCCACCGCCGTTCCCGGCATGAGCGACGTCACCGCCCGCGACACCCTGCAACGGATGGATCGGGTGCTGCGCGGCTTCCCCGAGGTCGCGCGGGTCTTCGGCAAGGCCGGTCGCTTCTCGACGCCGACCGATCCGGCGCCGCTCGAAATGTTCGAGACCGTGGTGGAGCTGGCGCCCCGCGCCGCCTGGCCAGCCGGCGAGGACTGGGACGCGCTGGTGAAAAAACTGGACCGCGCGATGCAATTCACGGGAATGCCCAACGTCTGGTGGATGCCGATCCAGACCCGCACCGAGATGCTGGCGACGGGCGTTCGCAGCCCGGTCGGGATCCAGGTCCTCGGTCCGGACGTTCGGGTCATCGACCAGGTGGCCCAGCGGATCGAGGCCGCCCTGCGCACGGTCCCCGGAACCCGGAGCGCCTTCGCCGAGCGGATCGGCGGCGGACACTACCTGGACTTCGACATCGATCGGGACGCGGCCTCGGCGCTGGGCCTCAACGTCGCCGACGTCGAGGAGGTCATCGAGAGTGCCATCGGCGGCGCCACCGTCACCACCACCGTCGAAGGGCGCGAGCGCTACCCGGTGACGGTGCGCTACGCGCGGGATTTCCGTTCCAGCCTGCCCGACCTGGAGCGGGTGCTCGTCGCGACGCCTGGCGGCGCGCAGATCCCGCTGGGGCAGATCGCGCATCTGCATTCGCGAACGGGACCCTCGATGGTGCGCGACGAGAACGGGCAGCTCTACGCCTACGTTTTCGTCGACACCGCCCGCCCAGTCGAGGACTACGTGCGGGACGCGCGGGCCGCCGTGTCGAGGTTGGCGTTGCCGACGGGGGTTCGTCTGGCCTGGGTCGGGCAATACCGGTATCTGGAACGGGCCAAGGCGCGTCTGGCGGTGGTCGTGCCGATCACGCTGGCGATCATTTTTCTCCTTCTCGCGTGGAACGCGCGCAGCGTGGTCGAGGCGACGATGGTGATGTTGGCGATCCCGTTTTCGCTGGTGGGGGCGTTCTGGCTGCTCTGGGCGCTCGACTACAACCTGTCGGTCGCGGTGTGGGTCGGGATCATTGCCCTGGCCGGTCTGGACGCTGAAACCGGGATCGTGATGTTGCTGTATCTGGACCTGGCCTGGCGCGCGCGGGCCCCCCGCAACATCGCGGAGGCCCACGAAGCGATTTTCCAGGGAGCCGTCAAACGCATTCGTCCCAAGGTGATGACGGTGGCGACCATCTTGGCGGGCCTCCTGCCGCTGCTCTGGTCGCAAGGGACAGGCGCCGACGTGATGAAGCGCATCGCGGCGCCCATGGTCGGTGGCGTGGTGACCTCCGGGCTCCTCGAGCTGCTGGTCTATCCGGCCTTGTACCTGGCCTGGAAGGGCCGGCGGCTCGAGGTGTGAAAGGATTCTTCGTGCCATATTGGATTGTTGGCTACCGCTGCCCTTGTTCGGCTCATGTTGGCGCTCACGGTTGCGGCGGGCGTCGACGCGGGCGCGCCGCCGGCGGAGACCGCTTCGCCCCGCCGGTCGCTGCTGGCACCCGTCGCGGCGCAGCGCCCGGGAGATCCGTCGGCGGACTACGAGCTTCGGCGGGCCAAAGACGGTACGGGCGACCTCTTATACGATGCGGCGGGCTTCGCGGCGCGCGTCGCGCGCGATGGGTCGGTTACCTTCCGCGACAAGCATCTCAGCCTGGCGCTCTCGTTGCTGCAGCCCCGGCTCCGCCGGCCCGGGACCCTCGCGGTGCCGAGCCTCGAATCCGTCTTGCGTGGTAACGGGGACAAACACCAGCCGACACCGGTGTCCGCCGAGGAGCAGGCGGCGCTTTACGGCTCGCGGCTTCCGATTCCCACGGTGACCCCGTATCGGCCCGATCCGCGCGAGGCCTGCCAGTACCCGCAAGCTTGCTTCTTCAACGCGCCGGTCCTGCTCTTGAGCGTGACCGGACACTTCGATCTCACCGACGAGCTGATGCGGTTCGCGGGCCAGGATCCCTATCGCTACGCGAAGGCGCGTTTTCTGGCCGCCACGCGCGAGCTGCGGATCCGGATGGCATCGCGCGCGCACGCCGACGATCTCCGCGCCTCGGAAAGCGAGCTCCCCGCCCGCTTGGCGGAGATCGCCTGCGATGGGCGCCTGAGCACTTTCGAAAAGCGCGCCATCATCGAGGGGCTGCGCGCCGAGCTGGACACGTCCACCGCCAACGGACGTGCCACCGATGCTCGGATCGGCGGCTTCCTGACCGAATTCAATCGGTCGGACGGCGGCGCGCGTTGTCCGATCCTATCCACACCGTCCACACCGTCCACACCGTCCACACCGTCCACACCGTCCACACCGTCCACACCGCCTACACTGCCCACACCGCCTACACCGCACTGAGTACGAGACGGCCCACACCGTCGCACATTGACGTCCCAAACGATGGAGATTCCGTCGGTGACGATTGACCGGTGGGTGTGGCGCGATAAGATGATCCGAGCTTTCCGCCTCCCTGGATGGGTTCGGATAGTTCGCCCCCGTAGGAGGTTTTGTGCAACGCCTCTCTCTTCTAGCCGCCGGCACAGTCTTGCTCGCTTGCGGCTGCGCCGGGCGCGGTGACGCGACCGCCGGAGCTGGCGGCGCGACGGGCTCGGGCTCGGGTGCGGGAACGGGAACGGGAACGGGATTGAGCACGGGGACCGGAGGCGCGGGCAAGGAGACGGGCACCGGCGGCGACGTCGACGCTGGTGCCATTACCGGCGCCGGCGCCGGCACCGGTGTCGATGGTGGCCCGACGGTGGTGGCACCGCCGAGCGTGCTCAGCGCACCGGATCCCTGCACCAGCAACGCCCCGGGGCCTCGCAAGCTGTGGCGACTGAGCGGGCCGGAGTTCTCGGCCAGCATTCACAGCATCTTCGGGGATACGGCCGGCAGCGCGCCCGTCGCGGCGGTGTTCAGCGATCCGACCACGCTCGGTTTCTCGATCGACGCGAACTCGCTGCTGATCCAGGGCCTCAACGCCTCCCAGCTCGAAGACAACGCGGAAGCGATCGCCGCCTGGGCGGCCACGAGCGGCAAGCTGTCACAGTTCGCCACCTGCGCGGCGACCGCGACGGGGGCGCCCGCAGCCACCTGCGCCACCTCGTTCATTCAGGCGTTCGGCCGCCGCGCGTTCCGCACCACGCTGGCTTCCAGCGACACGCGCATCTCGATGTACAGCAAGATCTTCATGGCGGGCAGCTCGAACTCGGACGGGGCGCAGGCCGTCATCTCGGCGATGTTGCAGTCTCCGTATTTTCTCTACCGCAGCGAGCTCGGTGTTCAGAAGTCGACGGGCTTCACGCTCACCGCCTTCGAGGTTGCCACCAACCTGGCCTACCTGCTGACCGGCAACACGCCCGACGACACCCTGCTCACCGCGGCCGACTCGGTCACCGCCGGAAGCATCACGATGTCGTCGATGGTCGACCAGCAGTCGCAGCGGCTGCTCGCCAAGACCGCCCCCAGCAACGCGACCGCCGTCATGGGCTTCATGAACGGGTGGCTCGGCCTGCCGCGGCTCTTCACCACCGCCAAGGACGCCACCGTCTTCGTGCTGTCCTCGGCCCTGCAGAACGACATGGCGACCGAGTCGCAGGATCTGATCCTGGAGGCGTTCAACGGCAGCGGCAGCATCGGTTCCGTCCTCACCGCCGACCACTCGTTCCTGAACAAGGAGCTCGCGACCTTCTACGGGCTCCCGACGTCGAAGACGGCCGGCCTTTCGACCACCTTCACGAGCGTCCCGTATGCCGGGACCACGCGCGACCCCGGCCTTCTGGCCACCGGGACGATCCTGAACGGCTACGCGCGCCCCGACGGCGACTCGCCCACGCAACGGGGCCACTTGATTCGCAGCCGGATGCTCTGCCAGGACATTTCGCCGCCGCCCGCCGGTCTCAACACGACGTTCATGCCATCGACCACCGTCGAGACGACCCGCGACCACTTCGTGAATTCGCACTCGGTCGGCGTCTGCTATACCTGCCACAAACTTATGGACTGGATCGGCTTCGCTTTCGAGAGCTACGACGGCTGGGGACGTTACCGGACCACCGACGACACCCTCCCCATCAACAACGCGGGTACCGTCTACGTCGATCCGGGAGGGAACAGCCCCACGGTGACCGGCCTCTCCGGTGCGGGCAGCCTCTCGGCGTACCTGGCGCAGAGCGACGACGTGGAGCGCTGCATGATGAGGTACTGGTCGTACTACGCCTACGGCACGAGCTCCTGGAGCCAGGACGCCTGCACGTACGATTCGATCTACACGGCGGCGTCGACGAACGGCTTCGCACTCCAGAGCGTGCTGATGGGAATCATCCACGCGCCAAACTTCACGACCCGGGTTCAGGACCAGTAGGAGTAGAACGACCAATGCCTAGCCGCAGACAATTCGTGGGCAGCGTGAGCGCGGGTCTCTTGCTCGCGCCCTTCATCAATATGAGCCTGCGCCGCAAGGCGCACGCCGCGGCGGCCAACCCGTCGTCGCGCGTGATGTTTTTTTGCACCATGGGGACCTACCCGCCGCTTTGGACGCCCACCATCTCGGGCGAGAACATCACCACCTGGAGCGCGATGACCCAGCCGCTCTCGACGGCGGCGGCGAACGTCGTGCTGGTCGAGGGGATGCCGAGCGGAAACCCCAACGACAACCATGGCAGCTCGGACAGCCTCACCGGCCTGGGCTTCGGGTACTACGGCCAGGGCGTCATCAAGACCTCCGTCGATCAGTTCATCGCGAGCAAGCTGGTGGCCTCCGGGATCAACCGGCCCATCGGCTCGTTGCTGCTCGGCGCCAACTCCAACGAGAACGGCGGCCTCTCGCAGTTCTACGGGGGTGCCACGGGCGGCAATCTGCCGACCATCAGCTCGCCGCTATCGGCCTACACGACGGTCTTCGGCGGCGCGCTCCCCACGGGGACCTCGGCGGCGCAGCTCCTGGCCCGCCGAAAGAGCATCCTCGATCTCATCGTGGGTGAGGTGAAGACCCTCAAGGGAACGCTGGGCGCCAACGAGAGCGCGAAGATGGACGCCCATCTCGACTCCATCAACCAGCTCGAGAACAAGCTCGCGCAGAGCGTACCGGCCGGCAACGGCTGCGCGCCGCCGAAGACCCCTGGCGCCGACAGCACTTTGCAATACATGGGCGACCTCGACGCCATGGCGGCGAACATCCTCCACCAGAGCATCATCGCCGCCGCCTTCGCCTGCGACATCACGCGGGTCGCCGCCCTCGAGTACGGCAACGATCAGAAGCTGATGGTGAACACCACCGGCCTCCCCTACGACGACCAGCACGGCGGCTACATCCACAGCGGCGCGTCGAGCAACTACGCCAACCTGGTCAAGTTCGAGGCTTACCTCTGCACCCAGTTCGTCAACATCATCAACCTGCTCAAGGGTTTTCAGGATCCGCTGGACCCGACGGGACAAAAGACGCTGTTCGACACCACGCTCCTGGTCTGGGCCCGCGACATGGGCGATGCCCAGAACCACAACCAGCAGTCGATGCGCTTCGTGCTCGCCAGCGGCAACGGCGGCTACCTCAAGACCGCCGCCAACGGCCGCTACGTCAAGTCGACCGAGCGACACGAGCGCATCCTGCTCAATGCCTGCGAGGCGATGGGCATCACCAGCTACACCGGGTTCGGCGATCCGGGCCTCACCGGCGCCAGCAAGGCGCCGCTGCCGAACATCGCCGCTTAGGTCGCCGCGCGCGCGTTCAGAACTCGTGGCCGAGCGCGGTGCGAA
>CAYTTF010000150.1:0-10434 GCA_964440665.1 uncultured Myxococcales bacterium | reverse complement strand
CCTCGCGGTGGTGGGCGCGCTGTTGGTCATAAATGCCGTGCTCAGTTTCATGCAGGAGCATCGAGCCGCCGGCGTCGTCGAGACGCTGCGGCGACGGTTGCAGGTCAGTGCGCGCGTTCGACGGGATTCTAGCTGGCAGGTCATTCCCGCCCGGGAGCTGGTCCCCGGCGACATCGTGCGCGTGCGCCCGGGCGACATTATTCCCGCCGATGTGAAGCTTCTGACCGGAGCACTGAGCATTGACCAGTCGGCTCTGACCGGCGAGTCGAAGGATGCCGACAAGGCGCCCGGCGGCGTGCTTTCGTCGGGGTCCGTCGTCCGTCGAGGTGAAGGCAATGGTGTCGTCATGCTGACGGGCGCCAAGACCTATTTTGGCCGCACCACCGAGCTCGTCCAGGAGGCGCGTCCAAAGCTTCACATCGAAGCGGTGGTAGCTAGGGTGGTCCGGTGGCTCTTCGTCATCGTCGGCACGCTGCTCGGCGTGGTTGTCGTCCTGTCGCTGATCCGCCACGTGCCGCTTCTGGAGATGGTTCCCCTCTTGCTCGTGCTGCTGATGAGCGCGGTGCCCGTCGCCCTCCCGGTCATGTTCACGGTCAGCATGGCTGTCGGCTCGAAGGAGCTGGCGAAGCGCGGCGTGCTGGTCACTCGCCTCAGCGCCGCCGAGGACGCCGCGACGATGGATGTGCTCTGCGTGGACAAGACTGGGACGATCACGATGAACCAGCTGGCCGTCACGGGCGTAACCGCGCTGGCGAAGGCGACGGAGGCCGACGTGTTGTTCGCCGGAGCGCTCGCTTCTCAGGAAGCCAATCAGGATCCGATTGACCTCGCGTTCCTGGCCGCCGCGAAGGAGCGGCACATTTTCGACAATCTTCCCAAGGCCGCACCCATCTCCTTCACACCGTTCGATGCCAAGAACCGCCGGACGGAAGCCGTGGTCGAGCAGAACGGGCAGCGGCTGCGCGTGATGAAAGGGGCACTGCGTACCATCGCAGAAACCTGCGGTCTGGATCCCCCGGCAATCGAGGCGTTGGAGGCCCGCGTCAGCGCCTCGGCCGCGAAGGGCTATCGGACGCTGGCGGTGGCACGCGGCCCTGAGACGGGAAAGCCGACCTTGGTCGGCTTGGTGTCGCTGTACGATTCGCCACGGCCGGATGCCAAACAGCTCATCGCCGCACTTCAGGACCGTGGTGTGGGGGTAAAGATGCTCACCGGCGACGCACTGCCGGTAGCGAGCGAAATCGCGCGCGGGGTGGGACTGCCCAACATCCGGCGCATGGCCGACCTGAAGACTGCGAGCGCCCAGGCCGGCGACGGGACGGTTGACCTCTTCGCGGGCGCGGACGGTTTCGCGGAGGTATTTCCGGAGGACAAATACGTCGTGGTGAAGCACCTTCAGGCTGCCGGTCACATCACGGGCATGACAGGCGACGGGGTCAACGATGCGCCAGCCCTGCGCCAGGCCGAAGTCGGCATCGCCGTCAGCACCGCGACGGACGTCGCCAAGGGCGCCGCCAGCGTCGTCCTGACCGAACCGGGCTTGACGAACATCGTGGCGCTGGTCGAACAGGGTCGAACTATCTACCAGCGCATACTGACGTGGATCATCAACAAGATCAGCCGAACCATCCTGAAGGCGGCGTTCGTGGCCATCGCATTCGTGGTGACCGGCAAGTTCGTCGTTTCCGTTTTTGCGATGCTGCTGCTCACCTTCATAACGGACTTCGCCAAGATAGCCTTGGCCACTGACCACGTGCGGTCATCCAAGAGGCCAGAGACGTGGAACATCGGCGGGTTCGTCGCGGTCTCCGTGGTGGTGGGTGTCGCGATGGTCGCCGAGACCCTCGTCCTACTGTGGTTCGGCTGGACCCATTTCGGTTTAGCGACCAACAACAATGTTCTCTACACCTTCAGCTTTCTGATGCTGCTCTACTTTGCAGTGTTCTCCGTGGTGTCCGCACGCGAGCGGCATGCCTTCTGGTCTACGATGCCGAGCAAGTCGCTCATGGCCGCCCTCCTGGCGGATGCGCTCACAGGCACCATCCTGACGCGCGTGGGTCTTCCGGGGCTCATGCCATTGCCTTGGTCGCAGACGCTCGCGATTTTCGCCAGTGCGATGGTGTCGTGCTTGGTCGTGAACGACGCTGTGAAGGTCGTCATGATCAAATGGCGTGTTCTCAATCGGGTGCCCAAGAAACCGGTCGATGTAACCCCGCAGATCGCCAGGCGTGCCTATGAGCTCTACGAACAGGGAGGCCGCCAGGACGGCAGAGCCACCCAGGACTGGGGCCAGGCGGAGCGAGAGATTCGGAAAGATCAGCCCCGTAGATAGACAAGCGCGACAAACCGCGCGGGCGTGGGGCCAAGACGTGGGCCAAAAGGACGAAGATGAAGATCAATTCAAAGGACTTCCGTGTGGGTTCGGATGGTCGGGTAAAACTCAAAGACTGGCCGACGATCGTGAAGCCGTTTTGCGATTCCAAGAAGCAGTATCGTAGACTTCTGGAAGAGCACGTTGAGGCGTTGAACTCGCTTCAACGCCTTCACTACGCGTCCGACCGCTATGCCTTGCTGCTAATTTTTCAAGGGATGGACGCGGCCGGCAAGGACGGCGCCATCCGGCACGTCATGTCTGGGGTCAATCCGCAAGGCTGCCAGGTTGTTAGCTTCAAGCAGCCAAGCGCCGACGAGCTCGAACATGATTTTCTTTGGCGCTCGACGCGCCGGCTGCCCGAACGTGGGCAGATCGGCATCTTCAATCGCTCCTACTACGAGGAAGTGCTGGTCGTTCGTGTGCATCCAGAGCTTCTCCGCCGTCAAGGACTTGCGGAGGAGCTCCGCGATGAAAACACCATCTGGAACGAGCGGTATCGCTCCATCGTGGACTTGGAGAGCCACCTCTACCGTAACGGCACCCGGATCATCAAAGTCTTCCTTCACCTGTCGAAGAAGGAGCAGCGGAAGCGATTCCTCGAGCGTATTGATGAGGCGGACAAGAACTGGAAATTCAGCCTGTCGGATTTTCACGAGAGGAAATACTGGAAGCAGTACGTGAAGGCATTCGAAGCCTGCCTGAACGCGACAAGCACCCATCACGCCCCGTGGTACGTGGTGCCCGCCGATGACAAGGAGAATGCCCGATTGATTGTTTCCAAGATTGTTGAATCAGCGGAACAGTGGTTGTGGCCCGGGTGCTCGAGCAGCGCGGGGTGTCGCGCGCCGTGGTCATGGCGGTTGTGGTCGTCGACACCGTCTCGTACTACGCCGCCTATGTCCCGGCCCTAGCAATCGCGGTGCTCATCATGGTGGTGGAAGGTCACGCGAGCCTGCTCATTGTTGTCGCCGCTTTCCTATTCGTGGTATTCAGCGCGGTGCTGATTACGACTGCCCTCGAGCTGTCGGGGCGGCGCAGCGTCGGTCCGAAGATCCTCAAGCGCGTTCCCTTCCTCGAGCGCTCGTTGGCGTTCATTAGCCAAGCGGACCCGAAACTCGCTCGGAGCCTGCCCCTGATCGTCAAGAGCCGGGTGTTCCAGCTCGCGATCGTCTTGCTCGACGCCGCCACGGTCTGGGTCCTCATACGGTCGCTCCGCGAGACGGCGTCACCCACCGGAGTGTTCGCCAGCTTCATGGTCTCCACACTTCTTCGAACCATCAGCATCGTCCCTGGGGGTCTCGGCGCCTTCGAAGCGGCGTCGGTCCTGACGTTGAAGGTTGCCGGGGTCCCGCTCGCTGTAGCACTCGCTGCAACGCTGCTCTTCCGAGGTCTCAGTTTCTGGCTTCCGATGGTTCCGGGCCTCGTCTTCTCGCGCGGGGCAGGGACTTCTAATCAGCGATGACCGCGCCCTCCTCCGGCATGGCCAGAGGACCGACCTGGTGACCCGCCCGCGGACCGTTCGAAATTGCGTCGCGCGGGAGGACCCTGCATGCGGCGTTGGTAGAGTGCGGACGGCTCCCTGTCGTAGCGGTTCCAGCGACCGCCCTCTCGGTAGTTCCAGCGACCGCCGTACCAATAATTGGCGCGACCGTCGAAGTAGATGGGTTCCGTCGTGCCGATGTAAGCATCCGGGGGGTAGTCACCGTCGTAGCCGCCATAAAACCCGATCCCCGGTTCGCACCCCGCGGTGGCTGCGACGATGGCTCCAAGAGCAAGTGCGCAGGCCATCCTTCGAAGGGTTCCTGTATGGCTGGGGCGGCTCATGAGTTCACTTGGACGCTCGGGCCGTGGGTTGCGTGTTCTCGGAGCTTGTTCGCGAGCGTGGCACGCTGGTCGGGGGTGAGCAGGGGGGCCATGGTTTCGACGACGTGAGCTAGGTGCGCCGCGCCCCAGCCGACCAGACCCGTGTTCGCAGCGGTCCCGGTGGTGAGAAGTCTGGCGTCGAACGTCTCGCCCCGGAAAGCATCACCAAACGCGTGGACGTGCGTAGCGATCTCCTGCCGATCGATTCGCGGCGCGGCCGTCACACCGCCGACAAGGGCCGCTCGGATCTTGTCCACCTGGTCCGGCGTGAGGCCGAGCTCCGTTGTGAGCGCCGCGAAGTGACCGCTCTCGGTATTGTTCGACGCTCCGGTCTCCTCAGCGTTCTCCTTCTGCCAGATTGTCCAGTGTGCCTCGACCTTGTCGACGAGCGCCGCCCGTTCGGGCGGCGTGAGGACGGCGTGGAGCTGGTTCAGCGCTTCGGCCGACGCGTCATGCACCGCGGCGGCTGCCTTGGCGACCTGCGCGACGGCGGCGTCCACGCTGGCCGCGTCGAGGTTCGCCCCGGCGAGCCCGTCGGCCAGGGTGGCGAGCAGTTTCTCCTCTGCCGTGCGTGCCGGCGCCATCGCGGAATGAAGATCGGACCGGATCTTGTCGACAGCAACCTGCTGTTCAGGCGCGACGCCGAGCGTGTCGAGGCTCATCGCGATGAAGAGCGTCACACCGCCATGGTGGTAGCGGTGGTGCTCCGTCAGCCCAGACGCATATTCGTCGCCGACTGCGCTCGCCGGGGTGCCAGGAGGCCGGTTGTTTGTGGTGTTCCCCCCGCACCCGGCCGCCACCCCCACCCCGAAGAGAACGGCTGTCACGATTCTTATCTTTCTCACGATCGAACCCATCAGATCCTCCATCGGTGCCAGGTGCTGAAGCTCCATCGAGGCGCATTCATGCTGTTCACGGTGGCGAAAGTTTAGCAGCGCACCGAGCCGCTCGTGGCCTCCGCGAGTCATCGATTTGTCCATTGGGATGAACGAACTTCCAAGATCCAGGGGTTCCTGAAGGCTGTCATTGGCGTTCCCGCTCACTGAGCGTGAGTCGTACAGGCGATCGAGTTCTTCAACCTGCGGCGTGGGATGCGCAGAGTCCAGCGCCGTGTTGCGTCTGCGGCCGTCGGGGAGTGGGACGTGCTCAGCCGGAATATTCCCGCTTCAGCCGGATAATCTTCCGACCGTCAAATTGCAAAGGTATCTCTGGCACGACTCTCATTTGGCACTCCGGATGCTTATTATGTGAGTGACCACAACTTGAGGGCGCAAAATGACCCCTGGGCGGGATTGATTGATAGGTCATTGGTTGGTCCAGGTCCGGATGATCGGAAGCAAGGATCTCTTGATGACCGACTACCAAGTCAAGCCCCCCACCATGATGTTCGGCGCGATCAAGACAGCGAATCTGATCAGGGTGAAGTTAAACGCAACGCAACGCAACGCAACGCAACGCAACGCAACGCAACGCTACAGAGAGACAGCAAGGAATAACGAGGAAACCAAACCAAAGGAAGGCCATCATGTCACAGCACGCGTTTCGTGAGTCCGTTCAACATCGGCGCCCGAATGGGCTTCCTTCCGTCGCCGTCTCGCAACGTATCTATGCGGAGTCCGTGTCGGATGAAGCCATCGCCAAGCGGGCCTACGAAAAATTCGTGGCCCGCGGCCGCACCGACGGGTTTGACCGGCAAGACTGGGCGGAAGCGAGAGAGGAGCTGATCGCCGAGGTGTTCGGGGAGTAACTGCCTCGGCGAGCGATTAGCCGGACAACACCGCGCTAATTGAGACGGAGGGCCAGAAAGCTCCGCGAGATGGGCGTGTCGTTGGCGGCTTTTAGGTCGACGCGGAGATCAATCGGTCGGGTACGGGGTAGCGGCAGACGGAAGTAGAGAAAGCCCGACATGGTATGCCCACTTTCTAGGACGCCCTCGGGCAGCAGATGTCCGGACGCCCCCTTGGGGCCGAGCTCAGCAGGAAGAAGCGCCATGTAGCGTTGCCCGGTCCTCCCAGATAGGGAGAAGTCGCAGTACATCACCTTTATTGGTGTGCCACTCTGGTTTGCTATGGTGAGGCGCACCGGAGTGATGCCGGAATCCGCGGCCCGGGACGAATCGTTCTGCTCGTCGATCGCCAGCGTCACCCCCACGCTCAAGGAACACGGCTGCGAAACCGCGGGGCGGACACCAGTGCGTGTGCAGACAACGCCACACGCCAGTACGAGCGCGGTCAAAAGCTTTCTCCACCTCCTCACGGTGCTTGCCTCTAGGGAAAATCTAGCTACCGCGGAGCCAAAGCCAAGAACCACGGAGCTGCTATTGGGCGAGGACGCGGTGAACGTCATCATGATCAAATGGCGCGTCCTGAACGCCGGTCGCCGAGAGACCGGCGACGGAAGCGGCAGAGCGTCTAGCTTGCCCACGAGCACCACGAGTAAGAGATCGTCCGGGAATGCTCGTGAAACTCGCAGGCTGGGCTGACCAAGAAAACATCGTCGGGACGAATCCCTTTTCGACGAATTGGCTCCTACCTTGTAGGAAACGGAGAAGCCAAAATGTGCCAGCGCGCGACCTGTACAGACTGTGGCAAGCCCACCTTCAGGGGGTGTGGTCGTCACATCGAGAGCGTTCTCGTCGATGTCCCGGCTGCGGAAAGGTGTCAGTGTCGCGGGCTGGGCGCTGGCAGAGCGCGAGGGACGACCGGAGCGGGAGGATGGAGAGCATTTCTGAGGCTGAAGCCGGGACGCGACCGGAGTCGTCCATGAGGTTCAACGTCGAATCGCTGGGCAAAGTGGCGAGCCGCGTCAAGGTGGGCGACCACGAGTGGGTCTTCGACCAACCCCACACGGTTCCGGGCGGTGAGAATCGCGGGTCGTCCCCGCTCGATGTGATGGTGGCGGCTGTCGCCGCGTGCGCCCACTACTATGCCGCGGCCTACCTGCACGGACGAGGCTTGCCCACCGTGGGTCTGGAGGTCGAGGTCGAGGCCGAGAAGGAGCGAACCCCAGCGCCGCGGCTTGGCCGGTTCTCGATGAGGGTCCATCTGCCGGCCGGCACATCGGATCGGCAGGTCGCCGGCATCGGGCGAGCCGTTAGGAGCTGCCCGGCTTACGGAACGCTTATTCAGCCCCCGACCGTCGAGCTTTCGATAGACGTGGCCGGCATACCGTCTAAGGGGAAGTTGTCGGCGTGACGCGAGCCTGAGCCTCCGGTTGGTCGAGTAAGATTCTGAGGTGAACGAAGACGACGAGGCGCTCCTGCCCGCCCATGCCATGCGGGGCCTGCACAGCACCCTTGCCGTGGACAGCGGGATCACCTCACACGCGGTGGCGGCAGCGCTCGGACACGGGTCTTTCAAGACCGCGGCCGAGAGCTACGCCCAGCGGGATGCGGTGGCGGGCGTCCAGCAGCGACGGGCGCTGGAAGTGATGACGGGAGGGAAACGTGCCTCCTGAGCACCCCTGAATGCGGGCAATCGTTCCCCAATCGTTCCCTAAACCGTCCCTGAGACCGAATCCGACCAAAAAAACCGAATGAAAATCGTGGAGATGAACGGGATCGAACCGTCGGCCTCCTGAGTGCGATTCCGACAAATAGCCTAGCGAAGTCATTAACTTACGATCAGCAAACGTTACCGCAGGCGGAGAAACGTCAGCAGTTCTCGTCGGTTCCAGCGGTAATGCTTCGAATTTCGAGCGAACTTACGGGCCGATCTGGCCTGGACCGTCGAGCGTTGCATGGCGATCCCTGTGCGACAATAAGTGCATGACGCCGAGTAGCTGGGTGCTCTGCGCAATCGCTGCTTTCGTCGTGGTGATCAACTTGGTCACTCTCCGGCGGCTATGGGCGAGCCCGATCTTCGAACGGCCACAGAAGATCGCGCAGACGATCTTGCTTTGGGTTGTACCAGGAAGCTTCCTGGCCGTCCGCTACGTGCTCCGGGAGCAGCGGGTCCGACGCTCGGTGGATCCCACGACCGGAGCGGCAATCCTGGTTTGGGAGAATGCTTGGAACTATCTCCCCGGCGGGGTTCATGGAGGCTCGTTCGGCGGTCATCAGGGTCACGACGCCGGCTCCGCAGGCTTCAGCGGCGACAACGGCGGTGGTTCGAACGACGGAGGTGGGTGGGGCGGAGGCGGTGGATCTGACGGCGGAGGTGGATCGGACGGGGGAGCGGGCGGGGGCGGAGCCGATGGTGGCGCTGGATGACCTGCTTGCCGGGCGTTTCAACTGGCGTTCGACGACTCGTACGATCGGTGCTGCGCGCGGTTCGCCTGCCGGAAACGAAAGTATTGCGGGCGCGGATGTCGGTAAGCTGGGCGCTCGTGGTGCCGCTCCTCGCGCTCGCGGCTTGCCACTCGCCGCCCACAGCGGGTAATTCCGCGGGCGGGGGATCGGCGGGCGGCTCGGGGGGCTCGGTTACGGACGGCGGGGGCGTAACAGGCGGCGCCGCGGGGAATCCGAACGGGAGCAGCGCCGGCTCGGGCGGTGCGGGCGGCTGCCCTGCGAGTGGATGCTCGCCAGACGGCGGAGCTCCGGATGGCGGCGGCTGCCTCTACAACGGCAGCCGGTTTCAGGCGGGGGACACGTTTGCTATCGGTTGCAGCAGTTGCACCTGCGACCCGCGCGGAGTCGCCGTCTGCTCGTACACGCCTTGCCCGGATGGAGGGTCGCCGCTATTCCCGCGCGCCTGCGGCAGCGGCCAGACTTGCAACGAGGACCCAACGATCTCGGGCCCAAATGATCCCTACTGCTTCCCAGACGGCACGTGCAGCTGCGGCACGGGCCCCAAGAGTCACTACACCGGGCGCTGTCTCGACGTTTCGGGCGACGACGGCAGCGGCTGCGAATACGGCGGCTTGGCCTATGCCGTTGGGGCCGCGGTGCCAGTCCTGGGTTGCGGCGGGCGCTGCGCCTGCGCCTTGCCTGGCGTCACTTCCTGTCCCCCCTCGGCCTGCGTCCCGTGTACCACCGGCAAGGACTACTATTTCAGCATGCCCAGCGGGCAAGCCGGGTACTTCTATCGGCCTGGAACCGGCGTGAACCTGGTCTTCCCGTCACTCTCGGGAAGCGACGTCGGGAGGAGTTGCACCGTTCCGTTTCCTGCTTGCGACAGCCCGGGCATCTTCGACGTCTCGGACCTAAACGCCGACATTGCCGACGCCGACGTCCAGAGGGCCCTCATGGCGGTACCGGCTCCCGTGTATGGAGATCGGGCGACCGGCGCACCCACGTTCAGCTTCAGGGACGAAACGGGCACCGCCAGCAGCGGCTTCTCCGTTGTTGTCGGGCACGAGTGCGCGACTGCGACGCCGACCTGCGACACTACGCCGGCAGGCGTCCAGCGGCTCGTCGCCGACATCACCTCCGTCGTTTCGGCAGCGCTCGCCGATCCGCTTTGCGTGAATGTTCACTAAACTTGCTCGTGCGCAGGAGCGGACCCGCCGCCCATCGGAGTCGAAGTGCACGAAACGTCACCTCTGGTTTACCTTTGTGCGATGCCTCCCGGGTAGGTGCTGTGGAAAAGCGTAGCGCCTTTTGAAGTGAGCTTGTTCCGGCCCTCGGGCCGCCGTACTATATGTCGGTAGTTATTGTTAAATGCCGACGAAACGTAATACGCGGTCCCGTCTGAGTCACCCCGAGCGGCGCCCGGGACGTGGCCTTATGCGCACCCGCGACCTCGAAGCTAGGGGCACGTCCCGTCCGGAAATCCGCCGGCTGGTCGACGCCGGGAAGCTCGTGCGGGTGGGGCGCGGCCTTTACGTCTCGGCGGGGTTCCAGGCCACCGAACACCATGGGCTTGCCGCTGCTGCCCTGCGGGTTCCGGGTGGGGTCGTGTGCCTCCTGTCGGCGCTCCAGTTTCACGGCATCGGCACTCAGGCGCCCTTCGAGACTTGGCTGGCCATCGGGGTGAAGGACCGCAAGCCGACCGTCGCCGATCTGCCACTTCGGATTGTTCGCTTCTCCCACTCCACTCTCGAACATGGGTTCGAAACTCACGTCATCGAGGGCGTCCCGGTCAAGATCACGACGGCTGCCCGAACGGTGGCCGACTGCTTCAAGTACCGAAACAAGATCGGGCTCGATGTCGCGCTCGAAACTCTTCGCGAGTACCGACGCTCCCGGCGATCGGTCGACGATCTCACCCGCGCCGCCGGCGCCGTGCGCGTCGCCAACGTGATGAGGCCCTACCTGG
>CAYTTF010000149.1:0-10467 GCA_964440665.1 uncultured Myxococcales bacterium | reverse complement strand
CGCTCCATCGACAGCTTCTCGGGCGCGTAGCTCATGTACTGCGCGCGCGTCGAGAGGATGGTGTAGTCGTCGCCGCGCCGCAGCTCCAGCGCCACCTCGCCGGTGATCGCCGGCGCCACCCAGCGCGTCAGCCCGTCCTTGAGCATCAGCGCCTCCGGGTCGTACCACTTGCCTTCGTAGAGGATCCGCCCCAGGCGCCGTCCCAGGGTGAAGTAGAGATCCAGCGTGTTCTCGTTGTGGACGGCGGAGAGCAGCCGCTCGTAGCAGATGTGCAGGAGCGCCATCGCCGGCGCCTCGTAGATGCCGCGGCTCTTGGCCTCGATGACGCGGTTTTCGATCTGGTCGCTCATCCCCAGACCGTGGCGACCGCCGATCCGGTTCGCCTCCATGAACAGGTCGTAGAGCGTCGCAAATCGCCGGCCGTTGAGCGCCACCGGCTGGCCCTGCTCGAAGGTGACGGTCACCTCCTCGGACGCGACCGCGACCTTGGGATCCCAGAACGCCACGCCCATGATCGGCTCGACGATGCGCATGCCCTTGTCGAGGTACTCGAGATCCTTGGCTTCGTGGGTGGCGCCCAACATGTTCGAGTCCGTCGAGTAGGCCTTCTCGACGCCCATGCGGTAGGGCTTGCCGCGCTTGATGAGGTACTCGCTCATCTCCTTGCGCCCGCCGAACGCGGTCACGAACGCGGCGTCCAGCCAGGGCTTGTAGATCTTGAGCTGCGGGTCGACCAGGATGCCGTAGCGGTAGAAACGCTGGATATCGTTTCCCTTGTGGGTCGACCCGTCGCCGAAGACGTGGACGTCGTCCTGCCGCATGGCGCGCACGATGGCGGTGGTGGTCACGGCCCGCCCGAGCGGGGTGGTGTTGAAATATTTCTTACCGCCCGCGCTCAGGTGAAAGGCGCCGCACTGGATGGCGATCAGGCCCTCGCGCACCAGGGCCTCGCGACAGTCGACCATGCGGGCGACGACGGCGCCGTGGTCGAGCGCGACCGGAGGAATGTCGGCCGGGTTGGCCTCGTCGGGCTGGGAGAGATCGGCCGTGTAGCAGTAGACCTCGAGGCCCTTCTCCGCCAGCCAGGCGACGGCGCAGCGGGTGTCGAGCCCACCCGAAAACGCGATGCCGAGGCGCGTGCCCGGCGGAGGAAGCTGGCGATAGATTCGACTCATCCAGCGCCAACTAGCAGATATCGGCCCGAACGGGAAGGCAGAGTCGCCCGCGCTGAGTCACACTCCGGAGGTTCGCGTCCGAAAACCGCCAGCCGCGCGCACGAAATAGAGCCACCCCAAAGCATGGATCTCGACCACGACGCCTGTTACCGCGCCGTCTCCGTCCGCGATGCGCGCTTCGACGGCCGTTTCTTCACGGGCGTCAAGACGACCGGGATCTATTGCCGGCCGGTCTGTCCCGCCCGCACGCCGCGCTCCCGGAACGTCGCCTTCTTTCCCAGCGCCGCGGCGGCGCAGGAGGCCGGGTTCCGGCCGTGCCTGCGATGCCGTCCGGAGACGGCGCCCGATCGCGGCGCCTGGCTCGGCACGTCGAACACCGTCTCGCGCGCCCTTTCGCTGATCGAGATGGGCGCCCTCGACGAGACCAACGTCGACGCGTTGGCCGGTCGGGTCGGCATCGGCGAGCGACAGCTGCGGCGTCTCTTCGATCAGCACCTCGGCGCCTCGCCCATCGCGGTCGCCCAGACCCGGCGGGTGCTGCTCGCGAAACAGCTGGTTCAGGAGACGCGGCGGCCGATGACGGAGATCGCGATGGCGGCCGGCTTCGGAAGCCTGCGCCGATTCAACGAGAAGTTCCTGGAGCTCTTCGGCCGGCCACCGACGGCCCTCAGGCGCGCCGCGGGCCCGGACGTGTCCGGCTTAGAGGTCCGAAAATCGCCAGCGCCGGCGCGCCCGCGCGCTACCGTCTTGCCATGGCGAACCAAACCGTGAACGGCCAGCGATTCTTCATGGAGCGCATCCCGACCCCGACCGGGCTGATGCTTCTGTTGACGGACGAGCGGGAGCGTCTGCGCAGCCTCGATTGGGAAGATCACGAGGCGCGGATGCAACAGTTGCTGGGCCGCCATTACGGCGCCGGCGCCACGCGCCTCGAGGCGTCGCCGCGGATTTCAAATGCACGCCGCGCGATCGAGGCGTATTTCGCCGGCGAGCTCTCGGCGATCGAGGCGCTTCGAACTCAAACCGGGGGCACGGCGTTTCAGCGCGACGTCTGGAAAGCTTTGCGCGCCATTCCGGTAGGCGAAACCAGCAGCTACGGACGGCTCGCTGCGAGCATCGGGCGGCCCAAGGCGGTTCGGGCCGTCGGCCTCGCCAACGGCGCCAATCCCGTGGCCCTGGTGGTTCCTTGCCATCGGGTCATCGGCTCCGACGCCTCGCTGACGGGCTACGGGGGCGGCATCGAACGAAAGCGCTGGTTGCTCGAGCACGAAGGCGTCCACCTGCCGACGCCCAGAGCGCGGCGGCCGCAGACGAACGCCAAAGCGTCTTTCGCTTGCGCGTAGCGGGGTTCCCCGCCGCGACGTCACCGAGGCCCACCTGTCGCAATCTGGCGCTCCGGGGCTGGCGCCCGCAAAGCGGCGACCCTAGCTTCTCCGTTCGAGGGGCGATCCACGGGTTCGCGGACGGAATGCAAACAAGCGTCGCTCAGCTGCTGGCGGTCTCGGCGGTGGTGATGGGTCTGTCTCAGACCGTCACGCGGGAACGTCTCTTCGAACCGTTGCGCGTGCGCCTGGGCGGCAAGACAACCTGGCGGGGGTATCTGGTCTCTTGTCCGTACTGCATCTCTCACAGCTTCGCGTTCATCCTGGTGCCTCTGACCGGGACCTACGCGATCGACGTCGCGCTTCCGCCCGGATGGGGGGCGAGCCTCCTGAGATGGTTTCTGTCGTCGATCCTCGTGACCGTTATCGCGGCGTTCCTGCGCGTCGCCTTCTGGTTCGTCGACGAGCAACAGGCGTTGGTCCGCAAGGAGAAGCAGCTGGTCGAGGGCAAGGCCGCCCAGCAGCGCGAAGAATCCGGGGCGCGGCCGACCGGCGCCTCGGACTGACTTCGCGCCGCTGTTGCTCGGCAGCGGCGCCAGGCGGACAATGAAGGACGATGGCCCTCGTCCCCCGTCGTGCGATCACGGCGACGCTGGTCGTCGCTTTGCTCGGCGCGGCCGGCTGCGGTGGAGGCGCTTCGCAGGTATCGGATGCCGGCGCGGCCGGCGCGGGGACGGCGGGCGCCGGCGGTTCGGCCGGCGCGGGCGCCATCGCCGGCGCGAGCGGCTCGGCCGGGCGCGGGGGCAGCGGGGTGGCCGGCTCGGGCGCCGGCGGCGCGCCGATCGCGGGCACCGACGGCGGCACCCGTCCCTGTCCGGGCGCGAAACCCGACGCGACCAACACCGGCGTGCCGGCAGGGGTGACACTGACCGTGGTCAACCAGGACGTCACCGTCACCCAGGACAACACCACCATCGACGCCCAGGACATTCACGGATTCCTCACCATCCAAGCCAGCCACGTGCACGTCACGCGGTCGATCGTGCGCGGCCACGCGACCGACTCGAACGCGGGCGTCATCAACGTCAAGTCGGGAACCGACGTGGTCATCGAGGACACCGAGATCGCCGTCGCGTCGCCGTCGGCGACGGTCGACGGCATGTGGGGCCAGAACTTCATCGCGCGGCGGATGAACATCCACGGCGGCGTCGACGGCATGAAGGCCGACTCGAACGACAGCGTCGAGTGTTCCTACATTCACGACCTGGTGTCGTTCGCGTCGGATCCGAACCAGGGGGGCGGCCCCACCCACAACGACGGCATCCAGATCCTCTCGGGCACCGGCATCCACATCGTCGGCAACCAGCTGGTGGCGGCGACGGATCAGAACGCGGCCATCCAGGTCACCCAGGACTTCGGGGCGGTGAGCGACCTTCACATCGATTCGAACTGGGCGGACGGCGGCGGCTGCACCTTCAACTTCGCGCACAAGGTCGCCGCCTCGCTGACCGTGAACACCAGCAACAACCGCTTCGGCCGCAATTCGTTCTACGACTGCCCGATTCTCAAGAGCACCCAGACCACGCTGGTCTCGAGCGGGGACGTCTGGGACGACGACGGCACCCCGGTCCCCGTCCAGACCCACGACTGAGGCGCGGGCGATGGCGTGACGGCACGCCCGCGAGCCTCAGCTGGTTGCCGGGACCTGGTCAGGCGCGGACGAGCTCGTGACCTTGCCGTAACGGCGACCCGCGCGCGGTCGTTTTTGTGGCCGGTCGTAGTGGGGACGGACCGGCTATCGCGACGGAGCGGCGCCGGAGTTCGACGCCGCGGTCGCCCGGCTCCAACCCGCGGACCCGACCACCCGGCGTGCCTCACCTCGGGCGCGCTGCCAGGCGGCGCGCGTGGTGTCGCGCGTGGCCGGTGAGAACCAGGCGAACGCCGCCACAGCGGCCAGCGCCAGCAAGACCGGCCCGGACCTCGACGTTCTGATCTTCCGGCTCGCCCTCCGGATGAACCGCCGGGTCTCCCGCCCCGTCGAAGACACGGCAAGCTCGGACGAAACGAAAGCGAGCGGAACCGGCGTGGCGAGCCGATCGACCTGCGGCGCACCGACGACGCTTTCAACCGCGGCGCGCAGCGCCTCGGAGAAGTCCCGGACGCCTGGGTAGCGATCGACCGCGCGCTTGGACATGGCCCGTTCGATCACGGCATCCACCCGAGCGTCCAGCCAGGCCGCCACCTCCGACGGTGGCTGTTGCGTCTTGTAGATGACCTGATGAAGCAACGCGGCCAGATCGGGCCCCTGGAAGGGCTCGCGGCCCGTCAGCAACGTGTAAGCGACCGCGGCCAGAGAGAATTGGTCGGCCCTGTAATCGATCTCTTCGCCCTCCCCGCGCGCCTGTTCGGGGGCCATGAACTCGGGCGTACCCGTCACCAGCGAATCGTCGATCATACCGGCGCGCCATCTCGCACGCGAGATCCCGAAGTCGATGACCTTGACGAAATCGTCGCGGCCGTCGATCGCGAGCAAGATGACATTGTCGGGCTTGAGATCCAGGTGGACGATCCCGTGCGCGTGCGCCGCCTCCAGCGCCTGCGCTATCTGATCGATGATGTGGACCGCGGTGAGCGGATCGAACGGCTGGCCGGGGATCATGCCCTGCGAAAGCGATCGCCCCTCCAGAAGCTCCATCACGAGAAAAGGAACGCCCCTCTCGGTGACGTTGAAGTCCAGGATCTGCACGACGTGGGGATGTCGCAGCGCGGACATGATGTCCGCCTCCTGGCGAAACAGGTCCAGCGCCTCGGCCGCACTGGCCAGGCCGGGATGCAGGATCTTGACCGCGACCTCGGAGCCGAGCCGCGTGTGGGCGGCCACCCAGACGTCTCCGCAGCCGCCTTCCGCGAGCGGGCGAACGATGCGATAGGTCCCCCGCAAGGTCGTGCCAATGCTGGGAATCGCGCCGGCGTCGCGAATCGCCTCCGCGCCGCGGTTCTGGGTCATGGGGGCAAGGTAACCATCTTTTCGACTGCCGGTCGGTCCGTCGCGCCCACCTCGACCGCGGGTCGGTGCTAGGTTCCGGGTGGGGATGGTCCACGATGTTCTCATCGTCGGCGGCGGGCCGGCGGGCAGCACCTGCGCGCGCTTCCTGGTTGGCGGCGGCGCCAAGGTCGCGGTCGTCGACCGGGCGGAGTTTCCACGTGTCAAGCTGTGCGGCGGCTGGCTGTCGACGCCGATCTGGGACGCGCTCGGCCTCACGCCGCGCGACTATCCGGGGGGCCTTTGGGAATGGCGCACCTGCCACGTCCGCTACGGCGGCGAGGACCGCGCGATCGCCTGCCACGGCTGGTTCATCCGGCGATTCGAGCTGGACGACTTCCTGCTGCGCCGGTGCGGCGCGGAGCTTCACCTCGGCGTTTCGGCGGGCTCCATCGCCCGCGACACCGATGGGCTCTGGGCGGTAGGCGACTTCCGCGCGCGCCACCTGGTCGGCGCCGGAGGCACGCACTGTCCCGTGGCGCGGCTCTTCCCGCCGCCCCGTCCGAGCGGTCCGGTCGCCGCGCAGGAGCACGAGTTCCGCGCCGATCCGGCCGCCGTCGCCCGCACCCGCATCGGCCGCGACGGCGAGCCCGAGCTGCTCTTGCACGACGATCTGCGCGGCTACTCCTGGAACGTGCCCAAGACCGATTGGATCAACGTCGGCGCCGGCACCGTCGATCCGAACGAGGTGCGCGCGGCCTGGCAGAAGGCCCGCGCGCATTTCAGTCGGGCCGGCCACATCCCGCCCGAAAACGCGCCCGAGCTCGACGCGATGAAAGGCCACGCCTACTACCTCTACGATCCGGCGCACCTCGATGGCGCCGCTCGCGTCGACGCGGATGGCAAGGGCGGAGCCTATCTGGTGGGCGATGCCTTGGGGCTGTCACAACCGCTGACCGCGGAGGGGATCCTGCCGGCGGTGCTGTCCGGGCGCCTCTTGGCCGAGGCGATCCTTGAGGGCGCGCCCGCCAGCTACCCGGCGCGACTGCGCGCCCACCCGATCCTGGTGGACTACCGGCGGGTCTTCCGTCTGCGCGAGGCGGCCAGCGCGCTCGGCCGCCCGGCACGCTCCGCCGGCCAGGTCGACGGGATCGGCCGTCGCGCGATCGCCAGCGGCTTCGCCTGGATGTTCTCGGGCGCGCGTCTGCCGGCGCCGAGGCTGATCGATCTGGCGCTCGCCGTCGCCGACCGGTGGCCCCGCAAGGAACGCGAGAGCGGGCGCGCCGCATGACCGGCATCGCACAAAAACTCCGCGCCGTCCTCGAGGGCCGGCCTGCCGCCGATCTGGTGCGCGAGCTCTTCGCGGGCGCCGGCGTCACCGTCGGTGGCAGCAACCCCTGGGATCCCCAGGTCCACGACGAGCGCCTCTACGCGCGGGTGTTGCGCGACGGCACCCTGGGCGTCGGCGAGGCCTACGTCGAAGGGTGGTGGGACTGTCCGGCGCTCGACCAGATGATCGATCGGATCCTGCGGGCGCGCCTCGACATGGTGGTGCGCGAGAGCTGGGTCTTGCTGTCGCAGGCGATCCGGGCGCGGCTCTTCAACCTGCAAACCGCCCGCCCCTTCGAGGTCGGCGAGCGCCACTACGACATCGGCAACGATCTCTATCGGCCGATGCTCGGCAAAAGCATGATGTACACCTGCGCCTATTTCAAAAACGCCGACACGCTCGACGCCGCGCAGGAAGCCAAGCTGGATCTGGTCTGTCGCAAGATCGGCCTCGCCAAGGGGATGCGCGTCCTCGATCTCGGCTGCGGCTGGGGCGGCTTCGCCTCGTTCGCCGCCGAGCGCTACGGCGCCAGCGTGGTCGGCTACACCGTCTCGCGCGAGCAGGTCGCCTGGGTGAAGGAACACCACGCGGCGCTCCCGATCGAAATTCGCCTCGACGACTACCGCAACGCGACCGGGACCTACGACGCGGTGGTGTCGATCGGTCTGCTCGAGCACGTGGGACCCAAGAACCACCGGGGGTACATGGAGCTTTGCGCCCGCCGCGTGGCGCCCGGCGGCATCATCTTCATGCACACCATCGGCGGCAACCAGGTGCGCGCGCAGATTGACCCCTGGTTCCACAAATACATTTTCCCCAACGCCGTCATCCCGACCCTGGGCCAGCTGACGACCGCGATGGAGAAGATCCTGGTCGCCGAGGACGTGCAGAACATCGGCCCGCACTACGACCGAACGCTGATGGCCTGGTGGGAGAACTTCGACGCCGCCTGGCCCGATCTGCGGGCGCGCTACGGCGACACCTTCTATCGCCAGTGGAAATTCTATTTGCTGAGCAGCGCCGCGGCGTTCCGCGCCCGCTACCTCAACCTCTATCAGATCGTGGCCACCGTGACCGGCGCGCCCCAACCGCCGACCGCGCGATCGACCTGAAGCCAGCTAAAGCGGCGCCGCCGCCCTCCCGCGGAGGTGCGCGCTAGACTAGAGCCGGCCGCCGCCGATGACGCGGAATCGCACGTCGGTCCGGCCCTGCGCCGCGATCACCTCGATCTGCTCCAGGACGATCCCCGCGTCTTCGGCCCGATCGAAGAGGCGCAGGCCGCCGCCCAGCAGCACGGGGGCGAGGCCGATGACCAGCTCATCCACCAGCCCCTTCTGCAGGAGCTGCTGAATGACGTCCACGCCGCCCACCACCTGAACGTTCTTGGGACCGGCGGCGTCGCGCGCTCGCGCGACCGCCATCTCGATCCCCTCGCCGATGAAGATGACCTTCAGGTTCTCGTTCTGCCCTTTGGGGACCCGCTCCGGGGCGTGATGCGTACACACGAAGATCGGCGTCTGGAACTCGTAGCCCGTCAGATCGCCGTTCGCCATCTCGTAGGACCGGCGCCCCATGAGCACCGCCCCGGTCGTCTCGATCGCCTCCTTGACGATGGACAGCTCGCGGATCTTGTCGAGGTTGGGATAGAGACGGCTCGTGTCGCCGTTGCGATCGTTGACATAGCCGTCCACCGACATCGTCATTCCGGCCACGACCTTCTGCATTTCGCGCGCCCCCTTCGCTCCCGGAATTCTAAGGTTCCGTTGCGCGAGGGCAAGGGACCGGCTTCACCTCGGCGGCGAGGTGACCTTCACGACGAAGCCGACGCCGTGGGCCGACGTGGCGTGCTCGGCCGCGCCCACGAATCGCAGCGCCTCACCGGTGGGCGCCTCGGCGCAGTCGAGGCGGATCGCAACGCGTTTGCCCTGGTACTGCGGGTAGTGCTCGGCCAGATGACCGTCCAGCGCATACGCGAGGTAGCGGTTGATCTTCTCCTCGATCTGCCGCACCTGCCGCGGGTCCGTTCCCCAGGGGCGACGCTCGATCATGACCAGAACGACGTCGGCCGAGACCGGATCGACCTCGATCAGATCCATGAGCGTCGCGTTCTCGACGCCGGGCTCGCCGAATTCGGCCACCATCTGTTCTCGCGTCATTCGCTCCAAGGTCGGCGTCCCGGGGGAACTCTAGCATCGGTCCGCGTACCTTCGATGCGGCGGTAGAGAACGTAGGAGTAGATCACGGGAACGACACCCGCGATCGCGATCGCGGCAAGCAGGGGGACGAGGCCCCCGCCCAGCAGGCCGGACGCGCAGAGGCCGAGGCCCGCCAGGACGAAGAGCTTGCCCCCCAGGCGATGCGTTCGCAGCCAGACCTCGTCGCTGGCCAAGGTCCAGGGCGTGCGGATGCCGACGAAGAAGTTCCGGGTGACCTTCCCCATGAAGTTGCCCAAGACCACGAAGAGCAGACCGACGCCGGCGTAAACCGCACGATCCATCGGGACCTTAACGCCGACACCGGCGAGCAGGATCAGCACCGTCATCAGCAACAGAAAAGCCAAGATCGTCGTCTGGAAGATCTCGAAGACGCGCTGGAAGCGTTCGACGCCAAAGCCACGGGGCGACATCCGTGGAACGACCAGCAAGAGCAGATAGGAGCCCGCCATCACGCCGGGCATCAGAAAGGCGCCCCACGACTTCGGGGCGAAGCCGTTCGCTTCTCCTCTCGCATTCCAGTGGATGGGCATCGATGCTGGCAGTCGGTTGTAAAGCGCGGCCGCCAGCGCAAACGAGAGGATGACCAGGCCCAGGTTCAAGAAGTTCGCGCGCCCGATTCTCATCGATGTTCTCCAGTCTGTGGCGCCCGTCGCTGCCATTGTCAAGGCGTGGGTCCGGCGCGGCCCGCGTCCGACCTGTGCGATAGTCGCGGCCGATCCTTACCCCGCACCCCCGCGCCGCGAGCTGCCCATGAGCATCGACCCCGAGATCCTCGCCGACGTTCCGCTCTTCCAGCTCCTCGACGCCGAGGAGCGGGCGTCGCTCGCGACCCGGGTCGAGACCATCACGAGCCCGGCGGGTACGATGCTGTTCAGCTACGGCGACCCGGGCGATGCCCTCTATGTGGTCCGCGCGGGAGAGGTCGAAATTTTTTTCAAGAACGACACCGGCGAGCGCATCCTGCTCGAGACCTCGCGCGCGGGCGGGTTCTTCGGCGAGATCTCGCTCATCGATCCGGGTCCGCGCACGGCCTCTGCGCTGGTGACCGAGGATCTCGAAGCGGTCCGGGTCGATCGCGAGTATCTGGAAGGTCTCTTGCGCCAGCACCCGGCGGCGGCGATGGATCTGCTCACCGCGACGGGGAAGCGGCTGCGCGAGGCGACGCGCCTTTTGCGCCATACCGTCTCCCGCGACGTCAACGAAGAAGTCGAGGACCGCCGGACTGCCGTCATGAAGGCCGCCGACTGGATCTCGGAATTCAGCGGCAGCCTCCCCTTCCTGTTCATTCATTGCTTCGTGTTCGCCGTCTGGATTTTGCTCAACAGCGGTCCGCTGTCACACACCGCCATCGGCGGGTGGGATCCCTTCCCCTATGGGTTCCTGACGATGTGCGTGTCGCTGGAGGCGATCATCCTGTCGGTGTTCGTGCTGCTCAGCCAGA
>CAYTTF010000148.1:2981-10471 GCA_964440665.1 uncultured Myxococcales bacterium | reverse complement strand
CCGCATGGACAACATGGAAATGTGACGGAGCGACCTCAGATCCAGTTGTAATTGAAGCTGACGCTGACCCGCTCGCCGGCGCTGGGGTTGGAGGCGACTTCGTGGCGCAGCCAGCTCTCGAACAAGATCAGCTTGCCGACCTCGACCTCGCGGAAGATCTGCTGGCGGTTCTCGGGCCGGCACTCGCTGCGTTTGGGCGGCGCGCCCATGAACTTGTCGAGGCGCGGATCTTCGAAGCGGATGCGCGAGCACCCGGGCGGCGTGGCGACGTAGTAGGTGCCGCTCACCACCGCGAGCGGATGCAGATGCAGCGGGTGAACCGCGTGGCGAGACATGACGTTCACCCAGCAATCGGTCATCTGCAGCCGCGCCCCCTGGAGATTCATGTCGAGCCGCCGCGCAAACCGTTGCACGTGCACGCGAATCTTCTTTTCCAGCTCCATGAACGTCGAGAACGTCTGGTGGAGGTTACAGAGCGTCCCGTACGAGGTGTACCCGGCGGGATAGTTTTCCCGGCACCAGCGCTGCCCCGCGCGATCGTGCGCCCGAACCTTGTGGCAATCCTCCAGCAGCGAACGCGCGAACGCCCGGTTGCCCCGCGCCTGCAAGGGGGACTCGTAGATGAGGGTCGGAAACCAGGATTTTGCCGGCACGTCGCTTCAAGCCTCGCGCAAGGCGTTCGAGATCAGATCGCGCGGCACCTTGGGGGTGGGCACCCGCCGGATGGCGGGGACGGCGCGGCGGCCAGCGCGCGAACGCGGCCGCCGGCCACCGGGGTCGTGCGAGGCCTCCGAAGGCTCCGAAAACCACGACCGCAGATCGATGTCGAGCCCGACGCCATGCATGTAGTTGTAGAGCGCCTTGCGCAGGCCACGACCCAGAAAATCGTGATCGGTTCCGGTCGGATCCTCGAAGGGGATCTCGTTGCGCGCGAATCGGGTCGGCTCCGGCAGCAAACGGATGCCAAACCGCTTGGGGTGAAGGCCAATCGGGCTGTGGGCGGTGGCGGCGAACCGGTGCCAGAACGCCGATTGGATGCACCCCTGCGCGAACAGCTGCCGGACCCGCTCCAGCGCGTCGATGGTCTCCTGCTCGGTCTCGGTCGGAAAACCGTACATGAGATAGGCGTGTACCATGACCCCGGTGTCGGTGAACGCCCGGGCGACGCGCGCGACCTGCTCGACGGTGACGCCCTTGTGCATCAGCTCGAGCAGCCGATTGGACGCCACCTCCAGGCCGCCCGTCACCGCGATGCAGCCCGACCGGGCCAGCAGCGCGGCCAGCGCCGGGGTAAAGGCCTTCTCGAACCGGATATTGCCCCACCAGGAGATCACCACCCCGCGCGCGATCAGCCGCTCCGCCAGCGCCCGCAGCGTGGCCGGCGGCGCGGCCTCGTCGACGAAGTGAAACCCGGTCTGGCCGGTCTCCTGGCAGAGCGCGACGATGCGATCGACCAGCAGATCGGCCGAGGCGATCTCGTAGCGGCCGATGTAGTCGAGCGAGACGTCGCAGAAGCTGCACTTCTTCCAGTAGCAGCCGTGCGCCAGCGTCAGCTTGTTCCAGCGGCCGTCCGACCAGAGCCGGTGCATCGGGTTCAGCATCTCGAACAGGGAGACGTAACGATCCAGCGGCAACCCGTCGTAGGTCGGCGTGCCGGTGTCCTTGTGCGGGATGTCGTGCTGCGCGGCATCGGTCTTGAACACGATCGCGCCACCTTCCCGGACGAAGGTCCGGAAAAGGGGCGGCGGCGGTGTCGGCTCTCCGGCCGATCGCAGATGCGCGATCAGGCTCAGCAGCGGCCGCTCGCCGTCGTCCAGCGTCAGGTAGTCGAAGTAGTCGAACACCCTCGGCTCGCGCAGATCCCGCAGCTCGGTGTTGACGTAGCCGCCCCCGAGGACCAGGCGGACCGTGGGCGCCAGCGCCTTGATGGCGCGCGCGATCCGGAACGCGCCGTAGACATTGCCGGGAAACGGCGCCGTGATACCGACGAGATCCGGCCGGTGGCGCGCGAGCAAGGCCGCGCTGATGCCGTCCAGGATCTCGTCGACCAGCGTGGACCGCGCGTCCAGCGCGCCCTGCAGTGAATCGAAGCTGGCGGCGCTGGTGGCCAGCTTCTCGGCGTAGCGCGACAGCTCGAAACGGGGATCGATCCCGTCGCGAATGACGTCGGCGATGTCGTCGACGTAGAGGCTGGCGAGATGCTTGGCCCGATCGCCGAGGCCGAGGGCGCCAAACGCGGAGGCCAGCGGATGTCTCGTCTCGCCGTCGTCCCGCAGGGCGTCCACCAGCGGATCGAAGCGCGGACCTTCGGGCAGAAACCCGCGCCCCGCGATCCGCTGCGCCAAGTCGGGATCGCGTCCCTGCAGGAAACCGATGACCGCGTCGATCGTTTCGAGGTAGCGCGGCGCCTGCGCGACGAACGAAGCCACCGAACGCGTTGCGGAGACGGCGGCCCCACGGACGCGCCTGGAACGCGCGGCGCGCGCCCGCCTCGGCAGCGCATCCCGGACCCGGGTGAGGCCCTTACGACAGAAGAGACCCAGAAAGAGCTCCAGCGCCGGATCAGCCTGCGCGACCTCCACGCCCAACCCGGCGGCGTGCTGGCGCAGAAATCCCGTCAGATAAGCGGTCGCCGGGTAGGGCGTGTTGAGCTGGACCATCGGAGCGGTGAGCAACAGAACGCGCATTCCGGGTGGGCGAAGTCTATAGGACGTTCAGCCCGGAACACGAATCCGCACCCGCTGCGGCGGGGCGCCGGGTCGTGGGGCGGCGGCGCTGAACGTCTGCCCATCGCGCGCGCTTGGCGGGATCGGGATGCGAATCGGGACCGCCTCCGTCACCTGGCCCTCGTACTCGCAGCGGCGACACCAGACGCCGCGCGGGCTGGCGAGGCCGCCGCAGGTCGGACAGGGCATTCGAATCGACAGGGTGACGATCGCCGTGCCGCCCGAGACCGACTCGGCCGCCGACAGATCGAGCTCCAGCGTGCCCGCCGGATCGACGCGCGCCACGCCGGCGGCGACCAGCTCTCCTATCGTCCCCGTCAGACGCGGCAAGAGGTCGACGACCCTTCGCTGCCAGGTGGCCGCCCATCCGGTCTGAGAAACGGACCAGCTGCTACCATCGCCCCCGGTCGCGGTCGTTTGCCGCCCGTGCATCGTCTCGCGCTCGAAGAGGTGGGCGTCGTAGGCGGCCCGGGCGGTCAGATTCGAAAGCATCCGATAGGCCTCCGCGATCTGAGCGAACAGCGGCGCGCTGGCCGGCCCGGCCCGATCTGGATGATGCCGGAGCGCCAGCTGTCGGTACGCGCGCCGCAGATCCGCCGCCGTCGCGGAGCGGGACACGCCTAGCAGCGCATATAGATCGACGGGCGCCGATCGCATTGGCGAATTCTATGAGGTGGCCCGAGGTCTTGCGAATCCGGACGCGCGCAGCCGCTCGTGTGGCGTCCGCGATTGCGTTAGAATCGAAAAATGCGACTGTTGGCCTGTTCGATTCTGGCATTGGTCGTATTGGCTTGCGGCTCCCGCGCCTACGCCGACGCGCCCTCGGCGACCTGGGACGGCAACCCGCCCCAGGCCGCGGCGCCGGTCGCGCCCATTGGCGGCAGCCCGTATGGCAGCGCCCCATACGGTGGCGCCCCCTACGGCAGTGCGTACGGCAACTCGCACGGGGTGAGCCCCCAGGCGATGATGTTTTACGACAACGAGAAGAAGAACGGCGCCATCGCCCTGCTGCTGGAGTTTCTGGTTCCGGGCGTCGGCAGCGTGTACGCCGATCACGGCATCGGCGCCTTGATCACTTGGGGCCTCATGATCGGCGGGGTCGTGGTCATCGTGTGGGACCTCGAGAGCCAGATCACGACCAACCCCGACGGCACCACGACGACCAACGGCAGCTTCGATGCGACGCCCGTTCTCCTTGGTGTCGGCATGATCCTGGCCGGGCGGATCTACGGGCTCGTCGACTCGTATTCGTCGTGCACCAACTACAACCGCGCTCTCGCCCAGCGGCTGGGGTTGCCGGTCGGCGTCGCGTTCAACCTGGCGCCGATCCGGATGGATCAGAACGTCGCCTGGGGTCCGGCGCTGTCCCTCCGCTTTTAGCTGATCTACGGTCTTCTTGAAGATCGGGTCAGACGCCCCCAGAACGCTCCGGCCGGGTTGAGATGCGCTATCGTCGGTCCGTCCGATGCTCTTTCCGCTGATTGGGATACGCCTGCACGGATGGCTGGACGATCTGGTGGTGCTGACCTACCTGATCGGGGCCTTCGGTCTCCACTTGCGCGGGGGCGCGCTCGCCGTCGCGCTGGCGGGCGCCACGACGCACTTCCTGCTGACCCGCTTGACGAACTACCCGCAGGGGACCCTGAAGCTGATCCCCTTTCGCATCCACGCCTTCATCGAGCTCGGGGAGGGTGCGGCCCTGGTCGCAGCGACGGTTGGCCTGCTCCCCGGAACGCCCCTGAGCGCCCGCATTTTCCTGCTCCTCCTCGGGCTCTCGCAGTTCGCGGCATTTTCGTTTTCCGATTATCGAACGTCGCCCCGAACGCCCGCGACCCCCTGAGCCGGCGGAGGGCCCAGGCGATGTTTTGCGGCCCGACCCGCAAACGGATACCCTAAGGGCCATGCCGACCCCCGACGAAGCATGGGATTCCGTGTTCGGCGCGCTCGAGCGCCTGCGCGATCGATGGCCCTCCTCCGATTGGAGCTACGACCGGCGGTTCAAGTGCGTCGCCTCGTCGTTTCCGATGTCGGGTGAGGCGGCCGCGCGCGCGGCCTTTGCGGAGGCACTCCCCGGCGCCTGGTCGTTGGAGACTCTGCCCGGCGCGCCGGAAGGGGTGCGGGCGCTCAGCGAGAGCTGCGGCGGGTTGCGCGCGGCCCAGCAGCTCCTGTGGGGCGGAGACGCCGACGGCCCCGGCGCGTTCGGTCTCTGGTGGCCGTGGGGCGACGGCACGACGGTGACCTTGAGGATCGGCCTGCACGGCGTCGATCTGCCGAAGCAACGGTATCCGCGCTTACGCGACGTGTTCGGCATTCCGCAAGCGTCCGCGCCGGCGTAACCGATCGCGCGGGCGCGTGACGTCCGACGCGACGACGCGATCTCCGAAATTCGAACCGTTACTCTCCGATCTTCGGAGAGTCGACCGGGCCTTCTGTGCGCCGAGGTGCGGCCCGCTCTGACATTACGGCGCGAACCAGCCTGGCACGAGGCTTGTAGTGCGACAGCGCGACCGCGCCGCGCGCGCGTCTACAAATCTTGGAGGTCACCGTGTTTCGAACAATCAGCAGAGCATCGGTACTGGCGATTCTTTCTTCTGCCGCGTTCATCGTCGGCAGCTGCAACGGCGAACGCTCGACGTCGACCACCAACAACGCGGGGTTCGGCTCCGTCGACATCGCGCTGGTTCAAGGCGGCGTGACGCTCACGAGCGTGAGCTATTCGATCAACGGCCCCAGCGGCTTTTCGAAGTCGGGGTCGATCAACGTCGCTTCGAGCGCGACCCTCTCGGCGGTCATCGGCGGCCTTCCCGCCGGCAACGGCTTCACGATCACCCTGAGCGCGACCGGCACCGACGGGACGACCTGCGGCGGTAGCGCGACGTTCAACGTGATCGCGGGGACCGTCACCAAGGTCAGCGTGACGCTCGACTGCCACCAGCCGGCGAAGACCGGCAGCGTCGCGGTCAACGGGACGATCAACGTCTGCCCGAACCTCGACGCGCTCTCCGCCAGCCCGGCCGAAGTGGCCGTCGGCGGGAGCCTGTCGCTGTCGGCGGTCGCGGACGATCCCGATAGCGGGCCGTCGGCGCTCTCCTACAGCTGGACCGCCAGCAGCGGCAAGCTCACCGGCGCCAACACCGCCAGCCCGAGCTTCGAGTGTCTCACCACCGGCACCACCACCATCTCGGTGACGGTCTCCGACGGTGACCCGCAGGCGAGCTGCGCGGCGCAGGGCTCGGTGCAGGTGACCTGCAGCGGCCACAACGACGCCGCCCTCCTGGTCCCGACCGCCACGCCAATCAAGCACGTGGTCGTGGTGTTCGGCGAGAACATCTCGTTCGATCACTACTTCGGCACCTACCCGAACGCGGCGGGCTTCACCCCGGCGCCGGGAACGCCGGCGGCCAACAATCTCTCCACGCCGCTCGACGTGCTCGGCGGCTTCGCGCCGCTGGCGGGCGTCGACCTCCTCCACAACAACCCGACGGCGGTCAATACGGCCAACGGGACGAGCGCGATCAACCCGTTCCTTCTATCGGGCGCCGCGCAGGCGTGGACTCCGGACATGGGCCACAACTACAAGCCAGAGCAGCAGGCCTCGAACGGCGGGGCCATGGATCTGTTCCCCGACTTCACCGGGACCGCTGGTCCGCCTCCGGGCGCGCCTCCGGCCGCCTCGACCAAGGGCCTGGTCATGGCCTACTACGACGCCACGACGGTGAGCGCCTACTGGAGCTGGGCGCAGAGCTACGCGATGAGCGACAACTCCTGGACGACGACCTTCGGCCCCTCCACGCCCGGCGTGATGAACCTGGTCTCCGGCCAGACGAACGGCATCCCGGCCTTCAACAAGCCGCTGTCGACCTTCTCGACCAACCACGTGACGCCCGATGGAAATGGCGGATGGTCGCTGATCGGCGACACCGATCCGCTCAATGACGTCTGCTCGACCTCCACGGAGCAGAACACCATGGCCGGCAAGAACATCGGCGACCTGTTCAACGCCAAGAGCCTCACCTGGGGCTGGTTCGAGGGCGGCTTCGACCTGACGGCCACCAATGCCAACGGCACGACCGGCTGCCAGCGCGAGACCGATCCGACGGTGCCGTTCCCGGCCGGTGGGAGCTCCGCCGACTACATCCCGCACCACCAGCCGTTCCAGTACTACCCGTCGACGGCCAACCTGACCCACGCGCGTCCGAGCTCGGTCGCCGCGATCGGCTCGACCGATGTGGCCAACCACCAGTACGACTCGCACGACTTCTTCCAGGCGCTGGCGGCGGGGAACCTGCCCGCGCTCTCCTACGTCAAGGCACCCGCCTTCCAGGATGGCCACCCGGGTTACTCGGACCCCATCGACGAGCAGAATTTCCTCATCAGCGTGGTGAGCGCGCTCCAGGGTAGCCAGGAGTGGTCGTCGACGGCGATCATCCTCGCGTATGACGATTCGGACGGCTGGTACGATCACCAGGCTCCCCCGATCGTCAACACCTCGGCGGCTCCGGCCGACCAGCTCAACGGGAACGGCGTCTGCACGCACGGTGCTCAGCAGCGGGGCATGGCTCCCACCACGCCGCTTCTTGGCGCGGACGGCAACCCTGCGCAGGGCCGCTGCGGCTACGGCACGCGCGTGCCGTTGGTCGTGGTGTCGCCCTACGCGAAGCAGAACTACATCGACCACACGCTGACCGACCAGAGCTCCCTCCTCAAGTTCGTCGAGGACAACTGGCTGGCCGGCCAGCGGATCCAGCCCGGTGGGTCGTTCGA
>CAYTTF010000148.1:0-2881 GCA_964440665.1 uncultured Myxococcales bacterium | reverse complement strand
AAGGCGGCCCGGTGTCGATTCTGTGATTCATTCGTCACCTTCACCGGCCCGGGTTTGGAAATATCTTGGGCGTTTGATTCGCCGCCGGAAGTTCCTCGCGCTCCTCACGACGCTCGGTCCTGCTTGGGCGTGCCGGCGCGCCGCCGTTGCGCCGCCGGCGCCACCGCAACCGGCGACGCCGACCGAGGGGCCGCCGCTGCACCCCGAGGCGCTTGCGCGCTTCGTCGACCCGCTGCCGATTCCACGCACGCTGGCTCCCGAGGGAACGCGCCCCGATCCGCGGGATCCGTCGAAGCAGATCGCTTTTTACAAGGTCGCCATGAGCGAGGTCCTCAGCAAGGTTCACCGCGACGTCCCGCCGACCCGCTTCTGGGGCTACGGCGGTAGCTTCCCCGGTCCGACGATCGAGACCCGCGCCCGACAGGGGATCGTCGTCGAGTGGGCGAACCAGCTCCCGGCGCGGCACTTTCTGCCCATCGATCACACGCTCTGCGGCGCGGGGCGCGATCGGCCCGATGTGCGCGCGGTCGTCCACGTGCACGGCGCCAAGGCGTCTCCGGAGAACGACGGCTACCCCGAAGATTGGACGACGCCGGGCCGCTCCTCGCTGTTCCACTACCCGAACCAGCAAGATGCGACGGCGCTCTGGTACCACGACCATGCGATGGGTATTGAACGCCTCAACCAGTACGCCGGGCTCCTGGGTGTCTACCTGATCCGCGACGCGGCCGAAGACGCGCTCGATTTGCCGCGCGCCCCTCACGAGCTGCCGCTGGTGCTCTGCGACCGGCTGTTCGGGCAGGACGGCCAACTTCGATACTCGACGTCGGGCGCGCCCGACGCTCCCTGGATCTCCGAGATCACCTGCGACACCCACCTGGTGAACGGCAAGCTCTACCCGTACCTCGACGTCGAGCCGCGCCGGTACCGGTTCCGCGTCGTCAACGCTTCGAACTCTCGTTTCTACGACCTGTCGCTTTCGAACGGTGGAACCTTTCATCAGATCGGGACCGACCAGGGCCTCTTGCCGGCGCCCGTCGCGCTCACTACGCTGACGTTGGCACCCGCCGAACGGGCCGACCTGCTCGTCGACTTTGGCGCGGCCCACGGTCAGAAGATCCTGCTCAAGAGCCAGTCGTTCGAGCTGATGCAGTTCCGCGTCGGAACGATGACCGGCGCGCGCGCGGCGAAGCTGCCGACCAAGCTGCGCCCGGTGCGGAAGATCCCCGAGTCGGCAGCAGTCAAGACCCGGACGCTGACCCTGAACGAGTACCACGACCCCCAAACCCACCGGATGCTGATGCTGCTCAACGCCAAGCGATGGCACGAGCCGGTGACCGAGAAGCCCGAGCTCGACAGCGTCGAGATCTGGAAGTTGATGAACCTGACCGAGGACAGCCACCCGATCCACCTGCACCTGGTGCGGTTTCAGATTCTCGATCGCCAGCTGTTCGACGCCGACGAGTACAACACCTCGGGCAGGCTGGAGCTGGTGAGGGCGCCGATGCCGCCTCCGCCCAACGAAGCGGGGTGGAAGGACACCGTGCGCGTCGATCCTGGAACGATCACCCGCATCATCGTGAAGTTCGAAGGCTACGCCGGCCGCTACGTCTGGCATTGTCACCTGCTCGAGCACGCCGCCAACGAGATGATGCGCCCCTTCGAGGTGGTCGCCCGGCGCGGGACATGACGCGGCTCGCCCAGAGGGGCCGGGGACCCCGTCGCCGCGGCACGGCGCCGGGAATACCCAGGCTTGCCGGGGACTTGATGGTGGAGTAGCTTTTCCAGCCGGTTCGGTAGTCTTTCGCCCCCATGCTCGGCCTCGTCCTCTCACTCGTGATCTCCGCCGCACCGGCGATGCCGTCGGCTGCGGTGACATGCCCGGATTGGCCCGCCAGCTGCGACGGGGCGGCGGTCGCGATTGCCACCGGAGCCCAAGGGAATGCCGACGCCGGCGACGATGCGGGTCTGCGCGACTACGCGACGCCGGCCGAGATCGACTGTCCGACCCCGGGCGACGGACCGATCGCCAGCAGCGAATGCGACGAGGCGCCGCTCGACCTGTGGTATCGGGTCTCACGGTCACCCGACAGCGAGCAACCGAACGGGGCGATCGCCCCCCCGGCGCACCGCGCCCGCGCGGGCCACGGCAACTCCTGCGGCAGCGGCCCGGCCGACCCGGGGCACCTGGCGCCGCCCGATGTCCAGCCGGTGGCGCTCTTCGCCCTCCCCGGCCTGGTGCCGGCGTCCGTCCGCGGTCGGTTCCTGGTGGGGGCGCAACCGTTGCCTCTGCGCACGCCCACGCCGCCCGATCGACCGCCTCGAGCCTGACCGACGGTTCGAGGTCTCTGGTCTTGCGCGCGTTCGGGCTAGCCGCGCTCCCGCACACGCCTGGTCTTCTTCCGCGGCACGTTTTTCGAATCCCAAGGGAGTCCGATCATGAACAAAGGAACAGTTTTACTACTGCTGGTGGTGGTGCTCGGAGGCGGTTACGGCCTCGGGCGCCTGGCAACGCGTGACAAGGACAGCACGACGACGGGCGCCGCGAACGCCGCGGCGATGAATCAGCCGGTGGGACCCAGCGACGGGGTCGATCGCATTCGCGTGCCGCTGGAAGGGCCGTCGAAGGGCCCCGCCAACGCCAAGGTGAATATCGTCGAGTTCTCCGATTTCCAGTGTCCGTTCTGCAGCCGCGTGGTCCCCACGATCCAGAAGATCGAAAAAGATTACCCGAACCAGGTCCGGATCTTCTTCCGCCACAACCCGTTGCCGTTCCATGAGCACGCGCCGCTGGCGGCCGAGGCCGCGGTGGCGGCCGAGGCGCAAGGGAAGTTCTGGGAGATGCACGACAAGATGTTCGCCAACCAGCAGGCGCTGGACC
>CAYTTF010000147.1:3542-10495 GCA_964440665.1 uncultured Myxococcales bacterium | reverse complement strand
AAAACCGCGGACGCTGCCGCGGATTCCCATGAAGGAATCTGCATGAGAGAAGTCATCGGACGCGCCTCCGTGAAGTGGGTGGCCGCGCTCGTGGTCATGGGTGCGGCACCGCCCGCAGGCGCGGCCGACGGCGGGACGAAGACCCTGATCGACTACTTCCAGCCGACGCCCATCGTGTGCCCGCTGACCTCGACCACGTGGGGCGCCCCCGGCGTCCTTCCGCGCGACACCTGCAACGGCCTCGAGGATTCAACCAACAAGAATTGGCAGTACTGGGATGGGAAGATCCTGCAGGGGCCGGACGGCAAATACCATCTCTACGCGGGCCAGTGGCCGCAAGACAAGGGTTTCGCCGACTGGCCCCAATCCACGATCGTGGAGGCGGTCAGCGACGGCACCCTCGTGGGTTCCTACATCACGAGCGCGACGACGCCTTTCGCCGGCAAGGAACAGAACGTCACCGGATTTGTGACGCCGACCGGTGGCTACGCCCTCCTCGACAGCCCGGGCAAAATCTACACCTCCTCTTCGCTGACGGATCCGTGGACGTCGGTTGGAAGCATCGCGATCACCGCCAACGGTTCGACGATCGCAACGGCGACGACCGAGAATCAGACCATCTGGCAAAGCGCCGACAACAGCTACCTGATTATCGCCCGCAACTTCCAGGAGATGACCAGCGCCAGGAATATCCTGGGTCCGTACGTCATCCAGGCAACCATCCCTAGCCTTCAAAGCCAGGGTTACGAGGATCCGGTGGTCTGGTGCAGTGGCGGCCAATATCACTTGGTTGCCAACATGTACAATGCCCGCAAGGCCAATCACTTCACGTCGGCGGACGGAATTCACAACTGGGTCAACAAGGGATTGGCATACGATCCGACGACCGACTTCGTGCGCTATACGGACGGGACCGTCAACCATTGGTACAAAATGGAGCGGCCCGGGGTGTTTCTCCAGAAGGGCCACGTGGCTGCGTTCACGTTCGCGGTCATCGACGTGGACAAGACCCTGGACCTGGCCAACGATACCCATGGCTCCAAAATCATCGTGGTTCCGTTCGATGGGATCTCGTTCGATCGCGACAACCCCGGGCCCGGCAGCGCGGCCTGCCCGATTGAAGCGGGTGGCACGGGAGGCACCGGCGGCGCGACCGGCACCGGCGGTTCGAGCGGCGACGCCGGATCCGGAGGGTCTCCGGGGACTGGAGGCACGACCAGCACCGGAGGCTCGTCCGGCGAGGGTGGCACCAAGGGCGCGGGCGGAGGCGCGCAAACGGGAACGGGTGGCGTCGGCGCATTTGCAGGCTCGGCCGGGTTGGGAGCCGGTGGCGCGTTCGGCGGTTCAGGTGGTTTGGGAACAGGCGGCGGGTCAAGCGGTTCGGGCGGTTCGGGAACCGGCGGCGGGTCAAGCGGTTCCGACGGTTCGGGAACCGGCGGGATCTCAACCGGCTCAGGCGGCGGCCTTCCGTCTTCCGGGAGCGCTGGCGCCAACGCCAACGGCGCTGGGGGCTCACCGGCATCGAGCGGTCAAGGCGGTTCGACAGCGGAGTCGGCCAGCAGCGGATGCTCCTGCGGTGTCGGCGGCAGCGGAAGTAACAGAGCTTTGACGGAGATCGCCCTCCTCGTCGGAATTACGCTGGCCATCGGGCGGCGGCGGGGGCGGCGGCGAAGCAAATGAGTCTTGGCTGAGCGCCGTGAAGCCGAGATAGCGGCCAGCCCGTTTGTTCCGGTTATCCCCCCGAGGCTCGCGCGTTCTTCGGTTTGCGACCGCGCGCTTTCTGGCAAAATCGCGCCTCATGAAAACCGCCCTCGTCTCGATCCTGGTCCTGCTCTCCGCCGCCGCGTCGGCCGCCCCGCCGCCGATGGGAGATCCGACCAAGGTCTCGCTCAAGACCACACCGATCGTCCCCGGCATCTACATGGTGGAGGGCGCCGACGGTTTCGCCGGCGGCAACGTGGGCGTCTCCGTCGGCGACGACGGGGTGTTCATCATCGACGACGAGCTGCAGCCGATGACCCCGAAGTTGAAGGCCGCGCTGGGCTTGCTGTCGAAGAAGCCGGTCCGCTTCGTCATCAACACGCACTGGCACGCCGACCACACCGGGGGCAACGGCGGCCTGGCGGCGACAGGCGCCATCCTGGTCGCCCACGACAACGTCCGCAAGCGCCTGAGCGTCGACCAGGTCCTGGACTTCTTCGGGCAGCAGATGACGATCCCGGCGTCACCACCCGGCGCGTTGCCGGTGGTGACCTTCGGCGACGACATCACGCTGCACCTCAACGGCGACGAGGTACACATCTTCCACGTTCCGCCCACCCACACCGACGGTGACGCGATCGTTCACTTCAAGAAGGCCAACGTGATCCACGCGGGCGACACCTTCGTGTCGTCGTATCCGATCGTGGACAGCAGCAGCGGCGGCCAGTTCGAGGGGTTCATTACCACCGCCGATCGGCTGCTGGCGATCTGCGACGACAGCACCAAGATCATCCCCGGTCACGGGCCGCTGATGGGTCGGGCCGACCTGGTGGCCTGGCGCGCGATGCTGGTCGAGATGCGCGACCGGATCGCGAAGCTGGTCGCCGCCAAGAAGACGCTGGAGCAGATCAAGGCCGCCAAGCCCACCGCGGAGTTCGACGCCCGATGGGGCCAGGGCTTCATCAAGCCCGAGAACTTCATCGACGAGATCTACAAGACCCTCCCGCCCGCGTCGGCGAAGACGTCGGGCGCCAAGCGACCCAAAAGATAGCGCCCCGGCGGACTCGCGTCCCAGTGAGGGGGCGCAGCTACAAGAGCCCTTTCTCGGGCAATGAAGCACCGAGACCAGGAAGCCAGACGGGAGCGGGCCAGTCTGACGCGGACGGCTAAGGCCGATCGGCGCCAAAAATTTTTTGATAATGAGTGGGAGGCTCGCGCACCAACTCCTCCAGTTAACTCAACCTCGGGGGATCCCTCAATGACGCATTTTGTTAGGTCAAAGTTTTGGCTATATGCCAGTGGGAGCGCCGCGTTGACGCTAGCCCTGGTGGCTTTTGGCTGCGGCTCCACAGGTGATTCGGGCGGTAGCGACGGCGCCGAAACGGGCGGGACGAACGGCGGCACCGGCACCGGCGGGACTGGGAGTAGCTTGACCGGAGCGGGCGGGGAGTTCGGCACCGGCGCTGGCGGCAGCACGTTCACGGGCACTGGTGGCCGCACGTTCACTGGAACCGGTGGCAGTACGTTCACTGGAACTGGTGGCGAGTTCACCGGAGGGGCCGGGACCACCGGGGAGGCCGGGACCACCGGGGAGGCCGGCACCACTGGAACGGCCGGCACCACTGGCACTGGGCCTGCTTGTATGCCCTTCGGGATGTGCACCACCATGGGCGACACATGCACCGCGACTTGCATGGCGGGCGGACAGATGGGTACGCGTGCCTGCACCTGTGATATGGTGCCCGGTGGCGGAGGTCGTGGTGGCGGCGGCCGTGGCGGCGGCGGCCGTGGCGGCGGCGCTGCTGGCGCGCCCGGCGTAGCCGGCGGCCTCGTAAACGTTTGTATGGGACCGTGCATGGTGACGGGCGGCGGCGGCGGCGCCCCGGGTGGCGGCGCTGGTCGCGGCGGCGGCGGCGCTGGCCGCGGCGGTGGCGGCGCTGGCCGTGGCGGTGGCGGCGCTGGCGGTGGCGGTGGCGGCGCTGGCCGCGGCGGTGGCGGCGCCGGTGGTGGCGGTGGCGGCGCCGGCCGCGGCGGTGGCGGCGCTGGTCGCGGCGGTGGCGTTGGCGGGGCAGGCGGCGCCTAGCTAGGCGCCTTCACTTTCAAAGATCGGGTTTGGGCCGACCAGCCGCAGGGATCCGCGGCTGGTCGGCTTTTTGTTTTGCCGCGCGCCCGCCCTGAAGATCGACGTTGCGGGGGGGGCGACGACGGATTTGCGAGACCAACCGCACCACGCTCGCTTCTGGACGAGGCCGCAGCGACGGATTGCGAGACCCAACCGCACGACGCCCGGTTCTTGACCGGCAATTCGGCGCCGCGCCGAAGCCCGTGGCCGGATTCCCCTCAGGCGGCGAGGCTCAACCCAAGAAACGGACCGCTGTTGGTAACCCAACCGAACCCGGTTGACGGGATACCCATGATGTTCTCGATGGTACAGCCCAGGCGCTGGTGAATCTGAGCACCGACGTCGACCATGTAACCGGTCTTCGTCAGCTTCCCCGCGGCGCCGCCGATGAAAACGATCGGGTAGCCCTGGAGCCCGTGGGGTCCCGTCGCGACCTCGTTGCCCCAAACGACCAGCGAATTGTCGAGCGCGGTCCCTGCATTCGCCGCCGGGAACGCAGCCAGCTTCGTCCCCAGCTTCTGCATCAACCCGGCATGGTACTGCCCGACGTTGATCATCACGTTGGCGGCGTTGGCATTCGAGCCCGTGTCCTTGTGTGCGGCATCGTTATGGAAGTCCGCGGGCATGAGCGGGTTGTTCAGCCAACCGTAGTGGTAGTGATCGCCTCCGCGGCCGAACTGGAAGGTAATGACGCCAACCATGTTGCAGCCCATCGCGTTCGCGATGAACTCCATGAACAGCTGGTTCAACGGGTCGGCGTTCGCTTCGCTGGCCTCGGCCGTGGTCAGCACACCGGTCTGCGAGGGTTGCACCGACTTGCACTGAGCCGATTGAACACCGTCGCCGCCAGGTGTCATCGCGTTGGAGAGACGAGTTTCGAACTGACGCACAGCGGTCAAGTGGGCGTCGACTTTGGCTGCCTCGGCCGGACCCAGGCGCCCCTCCAGTGTCGTCAGATCGGTCGCGACCGCGTCCAGAACCGACTTCCGCTGCGTCAGCCGCAGCATGGCCGCCGCCTTGGCCTGTGCCGCCGCGGCCGGAGACGTGCCGGTCGTGGTCGTAACCGATCCGAAGACCTTGGTGTAGAGGCCATATATATCGGTTTCGACCGGCACTTGCTGGGCTGCGGCCGAATAGGAGAACGACGCTCGACCTGCGTTGACGAGTGAGTAGTGGGCCACCACGGCGCCGCAGTGAATGTTCGGGAAGGGCGTCGAGAAGTTGATCTTGCCGATGAGGATTTGGTCGAGCGACGGACCACCGCTAAACGGCGCCCCCTTGGAGATATTGTCGACGCCAGAATAGAGGCCGTTCCATCCCCAATCGTGCCCGTTGCCAGGCGGGCTTCCCTGCTTGTTCAGGTTGACGCCCTTGATGAGGGTCGTCTTGGGTCCGACCACCGGATCCGTGATGAGAGCGTGGAGAATGTCGGAATCGAATGTCGTGCCCGTCGGCCAGAAGCTCGCCTGGTGCGTACCGTTCGTTTGCATCATCAGACACAGACTCGGCAACTTGGTCGCCGTCTGGGCAAACGACTGTTTGATAAACGTGGGCACGAGCAGGGTGGAGCCGGCCGCACGCAGCAGGGTCCGCCTTGAAAACTCGAAATTCTTGGTAAATTTCATCGATCGTCCCTCCTGAGCACGAAGCTCGGATCGGTGACGTAGGTGGAAACGAGGTCGTTCATGTGCCCCCCCGCTGCCGTAAATTTAGCCGTCCAACTTTGCAGGAGGCACGAGTCGGTCGGATCCGTGGGCCGCTGCTCGGCGTAGTTGAGGAAGTGGTTCACCACGCAGGCCTGCGCCACGGTGCTGTTCGCCAGCATCTGCGACAGTTGGGCCGGCCCGGTGAACGGTCCGTCCACGTCGCTACCGGTCAGCTGACCGCCGGAGTCGACTGGCAATCCGTTGTCCTTGGTTCTGAAGCGTCCGAGGCTGTCCATGTCCTCGAACCCGTATCCAATCGGATCGAAGTCGCTGTGGCAGGCGCTGCAGGCTGGATCCTGCTCGTGAACCTCGTACTTCTGTCGCGTCGTCGTCGTCGTGTCGTCCGTGTTGATCGGGTTCGCGTTGATGATTGCGAGCGCAGAAGCCGGTGGATCGGGAACCTGCTGACAAAGCAGCTGGCGACGTACCAGAAGCCCGCGCTCAATCGGCCCGGAATCGGTGTCGTTTGACTGGACCGTCAACAGCCCCGGCAACGAAAGGACACCGGTGCGGTGCTGAGTATTGAGGCCCGATGTGGTCAGGTCCGAGCCGTAGATGGGGGCCAGCGCAGCGGGGATGTTGGTGCTGATCGCGGTAAAGAACGAGGAGACCTTGCCGCTTCCGTTTGCGATCTGGGCGTTCACGAACGTGTCGAATTCCTGCTGCATCGCCGCGGCCAAAGCGTCGGTAAACTCAGGAAACTCATCGGTCGATTTTGGCGCATCTGCGATCGGGGTCATACCCAGCCAGCCATTGACGAAGCGCGACAACTGGGTGCTCGCGGCAGGCAACGCCATCAAGCGCTGGGCCTGGCTCTGAATCCCCGCGGTGGTCCCGAGGGTGTTGGTGGCCGCCGCGCTCAGGAGCGCGGTGTCCGGTCGCGACCCAGTCAGGAAGAACGAAAGCTGGGACGCGATCTCGTACTGGGTGAGTTGGAGAGGCTGAGCCGGCGTGGCCGGCGCAACGGGATCTCCCAGCTCGCTCACGTAAAGCAGGTTCGGGGATTGCAGCACGAGCTCGATGACGAGTCGCACGGAGGTGGGGTAGTCCGTGGCCGTGTTGGCGACAGCCATGGTGCGGGTCACTTCGTCGCTGGAGAGCGGACGGCCATAGGCCTTTTGAGCGAAGCTCTGGGCGAACGACTGTAGACACGCCGTTGAGCCGCCCGTCGTGGTGCAAGGCGCTATCGTCGTCGGGTCGGCCGCGCTCGCCAGCGTGTACGCCAGGTCGGACTCGGTCTCTTGCCACGAGGGGGAGACGTCGAGGTCAACGTCCAGGTTATCAAAGCCCGCCACCAGCGGCTCATCGGGCAACGTGGTTGTGGCGGTGGTTGCGGCCGTGATCCCCAAAAGATAGGAGACGACGTTCGCGAACTCGCGCTTCGAGAGCCGCCGCACACGCCGACCCGTAATCCCGTTGCAGGT
>CAYTTF010000147.1:0-3442 GCA_964440665.1 uncultured Myxococcales bacterium | reverse complement strand
CGCCGGCTGGTCAGCGCGCGAACGTCGCCTTGTCCTGGTTTCAGCTGGTTCTTTATCGGCTTCATGTGAGGACGATCCTTTTGCTAAATGGGCCTCGATGCGGATCTCCTGACCTGACGTGACATACCGCTGACGCAATCCATATTAGTGGCGCGGCCCACCCCCGCCCTAACGCCGTTGGCGCTCGTTTTAGTGAGCCAACGACCCGAGACGATAAATTCTAAATTGCGGTGCTTTGAACCCGAACGTTGAGCGGGAACCGAAATTACTCCACCCGCGACCTCGTCCGTTTCCCGCGACGCAAAAGCAAAACCCAGCCGACGAGGAGCAGGAGCCCAGCATCCCAAGGAGATCGCCCGTCTCGTCCGGGGAACAGGCCGCACGCACATCCGCCCGTGGAGTCGGCCTGTCCGGGGCCGGCCGTTCCAGACTGCCCCCCGGTCGTGGGTCCTCCCGTTACGCCGCCCGTGCCGGTGCCCACCTGGCCGCTCCCGCCCGTGGCAAACGATCCGCCACTCCCAGTCAAAGAGCCCCCGGCGCCGGTTCCCGTCGAGCCCCCCGTTCCGGTGAAACCCCCGCTACCATCGCCACCGGTACCGATCGTTCCCACGGTGCCGGCGGCTCCGACGCTTCCGCCAATGCCGGAAGCGTCCGGCGATCCGGCGCCGCCCTGGCCCGCCGAGCCGTTTCCCGAGCTCCCGCTCTGCCCGCCCGTCGACGCACCGCCGTCCGCGGTGCCGGCACCCGTCAAGGCGGCTTTGACCAGCTGGGCGTTCACCATCATGCCCATCGTGTTTGTGTGCTCGCCCTCCGAATCCTTGGCCGGGGGCTGGTTGAAGTACTCATTGTGCCCCAGGAATGCGGAGTAGAGGTCGATGATCGGCAGCTTGTACTTTGCGGCAACTGCCTTTACCGCGTCGGACTGCGGGCTCGTCTTGTATCCTTTGTCGGGTCCGTCGTTGCCAGACAGAATTGGAATCAGCGTGGAGATATAAATTTTGGGATGGTTGGCCAGGGCCAGATATCGCGACACGAGGTCGTCGTAGTCGGTCTGAAACTTCTGGGTGGTAAACACGGTGGCCGCCGTTTGCGCCGACTCACCCCAATCGTGCCGTCCCCACGATCCAATCACGATGATGTCGGCATTCTGTCCAATGCTATCCTTGTAGTGATTGGAGCTCACGTAAGGGTGCGTCTCCGAAGATGTATAGCCTTGAACGACCGAAGAACAGCAGTCCCCATCGTTGATCACGTTATATCCAGAGCCCAACATGTTCTGCAGCATCGCGGGATATTCCTGCATGGCAGGCGGCATGGTTATCTGACTGGCCGTGTTGCTCGGAAACTGATCGCTATGGGTCGTCTGCTCGCCGATGCAGACGACCTTGATGGGGGCAGCGGTCGCGACTCGGCCAGCCACTACCGAAATGGCAAGTAGCGTCACTCCGAAAAGTGTCGCGGCCAGTCGATACGGTCGGATCGATCGGGGGGCGTTCCGAGGGGCGTTCATTTTGATCCTCCCGGCTGGTTTTGAGTCAGCCTGTAAGTCAACCCCGGGAATGTCGGCAGAGCCGAGACCAATGTGGGGGCTTCGGATTAGAGGGGGATGGACGCGGTTAATCCGGAGCTAACCGCGACTGCGCACAAGTGATTTTGGTCATGGGCCTTTAAAAAGCGGGCCTCGCCGTTCCGGGGGGGACCGCCCCCCTCAGTCAATCGTCGAGGTGTTGTAACGCATTCCGCCGTCGATCATCTCGAGATCGTTTGGCAGGATCGTCTGTAGATCACGCGCCCCGACCTCCAGCCTTGCGTCAGAGGTGGCACCGCCGGCACCAGGGTATATGCTCGCCAACTTCCGCGGTTTTCCTTTTAAGCCAGGAGGCTCGAATGGACTCGAAGGACTCGAAATCGCTCAGTCGGAAAGACTTCATCGTCCTGACTTTCACGCTGGTGGGATCGGCCGCGATCACCGCGAGTTGCGGCTCGAGCTCGGGGGGTGGCGGAACGGGCGGTAGCGGCGCTGCCGGCACGAGCGGTGGGGCACCAGGAGCCACCGGCAGCGCAGGCACCAACGGCAGCGCAGGCACCAACGGCGGCGCTGGCACCAACGGCAAAGCAGGAACCAACGGCGGCGCTGGCACCAACGGCAACGCAGGCACCAACGGCAACGCAGGCACGAACGGCAGCGCAGGCACCAACGGCAACGCAGGAACCAATGGCCGCGCAGGAACCGACGGCCGCGCAGGAACCGACGGCCGCGCAGGAACCAATGGCGGAGCAGGGGCCGGGGGCCGCGGCGGTGGGACCGGTGGAGCGACGGCCGGCGGCTCGGGAACCTCCGCCTGCACGATACCGCTCCCCGAGAAGCAGGTCGTGGTCGCGACCACGGACACCAACAAACACACGCATACGGTCACTGTGACCGCAGGCATTCTCGACGCAACGACACCGCAGACGTTCGACACGAGCGTCGCCGGAGCGGGAAATGGCGCCCACATGCACTCGGTCACCCTCTCCGCCGCCGACCTCGCAACCCTGAGGGGCGGCGGGACGGTCGAGGTTCCCGCGACGAACGTCGATAGCCACACGCACACCTACGACATCAGCTGCACCTGAGTCTTCGAGCGGCGCGCCTTCGATCTCTCTTGTGCCGATCGGCCCCGTCCTTTTTCCGACGACGCGCGGAAACCCCAGTTGCCTGGCCGACCGACGGATCGCTCACAGTGCGGACGGCGTACGTCCACTACCAGCTGCCGTAGCGCCGGCCGCTCCTCAGAGTTGCGGCGCCTCGGCGCAGAGGCCGATCTGATCCGCGGCGCGGACGCAGCGGGCCGAGCGTCGGCAGTCGGCGTCGGTGGCGCAGCGGCTGGGCCGAAGCTCGCAGCGACCGGGGTAGACTCTCTTCTTGGGCCAGCGTATCCCCGTCGTGCCGGTGCAGATCATTCCCTCGGGGCAGGTGTCGATGCAGTTGTCGCCCGGGTTGTGCGGATCCAGCTTATCGGGGCCGGTCGCGCAAGCGAAGAGCAGGCAAAACGCGCAGATCCCGCGGGCCACGGCCCCGATGATACGCCGCGGCTGAGCGGTCGCGAAGGCCGGAGGTCTCCGCGTAGAGCTACTCCCAGATTACTGCGGTGCGTCTGTCGTGGACCGTTTTCGGGCTAAAGAGCAACTGTAGAAGGTGCACGGCTGCCTGCCTATCGTCGCGTGGTGGCGCGCTTGCTTTGGGCTGGACCAATTTCCATATCGAAGAAGGGGCCATAGGAACATGCTATTTTCAATCCAACGTCGGCTCGGACGCGCGTCGTGCTCTAGGGCTCTCCTGTTCAGCGTCGGTCTGGTCGCCGGGTGCGCTCAGAACCAGTCGGTCACCAACTCGAGCGGCTCCGGGGGATCGAGCGGAGGGACGGCGGCCGGGACGGGCGGAAGCGGCTCGGGTGGCTTC
>CAYTTF010000146.1:0-10544 GCA_964440665.1 uncultured Myxococcales bacterium | reverse complement strand
CTCGATCTGCTGGACCAGCAGGCTGGGGCTGGTGGCCGAGACCGGCACGAAGCCCGACTCGGCCCCGCAGTACCCGTTGAAGGTCTGGTAGTCGTTCGAAGCGGCGATGATCTTCGACAGCGCCGACAGCGGTGTGCCGACCAGATCGACGCCGCGCACCAGCTCATCGGGGCGACCGTCGACCCATACGCGATAGACCAGGATCGGCAACACCTTGAACGCCTGCGGGCCGCCGCGCGCGGTGTTGGTGAAGCCGCCCGAGATGTCGCGGAACGACAGGCCATAGGATTTTCCCTGGCGCTTCGCCTCGTCGCGCAGCAACCGCCGGAGCTCCTCCGGCGGAACCGCCAGGCTCGGCTCGACCACCAGGTTCCCCTGGCGCGACACCACCGCCCGCCCCTCCTGCCGTCGCCCGTGGCCGTTCGACTCGAAGAAACCACGGGTCGGTGAGCGACTCAGCAGAAACCCCCGCAGGATCCCGGCGTCGACCAAGGGGGCGCGGCGCGCGCTCACCCCTTCGTCGTCGAACCGGTAGAACCCGTTCAGATCCACACCACCGAGGCGCGCCAGCGTCGGATCGTCGAAGACCGAGATGAACGCCGGCATGATCGGCTGGCCGACCTTCTTGGCGAAGGTCTGCCCTTCTTCTTCACTCTTCTGACGGTGACCTTCGACCCGGTGACCGAAGATCTCGTGAAAGAAGACGCCGGCCGCCTTCCCTTCCAGGATCGCGGGCCCCGCGTACGGCTCCGCCAGCGGCGCCCGGCGCAGCGCCTTCAGGTCGGTGATGATCGCGTCGGCGGCGCGCTCCATCTCGGCGTCGCCGCCCAGACCGACCAGCGCCTCGGCGTCGAAGCTCTCGAACCGCTCCAGCTCCATGCCGTCCTCGGCGCGCGCGCTGGCCTCGACGAAGACGCGCACGTAGTCGCGCCCGGTCTCGACCGCCGTCCCTTCGGAGTTGAGCAGCCACTCGGTGAGGGTGGTGGCCTGAAGGCTCACGTCGGAATCGAGGATCTCGGTCTGGCCGCGAAAACGCGCCGAGAGCCGCCGCAGACGCTGCTCCCAGGCGGCAACGTCGACCGCAACCGGCGCGGGCGGCCCGAAGTAGGTCACCGGTTTCTCGCGCGAGAAATCGTCGGACGGATCGTCGTCGGCGACCTTCAGCGTCCGCTGGGTCCGGATCTTCACCAGCCGCTCGGCGGCCTCTTCGTAGCGTCGATCGGTCTCGCTCCAGGCCACCGCGCGCAACGCGGTCGCGTCGTCGGAGAGCGGCAACGCGACCGGATGACCGCCGATCACCGACGACATGTCGAAGTCGTTCGACCGAATGGCGTGCGTCGAGTCGAGCTTGTAGTCCCCCACCCGCACGTCGGCATCGAGAATGCGCGAGCGCCGGTTGGTCGACTGCACCAGCGCGCCGTAGCTGGCCATCACCGTGGTCTCGTTCCGATCCTGGACCTCGTAGGCGATGAAATACGGCGGCGGCTTCCCCTTGGCCGACAGCTCGCGCATCCCGCGCTGGAGCTCCTGCTCGAGCGCCGCGAAGCCGGCCGGCTTCTGCGCGCCGCCGCCCGAGAGCGGATCGACGCGAACGACCTGGGGCGATGCCGCCGGACGCCCGGGCGTCGCGGCGCCCGACGAGGCCGCTTGAGGTCCCGGTCCTTGTCCGGCACAGCCCGCGACCACGGCCGAAACGACGGCCGAGACGATGACCAGGGCGGCAAACGCGCGCGAACGGACGGGGGGCGGGACGGGCACGGGGTGGCTCTGGCCGTATAGCATAGGTGAACCAAGCCGATCGCGTGCGGGAGGGCGAGCTTGGCTCGCCCGATCTCATCGCGGGAGGGTTTGGTAACCCTCCCAGGGTTCCCATCTTGGTGCTACCTTCCGCGCCATGTTGCACCCCAAACGGCGGATTCGTCCGGCCGCCCTCGACCGCGGCTCTTCCGACGTCGCCGCGCTGATCGACACCTACTACAACGCCTACAACGCCTCCCGCCTGCGTGAGGCCTGCCAGACCTTCGCGCGGATGATCGACGCCGGCGCCACCATCGGCGTCTCGATCGCGGGCGCGCTCACGCCGGCGGGTCTCTCGTCGGTGCTGGTGCCACTGATGCGCGCCGGCTTCATCGACTACATCTCGTCGACGGGTGCCAACCTCTATCACGACCTCCACTTCGATCTGGGCCTGCCGCTTTATCGCGGGATGCCCGAGGTGGCCTCGGGCGCGCACGACGTGGCGCTGCGCAAAGAAGGGATCATCCGCGTCTACGACGTGCTCTTCCCCGCCGACGTGCTCTACAAGACCGACGAGTGGCTCTACCGCGTGATGATGGCGCCCGAATTCGGCAAGCGCATGTCGGGCTCCGAGCTGCACCACCTGATCGGCAAATATGCGCTCGCGACGGCCAAGAAGACCGGCGCCGCCAAGCCGTCGTTGCTGGCCGCCGCGCACGATCTGGATCTGCCCATCTGGGTGGCGTCGCCGGGCGACTCCACCATTGGCCTCAATCTCTCGGCGATCTACACCGCCGATCCCGAGCGCGGGCCGCACCTCGATCCGAGCGCGGACGTCATGGAGATGTCGGCGCTGGTCCTGGACGCCAAGCGCAAGGCGGACGGGCTTTCGGGCGTGCTGATCTTTGGCGGCGGCGCCCCGAAGAACTTTCTCCTCCAAACCGAGCCCCAGCTGCAGGAGATCCTGGGCGTGGCCGAAAAAGGGCACGACTACTTCATCCAGATCACCGACGCGCGCCCCGACACCGGCGGCCTCTCCGGCGCCACGCCCGCCGAGGCGGTCTCCTGGGGGAAGATCGATCCCGACAAGCTTCCAGACACGGTGGTCGCCTACCTCGACTCGACGGTCGCGATGCCGCTCATGGCGTCCTACGTGCTCGCACGCTGCAAGCCCCGCAAGCCGCGCCGCCTCTACAAACGCCTGCCCGCCATGGTCGATGCGCTGCGCACCGAGTACCGCAAGACCGAGCTCTACGCGCGGTACTGGGGCTCGCCCGCGACCGCGGCGCCGGCGCCGCCGAAGAAAAAATCCCGCGGCAAGTAGCGGTCGGGGGAAAAAGGCCGCCCATGATTCGGTTCGCGACCCGAATCAATGTGATTGACCGGGGCCGGCCTACGAGCGGCGTCGCCGGAGGGTCTTCACTGAACTAACCTTGATGGCGGGCATCTTGGCCCGCACCTGTGTCACCTCGTCAACGATGAACGCGAACCTGTAACCCCAGACCCGTCCGTCGTCGATCTTCACGAACGACATGCGGATGGGCTCCCCGTCGACGTCTTCCAGGATCGAAAGCTCGGGCGTCTGCGCGAGCCGACGCCAGTGCGCCTCGACCAGTTCACGATGGAGGGCTGGGAGATCCGCATGCCAGAGCGTTATCTCGCGCGACAGCTCGATGAAGGTCTGACCGCCGAGCGCTGGCATCAGCAGTCAGAGCTTGACGCGAGTGAGCTTCTCTTTCCCTGCCTTCAGGCGCTTGGCGAAATCGGCCGCCTCTCTCAGCTCGCTCGTCTTCAGCGGATGCTCGCGGAATATTTCCCGCAGCTCCTGGATCGAAAATCCCGATCCTTGGGCGGCGAGTCGGAGCTGACTCGGCGAAGGCATCGGGCGACGAGTGTTCGCGTTCCGCGCGAGCGAGCGTTTTTCACCCGGGACGCGAGAAGATCCGCGTGGTGCGAGGGCGCGGTCAAGAACCACGCGTTGGCGTCTCATGGGGCCGCACCTATCCAGGATTTCAAAAGGTCGGCGCCCATAGGGCGAGGGTACCACTCAACTCTTTGAGTCGGTACAAGTTGAGAGTCTCCGCTCGCGTCCACAGTCCCATGGCGCCCGCGGATCCCCTCGAACCGCGCCCAGGCACAGCCCCCGCAAGGCGAGATAGACCTCCCCCGTGGATGGTGTTAAGACACGCGCATGTTTGACGATCCGTCTTCGCTCCTGGCCGTTTTTCTTCGGTTCGGCCACATCATGTTCGGGATCATCTGGCTCGGACACCTGTTCTTCTTCAACCTGGTGAACGTCCCGTTCCAGGGCGATCTGGACAAGGAGCTGAAGCCGAAGGTGAATCCCAAGCTCCTCCTGCGCGCCTTCTACTGGTTCCGCTGGGGCGCCATGTACACCTTCCTCTTTGGCTGGGCGACCTTCTTCTTCAAGTACATCCAGCAGGGGTTGTTCTTCGACGATGCCGGGCACATGAGCAACCGGGCCGCCTGGATCCTGTTCGGCGGGCTCATCGGAACCATCATGTGGTTCAACGTCTGGTTCGTGATCTGGCCGCGGCAGAAAAAGATCCTCGGCGGATTGGCGGCCGGGACGCCCCACCCCGATGCCGCCAAGATGGCCGCCGTCGCCGGCAAGGCCTCTCGCTTCAACACCTACGCTTCGGGGCCGATGCTGTTCGGAATGATCGTCCCCAACAATTACGCGGGCTGGAGCCACGCGGGCATGGGCGTGGCTTTGATCATCGGCGTCGGCTTCTGGTACGGGCTCATCAAGCGGTCGTTCAAGGTCAAGACGACCGGCTGAGCTCCGATCGCGCCCTAATTTGACGGCGCCCGCACGCGCGGGAGAATCCCGCTATGACTCGCAGGATTCTTCGCGCCACGCTGATTTCGTTCCTCGCGCTTTCCGCGCTCGCACGTGCCGCTGCGGCCGCCGAGACACCGCTCGTCCACCCGATCTTCGCGCACCTGCCCGACGCGCCCGAGGACGCCGCCGCGCGCCAGGCCTTCGCCGCCGCCGCGGGACGATACCAGCTACACCCCGTCGAGGTGGTGGACGTTCCCGCGCCGGCAAGCCCGCGCGCGCCCGACGCCGCGCACATTGGAATCCTCAACGCCCAGCAACTGGCGTTCGTCGAAGCGCTGCGCGAGCTCGACGTGGCGGCGGCCGAGATAGCCGCCACCGGCGGCGCCGGCCTCACCACGGCGGAGCTCGGCGATCTGTATCTCTTCCGCGCGATGGCGACCGCGCGCGCCGATTGGAACGCGCAGGTGGCAGCCCCCCCGACCGATGAGCGCACGCGCGCGTACACCGACTACCTGCGGGCGGCGACCATGACCCCCGAGCGCAAGCTGAACCCGCACGATCTGCCGCCGCAGGTGGTGGCAGATTTTCAGCGCGCCGACGACGAGATCCACCATCGCGCCCGCGGCACACTGGTCGTCAAAGGATCGGCCGATGCGCAGATCGCGCTCGACGGCGGACCGCTCATATCGGTCAAGGGCGGGGTCACGTTCCGCGATCTCGCCTTCGGCGAGCATCTGGTCCGCGCCGAAGAGCTCGGCTACGCGTCCTGGGGAGCGACGATTCCGTTCGGCCAGCCATCCCTAGAGATCGAGATCCCGACGCGAGCGGCTCTGGCGCTCGACGACACGACCGCGGCGGCGCACGCGCGGCGGATGGGCGCCCACTTCGCGCTGGTGGCCCAGCCTAAAGGGGGCCCGGGAACGGCCGTCGAGCTGCGCCTGATCGATGCGGCCACCGGCGCCTTGCGCGACGCGGCCCTCATCTCGGGGAGCCTCGAGGGTGGGCAGATTGATGCCGCCGTCATGCGCCTCGACGAAGAGGCGCGGCGGGTCACCCTCGAGCAGCAGACCGCAGCCAACACGCCGGGGGCGGCGCCGGCGACGCCGCTGGCGGCAGCGGCGCCGGGGCAGCTCGCGCCACCGATGCTGCTGAGCCAGCCACGCGCCAAGGTGCGATTCAGCGACGATCCCCCGGCCTGGGCCCGCGACCACTGGCCGCTCCTGACCGCGATCGGCGCCGTCGCGCTCACCGCGATCGTCATGGGCGCCACTGTATCGGGCGACCGGTAGCGCCGGTTTCTCGAGCATCTTTGCCCGGGCATCTGCGGGACGGCCTGACCCACCCGTGAGCCGCCACCGATTTCCTTAAGGCACGGCGCGTTACAAAACGTGTTCGTTGTTACATCGAATTAACAATACTGTCGTTGTCTGTCGGTCTCTGTCGGTGTATGGTGCCTAAAAATTACACATGACTACATCACACACATCAGAGCAGATCAGGGTAGGACTCCTTGGATTGGCGCTGGCCGTGGCCGGCTGCGCGTCCGCCACCGCCACCACCCGCCTCGCCGCGAGGCCTGACTTCAGAGGAAACGTGAGCGTCTCGACGCCGCAGCCACGCCTGCTGGTTGCTGGACCGATCGAGCTCCTCCACGTCAACGTCGATCGAAAGGCGGGCGCGACGTTTTTCCGGGCCCCGAGCCTGGTCGGCGGGTTGCCCGACTGCCGCGGCGGTGCTCCGCTGGCCTGGGACGGGGAATCGGATCTCTACATCCGCAAGGACGAATCGGTCTGCGTCGCCGTGCTTCACGACGCCCGCGTTTCCTGGCACGCCCGATCGATCCCCGCCGGCGGGGATCAGGGCACGCAGCACGCCAGCCTGCGCTAGCTGTCCGAGATCTCGATCTTGACGTTCCAGAGCGTCGAGAGCCAGTCGAGCAGGCTGGCCTCGGCGCCGTCGATGGCGCCTTCGTCCGCGCTCTCCAGCACCGTGCCGAAGATCAGCTCGCGCGCGTCCTGACGGCCGATGCCGCCCAGGAACTTGCGAAAGCCGGCCTCGTCGTCGAACCGCTTCTCGAACGCCTCCAGCGTCGCCTCGTAGCCCTCCTCGCCGAACGCGTCGACGAGCGCCTCGACGTGCTCGATCTCCTCTTCGGCCACGTTGCCGTCCGACATGACGACCAGCTTCATGAGCCCGACCAGCGCCGTCCGCTCATCCTGATTGAGGTCCACGAGTTCCATCCCGTTCCATTACCGCGGCGCGCGCCCGACGCCAAGAGGCTTCGTCGACCAGCGGCCGACGACCGCATGTTCATGCGGTTGTGATCTCCGGGCGGGGCCACGCCAGCGGAACCGCCTCGTCCCTCAGCTTCAGCGTTCGGTACCTTTCCGGCGGCGACTATTGGACACGGTTCAGAAGGCGACTTCGGCTTGGAGCTTGACGACGTTCTTGTCGGGCGTCATGCCCGCATACGGGCCCCCTTGGAGCACATCGTTCCCCGCCACGAGCGCCCCTCCCCATGGCCACTGCCCGGCGAGCGTCATTTTGTCGCCGTAGGTATATCGGGAGTACTGAAGGTAGATGCGTTCGGTGGAAAGGAAGTGCGAAGAGATTATCACCCGGGGCGTGATCGAGGCGAAGACGTATCCGGGGTGGTCCAGGTCGTAGTTCACAAAGTCGCCGCGGAGCATGAATCCGAGCCACGTCAAAGACTGGAGCGTCAGGTCCGCGCCGTACTTGAATTGTTTGAGACTGGTTTGGAGAGCAGTCGAACCAGCTGGCATGACATTCGAACCGGTCGGCAAAACGCGGCTGGCGTCCGCCAGTAGCCCGAAGATGCTCAGCGTCACATCGGGCACACTTCCCGGCGCGTTACCCTGGATACCGGAGAGCGTGTTCTCATAGAGGAAGCCGAGATTGACCATCGATCCGGTGCCGGTGGAGTTGTCGGGGTTGTTGGTCCAGGAGAAGTAGTTTGTGACGAGGCTATTGCCGCTCAGCGAGTGCATGACCTCGGTGCCCGCGTTCTTGAGCGCCCAGCCATTTCGGACGCTGATGAAAGACGGGGATATCCACAAATGACCCAGGCGGGGCACGCGCAGGTTCAGCTCGGCGCCCAAGACCGATAGATGTGCCGCCTGTTCCACTGCATAGGACTTGGGATCCGGAGCCGATTGCTGAGCTAGATTCGGGTCGGCGGTCCACTCGGTGTTGAGATGAACCCCGAAGTCCAGGATCTTCGCGTAGCTGACCTTGCCATGTGCGTAGGCAAGCAGGTCGAGGGCGGTCGTGGCCCCGTAGAAGGGGGGAGCCCCAGGGTTGAATTGGCCATCCCGGCCGGTGCCAAAACCCAGCCAGCCAGTCCCCGTGAGATCCGAAGTGATGGGGAGCATCAACTTCAGTTGGGCCCCCAATTGGCGAAAGCGCCCGAGCGTATAGGTGTCGTATTTCTCGAAATATCCAAAGCTCGGCCAAAAGGCCCCCGCCGTGAACGCAATGTTCGGTTTGAGCTCTGAATCCCCGAGGTCCGTGTCGAGTGCGACGTAGGCCAGACCCGGTGCCCATCCTGCGTCGTAGTTCCGGAAACCGACCGACTGAAACCAATACCCCATCCACCCAACCGCGGCGTCGACATGCTTCTTCTTCGCGTGGATGAAGACCTCCGCCCAGTCCTGTTCCTGCAGTCGCGTGTAGGCGAAGCTGTAGTAGTTCGAGTCAACCGTCCGATTCGGTCCGTAAGACACCTGCGTGCTGGAGGGGCCCGTGCTGTTGTCGGGCCCCGGGCGTGAGCTGATGCCCAGCGCCATGGGGGCTCGGAAGTACCCGTTGACGTCGACGTGCCAGGATCCCGGTCCCGATTCGGCGGCAGGTTTCACTTCAGGATTGGCCGACTCCACGACCGGCGGCTTGGTCGGCTGCGCGGTGGGTGGCGGCGCGGTCGACGGCTCCTCGGGCGTGCGCTCATCGGTGGGCTCCTCGTCCGCCGCGGGCTCTTCGGCCGCGGCCGAAATGGACACGAGGCAGATCAGTACGACCAAGGGCGCTTGGAATCTTCGCAGCATCGGGCCGCTTACTTACCGTAGCCGGCGGCGACGATGTTGGTTTGGATGGCGTTGCAGGTCTGAAGCGTCGCGGCGCCGCTCGCCATCACGCCCTCGAACCATTGTCCCGTCCCGCTGTCGCTGTTGTCGCCGCCGGTCCCGAGGATGATGGACCCCTGTTTCTTCATGGGGACGTAGCCGGTCGGGCGAATCCCGTCCCACTCGGTCGTCAGGGCGCCGGACTGCGCATTGCCGCCGTAGAGCGCAAACCGACCCTTGCCCGAGTTCTGCGACGCCACATCGCCGACGACGACGGCCGTGACGAAGTTGAACTTGAGGGGCGTGTTGGTCGTGATGTTCTGGTTTTGATTGTTTTGCCAGCCGGCAAAGAGGCCGTTTTCGAGGTCCGCCATGACCCACGGGCCGTTGGCGTGGCCGCCGGGGGATCCGGTGCCCCAAGCGACGCCCCCACCAAAATAGACGGCTTCCATGGTGGCGGCGCCGTCGTCGTGGAGGTCCGTTTCGGCGTTGCCGTAGTCGAAGCAGCACCCTTCCGGCCCGGCGGGCTCTTGCTTGCCGTTCTGGCTGGTCACCATGTATTCCGTCTCGGCCGCATCGCCGGTGGCCGTCCCCGTCGCCGTCGCGACTCCGCAGCCCTTGCACCCGGCGCGATACCCCATGCCCGTCTTGATATAGATGCCGTAGACCTCGTGGCCGCCGAGCGTCGTCTTGAGGTCGGTGGCGTTGGCCGGGTTGTCGGCACTGCCGACCGCACCTCCACCGGTGGGCGCGGGTTTGAGGTGATTTCCGCTCGGGGACTGGTCGTAAATGATCGATATGGTGCAGCTCCCGCCGGAGCAGAACGTGTCTTGCGCGGCGGCGTCGGCGTAGCCGCCGGTCACGACCCCGATGTCCATCGTCGTCCCTTTGCAGGAATTCGGTCCAGAGGTAAAGGAGCCTTTGCAGACCTGGTAGAGATTGCCGGTGTAGGCGGCGTAGAGCGCTCGCACCGTGCTATGCGCCGCGACACACGGGTTGCCGGCGGTCTTCAAGATGTCGCAAACACCGACGACGGTGCCCCCCGTACAAGCGCCGGCCGCGCAGGTCTGCCCGGTGCCGCACGCTTTGCCGCACGTGCCGCAGTTGGCCACGTCGGTTTGTAGGTTCTTGCAGGTGCCCGAACAGCTGGTCTGACCGGTGGGGCAAGCGCAAGCGCCGGCGTTGCAGGTCTGGCCGCCCGCACAAGCCATGCCGCAGGTGCCGCAGTTGGCCGCGTCGGTTTGCAGGTTCTTGCAGGTGCCCGAGCAGCTCGTCTGACCGTTGGCGCAGACGCAAGCGCTTGCGGTGCAGGTCTGGTTGTTCGCGGCCGAGCATGCGGTCGCGCACGTGCCGCAATGATCGATATTGCTCGTCAAGTCCACGCAGGCGCCCGAGCACGCGGTCTGTCCGGCGATGGTGCACGTCGTCGTGCACGATCCGTTCGAGCAAACTTGAGTCCCCGTGCATGCCTTGCCGCAGCCGCCGCAGTTCGCGGCATCCGAGGTCGTGTCGACGCACGCCGTGCTCCCGCTGCACAGGGCCCGCCCAGCGGAACATGCGCAGCTGCCGCTCTGACAGGTTTGGTCGCCCGCGCACGCGTGAGCGCACGAGCCGCAATTGGCATTGTCCGTGTTGGGATTGATACAGGCGCCGCTGCACTGAATGGAGCCGGACGAGCAAGCGGAGGTGCCGCCGCTGCCGGAGGTGCCCCCGGAGCCGCCGCCGGAGGTGCCCGCCGAGCCGCTGCTGGCAGCGGTGCCCCCCGAGCCGCTGACGGACGTACCACCCGAGCCGCCGCCGACGGAGCTGCCCCCCGAGCCGGTACTGCCTGCCGAGCCGCCGCTGCCTCCCGACGAAAACGACCCGCACGAGAGGACGAAGGCGCCGAGTGACACCATGACGGACACCGGGACGAGGGAGCG
>CAYTTF010000145.1:0-10554 GCA_964440665.1 uncultured Myxococcales bacterium | reverse complement strand
ATCGTCCGTCGGTGGAGGTGAAGACGTGCGCCGCGCCGATAACGGTGAAGTGTCCTTGCGCAAAAATCAACAGCTGGGCGGGGACGCCAAGCTGGGCGGCGTCGTTCCAGGTGACGCCGCCGTCGTCGGAAACGACGACACCCGTCGCGTTGGTTCCCACCACAACGCCGTTTCCGACCGCCAGATCGGTGGTCGGCGTCGCGGCGGCTCCGGTGGTGTATGTCCAGGTCTGCCCGTCCGTCGAGATGCTCCGCTGGCCGTTGCTGTTCGCGCTCACGAAGCTGCCGTTGCCGTCGGGATCGTAGACCAGTGCATCGGCGGTGGCGGACGGCACGGTATCGAGGTCGTGCGACTGCCAGGTGAGGCCGTCCGGGCTGGAGACGCGCAGCCCGTACCCACCGACGCCGACGAAGAGGCCCTGCGCGTACACGACCGAGCCCACCCATTGGTCAATGGCGTTGGCGCCGAAGTCTTGCCAAGTCTTGCCGTCCGGCGACGTCATCACACGCCACCCGTAGGCCATGAACTGCCCGTTCGCCCAAATCACGGTTCTCAGAAGCTCGACGTCGGAGCTGGCGTCCACTTCCAAAGATGTGTCATCGGTCCAGGACCTACCGTCGTCGATCGAGCGAATCCTTCGACCTTGGTAGCCAACCGCGACGAACGTCCCCGCCGGCTCGTCCGCCGGCACTTCGGGCCACTGGGTATCGGCGATGGCAAGCTCGATGGGGGCGTCGCGAGGCGCCGTCTCGCCAGCGACGTCCGCTCCCGTCGCCGCATCCGCGGGCGGCTTTCCACTTTTTCCGCAGGCCGCGCAGAGCAGCAGCGTTCCCGCCGAGGCCAAGATGGCCTTTCGAGGCTTCACTCGGCCCATCCGTTTACTGTCGTCCTATTTCGCGCTTGCGTCGAATCAAATTGATCGGGATGATCAATGAGCTGGAATGACAAGAGCAGCGGCCCACGCGGTTGGCAAGAACGATCCGTAGCGTGCTCGCGAGGAAGCGAGAGGGCGCGGTCGCAGCCGTCGATACTCGTTCACTCCTGGCTCGTTCACTCCTGAGAGACGCCGCCGGCACGGTGCTCTATCGGCTCGGTGTGACGAGGCCGTCCCGCACGAGCGCCGGGCGATTGATAATCGTCACATTTCACCGGGTGCTCCCGCCGCAGAAGCTCGCGGAATATCCCATGCCGACGCTGGCGGTAACGCCGGACGAGCTTGCGTGGTTTCTGAAATTCTTCAAAGCCAACTTCACCTGCCTTCGACTGACGGAAGCCCTCGCGCGCCTCAAGGCGGGAGTTGCTCCGGAATCGGACCGCCCGGATCTCCCACTGCTGGCCGTGACTTTTGACGATGGTGCGCTGGACAACTTCGAGCATGCGCGGCCCGTTCTCGGTGCTGTCGGGATGCCCGCGACCTTCTTCGCCGTCACGGAATCTGCCTCGGCCGGAGAGCTTCCCTGGCCAGACCGGCTCGCCTACGCCGTCGAAAAATGCCGCAGCCGGGGCGATGCCGAGGCCGCGCAACTGATAAAGGACGTAGCGGCCTCGCCCCCCCGCGAAGGGACGGCCGCCGAGGCCGTGGAGCAAGCCAAGGGTCTGCCATCTCGAGAGCTGGAGTTGCTGGTTGCACGGGCGGTGCGCGTGGCAGGACCGGCCTGCATTCCGGCTTGGGATCGACCGATGACCTGGGCTGAGCTACGCTGCTTGGCAACCGAAGGGCATGAAATCGGCTCGCATTCCAGATCGCACCCAGTCTTGACCCTTTGTGATGACCAGCAGCTGCAGCAGGAAACGCAGCTTTCCCGCGACCGGATGGAGGCCGAGATCGGCCAGGATGTCACCTCGTTTTGCTATCCCAACGGGGATTTCGACGATCGGGTCGTCGCGGCCCTCGCGCGCACGGGTTATCGTTCCGCGGTGACGACGAGGTGGGGACGCAACGACGCCGCTACCTCTCCGTTCCGTCTCTTCCGCTGCGACATCCAGGGCCGCACGGCGCGGTCGGCACTCGGCGAGCTTTCGGCGGCCCGGCTGGCTTGGCGCCTCAGTGGTCTTCATCCGGGGCTGAACCAATGAGTCGGATCGGTTATCTCGTCAGCCAGTACCCCGCGCCATCCCACACCTTCATTCATCGAGAGATCGATGCGCTCCGCCGCGCGGGGTTGGAGATCGAAACGTTTTCAGTTCGACGACCGTCGTCGGGCGAAAGCTTTGTGCCGGAGGCGCGCGCGGAGATCGACCGAACCTTCTATATCCTTCCAGTCTCGCTCCTCGCTCTGGCCGTCGCCCACCTGCGCGCGTTGGTCCGCCGGCCCGGCAGGTACCTCCAGCTGCTCCGCCTGGCGCTTGGCCATCGGGTGCCCGGTACCCGCGCGCTGCTCTGGTCGCTATTTTATTTCGCCGAGGCGATCAGACTTGCGGGCGAGCTCGGGCGCCGCCGCATCGTCCATCTCCACAGTCATTTCGGAAACGTGGGCGCGACCGTGGGACTCCTCGCGGCGAAATACGTCGGCATCGGGTGGAGCGTCAGCATCCACGGGATCTCCGAATTCGACTATCCCGCCGGGTTGTTGTTGGCGAAAAAGCTCTTCGTGGCCGAGTTCGCCGCCTGCGCTTCGAATTTCGTCAAGGCCGAAGCCATGCGCAAGATCGACCCGGCGGATTGGTCGAAGCTGTTCCTGTCCCGTTGCGGGCTGGACCTGACCGTCCCCCCGAAGCCCGTTGAAAGGGCGCCATCGCACCTTCCGGTCATTCTTTTCGTGGGACGGCTTGCGCCTGAAAAGGGATGTCGGGGGATCGTCGAGGCTTTCGAGAAGCTCGTCAAGATGGGCGTGTCGGCGCAACTGCGAATCGTCGGAGATGGGCCCGATTCGGACGTCCTTCGCGAGCGGGTCCGCGCCACCGGGATCGAAGATCGTTGCGTGCTGCTGGGTCAGCTGGACGAGCGCGCCACCCTCGCGGAGATCGCGGCGGCCGATGTGCTCGTCAACTCCAGCCTCATGGAGGGTCTTCCGGTCACGCTGATCGAAGCGCTGTGGCTGGGAGTTCCTGTCGTCGCACCCCAGTTGGCCGGGATACCCGAGCTCATCGAAAACGGTGTTTCCGGATTACTTTATCCGCCGGGCTGCTGGGACCAGTTGGCCGAATGTCTCGCTCGAATCCTGAGCGACGGAGACCTCCGGAGCCGGATCCAGGTCGAGGGGCGACAACGGATCCGCCGGGACTACGACATCAGCCGCACCGTCGAGCCGCTGAGGCTCAGGTTTGCCAAGAAAATGGTCGTGACGACCCAAGTGAGTGCGGCAAGCGCGGAAGGCGCGGAAAGCGCCGTCGCCCGACAATCCACCGCCGGCTCTTCGCGCCTCTGACTTGCCGACCTTCGCAACTCTGGATATCTGAATAATATGCAATACATACATGGACTATCGTCCAAGGACCGTCCGTGAGGGCTCCAAGCGGGAATTAAGTCGGCTATCCGCGGTTTAGCCGGATCGGAACACCCGAGCCGGCCGGTGGGCTAGTCGCCGCCGTGTCGTTTTGGGTAAAAAATTCCTGCCCTCTGTGAAAACGGCAGCTATCTCTTAACATCCGCGCCAGTCTGGGGAGCAAAGGTCGGGGGCTTGCTTCGCGAACACGAAAACGTCATCCACAGGCTGCAGCGTCTGGCGGACATCGCTTGGATCATCCTCGCGCACGTCATCTCGATCTACGCGTACCACCAGCCTTGGCGACGCGAATCGAGTAACGCGACGTTGGCGGCCGTGCTGGTGTTCAGCATCGCCGCCGAGTTCTGCAGCCTCTATCGCCCCTGGCGGATAGAGAAGTTTCGGGTCGAGCTGCGGATGATCTGCCTGGCCTGGCTGAGCACCGTCTTCGTCCTGAATACCTTCGCCGTCGCCACCAAGACCTCGGCGAACTACTCGCGCGTCGCCTCGTTCGGGTGGTTCGTGCTGGCGCCGCTCCTCCTGTGCGGCTGGCGGATCCTGGTACGGCTGATTCTGCGGGCGCAGCGCGCCCGGGGAAAAAACACCCGCAAGGTGGTGATCCTGGGCGCCACCAATAACGCGCGCGAGCTCTGCGCCGAGATCGCGGAACGTCCCTGGCTGGGCATCCGGGTGGTCGGCGTCTACGACGACCGCGGGCCCGACCGGCGCGAGAACCTCGCCGATGCCGGGTGTCCCTTCTCGGGAAACTCGGCGGACCTTCTGGAGGCCTGCCGCGCCAACCAGATCGACGCCGTGTACATCGCGCTGCCTCTGCGGGCGGAGCCGCGCATCGCGCACCTGCTGCAGGAGCTATCGAACACCACCGCCACCGTCTACCTGGTGGCCGACTTCTTCATGTTCAACCTGCTGAGCGCGCGCTGGAGCACCATCGGCGAGATCCCGCTCATCAGCGTCCACGACACCCCCTTCGTCGGCGTCGACGGCTGGATCAAGCGTCTCGAGGATGTGGTGGTCGGTTCCTTCATCGTCCTGCTCATCTCGATCCCGATGCTGGTGATCGCGGTGGCCATCAAGCTGACCTCCAAGGGTCCGGTCTTTTTCCGCCAGCGACGCTACGGGCTCAACGGCAAGGAGATCCGGGTCCTGAAGTTCCGGAGCATGACCGTTCTCGAAGATGGTCCGAGCGTCCCCCAGGCCACGCGCAACGACGTGCGGGTCACGCGGCTGGGGCGGTTTCTCCGTCGGACCTCGATGGACGAGCTGCCCCAATTCTTACAGGTCATCACCGGGAAGATGTCGATCGTGGGGCCGCGCCCCCACGCCGTCGTTCACAACGAGACCTATCGCTCGCTGATCCGGGGCTACATGCTGCGCCACAAGGTCAAGCCGGGGATCACGGGCTGGGCGCAGATCAACGGCTGGCGCGGCGAGACCCCCGAGGTGAGCTGGATGGAGAACCGCATCCGGTTCGATCTGGAATACATCCGGCGATGGACGCTGCTCTGGGACCTCAAGATCATCCTCTTGACGGTCGTTGGTAAGAAGACGAACCGGAACGCCTTCTGACGCCAAAATCGGTATTAAAATTTAGTATTTTGTCCCACAATGCCGGTATGCGTCTATCGACGATCGCGCTGACAACGGGTCTCTTGGCGCTCCAGGCATGCGGGAGCGGAACGGGAACCACCGGCGGAGGAGGGGTGGGAGCGGGCGCGGGCGCGGGTGGCGGCTCCGGATCTGGCGGGAGCGGATCTGGCGGCAGCGGATCTGGCGGCAGCGGACCGTACACCGCCAGCTGCCGGCGGCCTTACTTTCCGTCCACTGCGCCCTGGAACACGCGCGCCGATTCGATGCCGGTCGACAGCCAGTCCGACGCGATCATCGCCTCGCTGCAGACCCACGGCTGGGGAGCCGGGCGCATGCAGATCGACACGTCCATCCACGTGATGTGCGACGCCGACGGCAGCGCGCCGAAGATGCCTTTCACGCCGACCGCCGACTTCTATAGCCCGGACTGCGACAGCGCCCCGGTGCCGATCCCGGCCGGTGGGCACCTCGAGGGCGAGTCCGGCTACGACTGCACCGGCGACGGCGACTGCCACCTGATCGTGGTCGAGCCGAAGACGAGCCGGCTCTACGAGCAGTGGCGGGTCGACTTTTCGAGTGGCAGCTACCAGGGGGGCTGCCTGGCGATCTGGGACACCTCGATGACGCCCCCGGCCTCTGGGCGAGGGGACGGCTGCACCAGCGCCGACGCCGGCGGGTTTCCGATGGCCGCCCTGCTGTTCGATGCCGACGAGGTTGCGGCCAAGCTGATCGCCCACGCGATCCGCTTCATCCTGCCGAACGACATCATCACCAAGAACACCTTCGTGCACCCGGCGACGCACGCGACGAGCTCGTCCGGCGGCGCGACCGCCGTGCCGTACGGCGCGCACCTGCGCATTCGCGGCGATCGGATCGCCGCCGTGTTGGCGGCGCTGCCCAACGATGCGGCCCGCGTGGTCGCGCAGGCGATGCACGACTACGGGATGTTCCTCTCCGACGGTGGCAACATCGCGCTCACCTCGGAGGACGACGAGAACACCACGGCCAAGTGGGACACCGTGCTCGGCACCGGCCTGGGGGCGCGGGACCTGGAGACGATCATGCCGAGCGACTTCGAGATGGTCGCAGGCGGGACGCGCTACGACACGTCGGCGCTCGATTGCCCGCACGTGCCGATCACGCAGTGAACGGCACCGGGTGGACATGACCGGCGAAGTTGTCGGGCGTAAGCTGGGGGACGAAGCATGAAGATGTTCGACACCAGGCCGTTCTCACCTTCGTTCCTGCTGGCCGTGGCGCTGCCGCTCGTGGGCTGCAAGAGCTCGAACGGCGGTGGGGGTGCGACCGAGAGCGCGTGCGATCCGCTGGCGGCGAAGGCGATCACGCTGGGCGCGGTGGTCGGCGTCGGGACGGATGCCTCCGGGACGCTCTACGTCGACGCGGCAAATGGCATCTTCGTCTCGGGTGGCGGCGCGCTGATTCGCCAGCACGTGATCGGCACCGGCCAGTCGGGGTCGAACGAATTCCTCTTCACGTTCGAGGCGCCGGCCGCCGACGCGACCTCGGCGCGCAACCTGCTGGTCGAGACGCAAGGGTCGACCGCCGGCGCGATGGCGCTCGGGCCGTCGGACTCCAAATCCTTCCTGAACCAGACGCCGGCGGGCGCGACATCGCTGACCCTGGTCGACGCCGCCACGCTGGCGGGAATGACCGTTGTGAACACCCCCAACGTGATCGACTACCTCGCCGACGTGGCGAACGGCGACGTGGTGCTGGCCACCGTTCCGCTGAATAGCGATTCGACGTCCACCGACCTCGGGATCTCCATATTTTACGGCCCGCCGGGCGCTGTCGCCCAGCGGATGGTCACCTCGTTCTGGGAGACCCTGAGCGGAAACGGCTCCCTGACCTTCCTGGTCGACGGCACGTCTTACACCCTGGCGTTCGGGATACTGGACTCCGCGGACGCCGGTCCGCTGGGTGGCCCGTTCGCGCTCCTCGGCCTCACCCCAGCGGGCGGCGCCCAGATGGCGACCACCTTGCGCTCGCCCACGCCAACCGAGCTGCCGTCGAACCTCTCCTTTACCTGCTTGCCGTAACCGCGGGCGACGCCCAGTTGCCTCGAGGCTGGGGGAACCTAGATTGGTGAGATGACCGGGTCCGTCGCACCTCTGTTTCTGTCCGCGCTGGCGCTCTTCGTTCCCCTGGCGGCGGTGCTGGCCGCGCCGAGCGCCCAGACCCAGCCGCGGCGGTACACGTTGGACCCCGCCGCCAGCCAGCTGAAGATTCACGTGGGCAAGAGCGGCGTCTTCGGTTTCGCCGGCCACGAGCACGACGTCGTGGCCGGGACCTTTCGCGGCAGCGCGACCTTCGATCCCGATCGAATCGCGCAATCCGCCGTCGACCTGACCTTCGAGGCCGGCGCCCTGCGCGTGACGGGCAACGGTGAGCCCAAGGGCGACGCGGCCGAGGTGCAGGCCGCGATGATCGGCGCCGCGTGCCTGGACGTGAACCGATTTCCCGCCATTCGTTTCGTTTCGAAAACCGTGGCGGCGTGCGGAGAGGCCGGGCGGGGCGGTCACGATCTCAGCATTGTCGGCGCGCTCACGCTCCACGGCGTCACCCGTCCGCTCACGATCCGCGTCCATGTCGACGTCAAGGGCGACACGCTCGAGGCGACCGGGTCGACCACGATTCGCCAGACCGACTTCGGAATGACCCCGATCTCGAAGGCGGGCGTCGTCAAGGTGAAGGACGAGCTCGCGCTCAGCTGGCACATCCGCGGCACGGCGCACTAGCCGCGCGCGCGTCAGCCGGACCAGCCGCGGCACGGCGCAGTCGGCCGCGCGCGCGTCAACCGAACGTTAGCGGTGGGGGTGCCACTCGCCGTCGTGCCAGTCGTAGTGATCCTCGTGGCGGTCCCAGCGGCCGGGCGCGTATTCGTATCCGGGGCGCTCGTGCTCGTAGCGGCCGCGCGACCAGCGGTAGTGGCGATGCCGGTACTCGTGGTGGCCGCCGACCCAGATGTAGCCGCGGCGAGGCCCGTAGTGCTCCTCGCGTGGCTGGGGCGGCGCCTCGCGCGGACCGTGAATGACCACCACCGCAGCGTGCGCCGGTGATGCCGTCATCCCCGAGAAACCCAGTAGCATCAGCCCGACCAATCCACTCTTCCAGCTTGTCATCCCACATCTGTAGTCACGATCGGGCGCCTTGGCGAGCCCGGGCGCCGCTTTCGGGTCGGTCGGTTGCCGCTGCGCAGGCAGCCGTGCCAACATCGCGCGCGGAGGCGCTTGCCAGCGAACGCACGCCAGCTCCGACGGGCATCTGTCGTCGAAGTCCCGCGGGGCGACCGGCACGGTGGGCTGCGCCCGTGTGTCGACCGGCGCGGGGCGCTGCGCCCGTGTGCCGCGTTGGCCGTTGCGCTGGTCGGCGTCTGCGCTGCCGCGCGCGCGCGCGGCGAGGACGGCAAGCCCCTCGCGCCCGCGCCCCAAGCACCCGCCGCCTGCGTCGAGCTCAAGCGGCTCGTCGGCACGACCTACAACTTCCGACCCTCGAAAGTCACGGCGGCGGTGCGCACCGCCAAGGGCAAGGATATGGATCGCGTCTGGGCCTTCGCGGAGGCCCACGCCGCGGAGGTGGTGCCCTGTCTGCGCGAGATGCTGGAGGCGCCCGACGCCGGCTCGTTCTTTCGGTTCGACGGCGCGTCGCTGCTGGTCAAGCTCGATTCATCGCCGACGTCGAAGAGCCTGGAGGCGCGCCTGTGGTCCGACGCCATGCTCGAAGACATCGATCTGAGGATCTGGGTCCAGACCCTCGCGCACCTCGCGCTCGACGGAATCGACGTTTCGAAAGCGGGGCGGCGCTGGTTGACGACGCCCGGCCTCAAGTACTTCCTTCCCGAGCACGGCGCCTACGAAGTGACTTCGTACGACGGCGCGGTGTTTCTGTTCGGAGCGATGGATGAGGCACTCGCGCGGCCGGTGCTGATCGACATCGCGCGCGATCCGAAGCACCCCGGGCGGCTGAATGCCCTCTGGCTTCTGCTCTCCCAGGCGACGACCGAGGCGCGGGAAGCGCTCCGCACCCTTCCCCTCGATGGGATCCCGGCCGAGGCGCGCAGTGGCATCGCCAAGACGATCGCCGGCGCTCCCCCGGCCAACCAGACCCCGTACCAGACGATCCCGACCTTCACGCGCGCCGAGCTGCTCTCCGCGTTCGCGGCGCGCGACCACGACGATCGCGCGGCCTACGACAAGTTGATCGGCGACCCGAGGTTCGCCGATTCGGGTGCGCAGGTGCTGCTGCCCGCCGACGAGGCCCAGGTGCGCCTGCTGCGTCGCCACCTGGTGTCGCGCTGCAATCAGCACGGCCTCGACGACTACATCGTCCTGTCGACCCTGCTCGCCGCGATGCAGAACCGGGCCCGACACGACGTCGCGCGTGCGGCGCCCGCGCCAGCCGATCGCGCCGTCCCGTCGTCGTCGCCCGCGCTGGCGGCGTTCGACGTTCCGGCCGCCCAGTTACCGGCGGGGGTCACGATGACCGCCGGCGAGCCCGCCTGCGTTTCGATTCAACCCCTCACCTTCTTCGCGCACCCCACCGCGCCCGGCATTCCGACGCCACGTGCCCGACGCGCCCTGGTGATGCGGCGCGGGGGCCGGTCGATCGGCAGCGCGCTGCTGTTCGAATACCAGCCGGGCGAGATCCCGACGGTGCGCCAGTTCCTCGATGGTCTGCTGTGGGGCGAGGATCGCTCGCCGTCGCGAGAGCACCCCGAAGAGATCGCCGTCGCGGGCAACACGCTGCTCATCCTCTGCCTGCAGGGCGAGGACCCGGCTTTCGCCTGGTACAAGGAGCGCCTCTACCAGCGCCACAACGCGCGCGTCACCCGCATCTGCGACGGCCTCGGGGCGCTCAAGCGCGGGCTCGATCATTTGGAGGACGAGGGCGAGGTCACCGCCGCCGAGGCGAAGCGCCGTGTTCTTTACCGCAACGAGAAGGCCCTGCTCGAGTGCAGCGTCGGCGCGAGCCTGTTCGGCGAGATGGCGCGGAGTAGCCAGGACTGGCCGCGCGCCGAGAGGGCGTTTCGTCGCGCCATCGAGCTCGACCAGCAGGGCGACCTGTTCCCGAGGCTGGACGCCGAGTGGGGCGCGCGCGACGGGCTGGCTCTCTCGGTCGCGATGCAGGGCCGGTCGGCCGAGTCTGTCCCGCTCTTCGAGACGGCCCTGGCGGTCGCGCGCAACCTAGCCGCTCCAGTGGTCCTGGGGCCGGCGCAATACAACCTGGCCTGCGCCTACGCCGAGGTCGGGAAATTCTCCGAGGCTGCGGAGACGCTCAAGGCGGCGATCAAGATCGACCCCAAGTACAAGAAGCAGGCGCGCACCGACGACTCGTTCCGCAAGGCGCTTGCGGCGCCGCAATTCAAGTGGCTCGGCAAATAGGCCGCGCCCGGGTCAGGCCGAGGGTGCGGCCCCCCCGGTCGACCATCCCGGCCGCATCAGCGGTGCGGGTGCCACTCGCCGTCGTGCCAGTCGTAGTGGTCCTCGTGCCGCTCCCAGCG
>CAYTTF010000144.1:0-10570 GCA_964440665.1 uncultured Myxococcales bacterium | reverse complement strand
TTCATCGCCGTCCACTTCGGCGACGATCCCGAGGATCCCGACAACGTCGCGCGCATGCTCGATCGCTACCCCAACTTCTTCCTCGACACGGCGGCGCGCGTCCCCGAGATCGGGCGCCACCCGCAAGACAAGATGCGGCGCTTCTTCCAGAAATACCAAGACCGCATCCTCTTCGGCACCGACACCGGCATCGGGCCAGACCAGGAAGACATGATGTACGGCTCGAACGGCGCCGCGCCGCCCACCCGGGCCGACGAGGTCCGCTTCTTCACCCAGACCTGGCGCTACTTCGAGACCCTGGACCGCCAATTCGAGAGCCCCACCCCCATCCAGGGCCGATGGAAGATCGACGGGGTCGGGCTGCCCGAATCGGTCCTGCGCAAGATCTACTTCGACAACGCCGTCCGCGTCCTGCGCTGGCGTCCCGCCGGAAGTTGATTCGGGCGAGCTCGGTCGAGACCGCGGGGAATCCGCGCGAAAACCGGCCCAACACTACTTCCAAGTCCTTCCGACCCCTTGACTGATGAAGGCCGCTCCTCATAATGGTCCGTCCTCATTCCGGAGTAGCTCAGTGGCAGAGCAGGCGGCTGTTAACCGCCGGGTCGGGGGTTCGAAACCCTCCTCCGGAGCCAGTCTTGACGACGGTGTCCAAAGTCGTTTCTTCGTCGCCGGCGACAACGTGGTCCAGTATGGCGCCCACACCGCGAAGCACGTCGCCGTACGACGCGGCCTGGACCGACGTCCACCCGGAAAGACGCTTCGAAGGCTCGTCGCTTCAAGGAACTTCCAGACACCTCAAAGACTCGAAAGATTCCCGGAAGATTCCCGAAAGATTCCCGGAAGATTCCGATGAAAAGCGCGCCGCGACCACGCACGTGGGCTTACACAACTATGACTTGACCTGGGCAGGCTGGGGCCGGATGCTCCCATCTGGTGAGTCAGGTTCGGCTCGCACATCGCCCACGCCACAGCTTTTGGTGACCTGGCCGAATGGCAGGATTCAGAAGCATCTTCACGGGGAGAAAGCGATGAGTGGGCAGCAATGGCAACGGCAGGTTGGTCTTTGGGTTGTTCTTCACTGCTGAGGCAGTCTCCACGCGATCGACGGTGGCTGGTTGGTTGACGAAGGCCAACATGCGGCCTGCGTAGACGACTGGCTGAGTCGATCTGCAAAGGGCCTATCGTCCGAGGCACTCCTGCGTCTGTTCGAAGCGGCGCTCGGCGCGCTCTGGACCCGAACCAAGACCACGCTGGGTGAGGTCACGCTGACGGCGATCGCGGAGCGCGTGCTCCACAACGCCTCCGAGAAGTTTTCGCTTCTGTGGTCGCTCAAGGTCGAGCCGACCAGCGGCATCCAGTGCCGCGAGCTCCGGGAGCGGATCGGCTCGGTGCAACTCTCCGAGCTGCGAACTGCGCTCCGCTTCGTGCTGGTGGAGCTGCTGACCGTCATCGGCAACCTCACCGCCGAGATCCTCACACCGGAGCTGCACCTGGAGATCTACAGCGTCGTGCTTCCGGAGGCCATCCATGTCGGCAAGTCGGCGTCGGGCCAGACCGCCGGCAGCGTGGGTAAATCGGGCGAGGAGAAACAATCATGGAGAAAGTAATCGGCATTCCCCGCCTCGCGACGGGCGTCCCCAACCTCGATGCGATCTTCAACGGAGGACTGCCTAGGGGCTCGGTGACCGTCGTGGGCGGCTCACCCGGCTCGGGAAAGACCATCCTGACCCTGCAGATTTGCTTTCACAACGCTTCGCCCAAGAATCGCGTCCTGGTCTTCGGCACGCTCTCGGAGCCGACCGCCAAGAGCCTGCTGTACCTCAAGCAGCTCTCCTTCTTCGACGCGAAGAAACTCGATGGAAGCATCCAGTTCGTCGACCTCGGCGTCATGCTGCGAACCAAAGGCCTCGAAGCGGTCTCCGCCCTCATCATGGAGCATCTCAAGAAGGTCAAACCGTCCTTGGTCGTCATCGACAGCTTCAAGGTCTTCGACGACCTGGCCAAGTCGAAGGAGGAGCTTCGAAAGTTCGGCTACGAGATCGCGGTCAATCTGATGGCCTGGGAGGCCACCGCGCTTCTGCTGGGGGAGTACGGGCCCAACGATGTCGCCAGCAATCCCCTCTTCTCTATAGTCGACGGTCTGGTCACCCTGTCGCAGCGGGAGTCCCTCGGCGAGAACCAGCGATTCTTCAAGATCGTCAAGATGCGCGGGACGAATCACAGCCGCGACGATCACCCATTCCTCATCACCGACGGCGGCCTCGAGATGTTCGCCCCACGCCTGTCGATCAAGCGTGAGCCGCCGCCGGGTGGCCAGCCGGAGCGTTGCAAGACCCACATCGCCAAGCTCGACGAGATTATCGGCCCCGGCATTCCGTGGGGCTCCAGCCTCCTCATCAGCGGCGTGGCGGGGACCGGCAAGACCGTCCTCTCGCTCGAGTTCATCTACCGAGGCGCTCAGGCGGGCGAAAAAGGAATCCTGTTCTCTTTCGAAGAGACCGGGGAACGACTCCGCGCCGCTGCGGAGGGCCTGGGCTGGGATCTGGGCCGCGAGATCGACCGCGGAATGATCGAGATCGTCTTCATCCCGCAGCCCGACATCATGGTGGAGGCCCACCTCCTGATGATTCAGAAGCGCATCGAGACTTTGAAAGCCAAGCGCGTGGTCGTCGATTCCATTTCGGTGTTCCTGCACAAGGTGACGGATCCACAGCTCAGCCGCGAAAAGGTTTTTCAGCTCTGCAGCATCATCCAGAACGCCGAGGCCGTCGGCTTCCTTCCGACCGACATTCCCTACGGGTCCCACCAGGTCAGTCGGTTTGGCGTCGAAGAAACCGTCGTCGATGGGGTGATCATCCTGAGCTCCACGGAGGAAGGGCTCGAGCGCCAGCGCTACCTCGAGGTGTACAAGCTTCGGAACACGGCGCATCTCAAGGGACGGCACAACATGGTCATCGGGCCGGGCGGCGTTTCGGTCTTCCCGCGCTATGCGGACGATCTGCGTCTCGACGCCCCCCCGCCGGCGCTGGAAGTGGCCACCCGCCTCGGCTCCGGCGTTCCAGGTCTCGACGCGCTTCTGGGCGGCGGATTCTTGAAAAGAAGCGTCACCCTGATCTCGGGCAGCGCGGGCGTGGGCAAGAGCGTGTTCGGACTGCAGTTCCTCCTCGAGGGCGCCGCGCGGCGCGAGCCGGGTCTCTACGTCACGCTCGAAGAGGGACCCGAACAACTCCTCGCCAGCGCCGAGGCGATGGGGCTGCCCCTCCGGGCGGCGGTCGACGGGGGGTTGATTCAAATTCTATACGTCTCTCGCGAGAACCTGCGGGCCGGGCAGTTCCTGACCGTTTTGGCCGATCGCCTGAAGGCCCTGAAGGCGGCTCGCGTGGTGCTCGACGCCGCCACGCAGATGCTGACGGAGCGAGCGGCGATCGACGAGCTCCGGCACGTGCTCTACAAGCTGATGGTCCGTTTCAAGACCCTCGGCATCACCAGCGTCCTCACGCTGGAGGCACCAAGCCTGTACTCGACCGAGAGCGTGACCGATCAGGGACTGTCCCCCATCGCCGACAACCTTCTGATGGTTCGCTACCGCGAAACCGACGGGGTCCTGGCGCCCACGCTGACCATCGTGAAGACACGTGGCAGCGGCCACGATCGCGGGACATACGCCGTCACCGTCGCAAAGGGCGGCATGCGCGTCGAACCGCCGGTGAGCGGAAGCGAGAAGCCAGGCGCCGAGGGCGGTCGCCGCACATGACCATTAGCGCCAGCGGCTCGGTCATCGGACCGGAGCAGGCGCACCTGCGTCTCCAGCACCTCTACGAGATCAGCAAACTGTTCGCGAGCTTCGAGAACATCGAGCGGACCGTCGATCCGGCGCTGACCATCGCCACCAAGACGCTCCCGCTTCGCAGCGCGATCCTCACCGAGGCCGAAGGCGAGCGCTCCACGCGGGTGGTCTGGCGCTCCGAGGGCCTGAGCGCCCAGCAACTGCAGACGGTCACGGAGCACGTGAACGCGGCCCACAGCTACCTCGTCGGCGCCGCGCCGCTAAAAGGCCGCGATCTCAGCGAGCGCGCCGGCAAGACCGCCTGGCCCCGCCCGGCGGAGACCGAGAGCGCGCTCGGCCCGAGGTTCATCATCATCCCGCTGGTGGTGCCCCACGGACCGCCGTTCGGCACCCTGGCGCTGGAAGGCGCCCGCGCCCTCGACAAGACCGATCTGATGTTCGCCAACGCCATCGCCAATCAGCTCGCGATCGCGCTCGACCGAGATCGCTCCTGGCAGCGGGACATCGCGCGGCGGGAACAGGCCGAGAAGGGACGAACCCACGCCGAGGTGAAGGGGGCGACGGCGGAAAGAGATCTCGTCCTCGTCGACTCGCTGCTGGAGAAGTCCGAGGCATTGGCCGCCGACAACGCGCGGCTCTTTCGGGAGGCGCAGCAGGCGGTGCGCGTCCGGGAGCAGATCCTCGCGATTGTCTCGCACGATCTGAGGAATCCACTGGGGACGATCCTGCTGACCGCGGGGATCCTCTCGAAAAAGGTGATCGAGGAGGAGCGGCGTCGCGGGCTGCCGCTGGCGGTGGGACGAATCAAGCGCGCGGCCGAGCGGATGCTGCGCCTCATCGAAGATCTCCTCGACTTCGCGAGCATCGAGGCCGGACGCCTGGCCATCAACCGTCAGTGGCAGGATCCGGGCGGGATGATCGATGAAACCCTGGCGAGCTTCGAGGCCGCCGCGCAGGAGAAACGACTGCAGCTCACGGCCGAGATCCAGCCGGACTTGCCCCAGGTCTGCTGCGATCGCGATCGCATCCTTCAGGTCCTATCCAACCTGGTCGGCAACGCGACCAAGGTCACCGAAGACGGCGGGCACATCACCCTCCGCGTCGCGGCGCGAGAAAACGAAATCGTGTTTTCCGTCTCGGACGACGGTCCGGGCTTCGGCCAGGAGGACCTCGCGCACCTCTTCGAGCGCTACTGGCGCAGCGACGACGCCCAGTACAAGGGAACAGGTCTCGGTCTGGCGATCGCGGGCGGAATCGTCGCTGCGCACGGCGGCCGGATCTGGGCCGAGAGCGAGATCGGCAAGGGGGCGACGTTCAGGTTCACGGTGCCCGCGACAGCGCCGGACGGCGGCCCACCCGACTGAGCGGCCGACTCCTTCCGCTCGCGCCTGTGGCGGAAACGGTTTACAAATGCTTCCCAACCCAAGTCAAGGAGTCCGCCCAATGAAGATGATCCTCGCGGCAATTCTCGCCGGCACGTTCCTGGTCTCCATCCCCGTCAAGGCCGCCGATAAGGCCGACGACAGCGGCAAGGCCGACAAAGGCGCCAAGAAGGACAAAGCCGACAAGGGCGACAAGGGCGCCAAGAAGGACGACAAGAAGGCCGGCGGCGGCTGGTAGCAGATCGCTTCCATTGCTTTAGGAGATCGCGTCGGGAGCGGGACGGCTTTGCCGGACCGATCACATCGCGGGAGGTTCGGAACCCCTTTGGGGTTCCGAAGTAAATCAGAGCACTCTTAGAAACGCGAGCAGCGCCGCTCGCCCCTCGGCCGAGAAGGCCGGTGGACGGGCGGCGTTTTCTCTTGCATGGATCGTGGGCGCCCCTGGATCGGTCCGACGAATCACCTCTTCGATCGTCCGCGCGCTGCCGTCGCTGAAGTAGGGAGCGGCGTCCCAGACGCCGCGCAGCGATGGCGGGTTGTTTCCCCCCTCGCCGAGCACGGGCGTCCCGACCGCGTAGCGCCCCGGGCTGGTGAGCGCGACCTGCCCCGCCAGAAGGCGCGCTTCGAGTGACGCCTCCGGGACGTGGTTGCCGATCGCGCTGTCGTCCACCAGCTGGTGGCAACCGGCGCAGTTGTCGCGAAACAGCGACAGCCCCCGCCGCGCCTCGCCCCCGAGCGAATGCCCGCCGGGGCCGACGAACGGTGACGGCTCGATCGGAATCCGATCCATGTAGCGCGCCAGCGCCGCGCGCACCGCGGCGGGAGAAAGGGTGGCGGTCTTCCAGCCGCTCGGCCCCCGCAGCCGGAGCGTGACCGGATACTGGTCGAAATGTGCGGGATCGCGCTCGGCACCCTGCGCGTGCGTCGACACGATGTTGTCGGCGAAGACGTCGATCGTGGCCTGGTTGCCGAGCCGCAGATAGGGCGCCGTCGTCGCCAGGCCCCGGCAGGTCGCGGTGGTCGAAAAGAATCGGTTCTGTTTCGCCGGATGACGGCGGCCGTCGACATGCCCGTCGGCGTGGCAGGCCGCGCAGGTGTAGAGCGACAGCGGCCCGTCGGCGACGTTGTTCGGCACCAGCGCGCGGCTGTAAAAGAGCAGCTCTCCGCGCTCTGCGGGCGACGGGCGTTCTGGCGTCCCCAGCACCAGCGTCGACTCGACCCGGGCTCGGCCGGCTCCATACACCACGAACGTCAGCGTGTCGCTGAGCCGGTCGGCCGTCACGAAGCGATCGCCCGGCAACGCCGCCACGCCCGACGGGTTCGCGCCGACCGGGACAACGACCGCCGCCGACAGGCGGGCGTCGGACGCGGCCGCCAGCAGCAGGTTGTCGCTGCCGGCACCCGCGATCGCCAGCACGCCGCCGGCGCTGTCCGCCGTCGCGTCGAGCTCGATGACGGGATTCGCCCGCTCGCCCAGGTTCAAGAACGGACGGCGTCCCTCACCGGGATCTTCCAGCGGCGGCTGTCCCGCGGCGCCGCGGGCGACCAGGCGAATGACACCGCTGTCGAGCCCTTCCACCGGCCCGCGCGCGCGAGAGACAGGCCGATCTTCATGTGTGAATAGCCAGAGCGCGGGCCGTTCGCCGCCGGTGACGCGCAGATCGAGCACCGGCGCCTCGGTCCGGATAGTCTGGATCGATGCGCCCAGCAGGCCGTCGGCGCCGATCGGGTGCACGGTGATGGTGTGGTCGATGAAGGCGGTCGCGACCAACAGCGGCGCCGCGTGCCCTGGCCAAGCGCCCGCCGGCACCACCCGCAACGTGCGCGGAGAAACTCCAGTCGCCAGCGTCTGGATCACCTGGCCGCCCGCCAGGGAGACGACGGCGATCCCGCGCAGCGCCGGTGAGGCCACGTAGGCGAGCTTGCCGTCACGCGCCAGTGCCAACCCGCGGGCGCCCGCCAGGAGCTCGGGGGCGACCGTGGCCACCTGAAAGGATCCGTCCTTGCCGCGCGAGATCCGCCGCAGCCCCGGATCGAACCGGCAGGCCACCAGCGCGCCGCCATCCGGAAGGGCGACCAGCGCATCCGGGAATCTGCAGGCGCCCACCTTCGCCAAGACCCGCGGAGGTGATGAAGGTGCGACCACTGCCACCTCATCGGCGCTCGAGAGCGCAACGTAGAGCAGACCGTCGTCGGGATTGAACGCCAGCGCCCGCGGGCGCGCGTGCCCATCGGGGGTGGTGGCGCCTCGAACCACCTGCGGCTGGTTCGCCACCGGCCGCGCGCGCGTTGAAATCGACCAGAGCGCCAGCGGCGCCAGGGCTGCGGCGAGGACCATCACGGGCTTCGGGCGCCGTGACATGAGCGCTTGGCTATCCCGCCTGCGCCCGGGCAGCCGCCGGCCCCGGACCCTTGCGCCAGATCTCCCAGCCCGTCTCGACCAGGGCGCGCACATCGCGCGCGCGTCCGGCGAACACGCTGCCGGCCAACCTGAGGGCCTCCGTCTCCAGCTCCGCGCGCCTCTCCTCCACCGCGCCCAGCACCGATTCCCCGTCGGCCGCTCGTCCGAACCAGCGCGGGTGCCTAAGGGCGGTGGCCTTGAGACAGTCGAGATCGTGAACCTCGCCCAGGATCTCCCCCAGCTTTTCGACTTTCGGAATCAACGTCGTCGTCAGCTCGGGAACGGCGCCGCCGATGATGCGCAGCTCGTAGGAGAGCGCCTTGACCTGCTTGCGCCAGTCGTGGAACCGCTCGGGCGATGGGCGGGCGCGCGCCGCGGCCAGCTTTTGCAACCCGCGCCGGTAGGTCTCGGTGACGCCGGTACCGACCGTTCGCCGGCCTCTGCCGACGCCCCAGGGCCCCAGCTCGCGGCGCAATCGGCGCAGCGCGCGCACCGTCTCACGCAGGTCGCGCTCGACCTCCTCGGGGTGAAGCGCGGCCCGGATCTGCTGCTCGCTGGCATCGAGGCGCGCCAGCTGGCGCGGCGGCAGCGCCGGCTGCAATCGGGTGCCGAGCGCGCGAAAGGTCTGGGCCTGGACCGCGAGATCGCGCGGCCGCGCGAGCATCCGGCCCACGTCCCGCAGACGGCGATCGTCGCGCGTCGCCGCCTCCCCGACCTCCGCGCCGATCAGCGCCAGCGCGGCACGGGAGCGCTTGAGCCGCGTCCGCACCTCGTGCACCCGCTCGTCTTGCGCGATGGTCCGATCGCGGGCCACGGCAATCGCCCCAACCAGCTGCTCGCGCACGATCCGGCGCACCGCCGCCGCCACCCCCTCCTTGCGTTTGATCCGATAGCCCATACCTCAATATGTATCGCGCACCGTCATCGCGTGCAGCAACGAAGGTAGCTGGGCTACGATCCCGGGCGGGGCGGCGGCACCGGGCGTCCACTCGACCGTCGCGCTCTCCCCCGGCAGCAGATCGAAGAAGTTGTCGGAGAAGGCGCCCTCGCCGCTCGGCGTCGACAGCCAGACGGCGCGCGCCAGGCGGCGAGCGGTGACGCGCACGGTGGCGCCCGCGCCGTGCGGCTCGACGGCGAAGGTCAGCTCCGGCGCCGGGAGCGAGAGATCCCGCGTCTTGCCGAAATAGAAGAGATTGCGCCCGACCAACGTCGCCCCCACCCGCAGCTCCGCGCTCAGCACCACGCGGCTCGGGTCGAGCCCCTTGAGCAGGTCGCGCTTCCGCGCGAAGAACTGCGCCTCGCTGGTCAGCGCCTTGACGGTCAGATCGCGCTCCGAGTGCCAGCGCGTGGCGCCGTCGAAATCGACCAGCCGCACCGTCAGACGCGCGCCGAAGTCGTCTCGGCGATCAGACACCACGAAGACTCGAAGCGTCCCGTTGTCGTCGACCGGGCTCACCAGCACCGGCGCGAAAAATCGACGGGCAGCGTACTGCAATGCCTTCCAGCGGCCGTAATAATCGATGCTGGACCAGGAGGCGACCGGCCAGCAGTCGTCGAGCTGCCAGTAGAGGCTCCCCATGTTGGCGGGCATGCGCCGCCGGTGCGCCTCGGCGCCGTACTGGATGACCGTCGCCTGTGAGACCTGCGACAGGTAGAGGAACGCGCCGAAGTCCTTGGGGACGCGAAAGTCGCGATCCATGTAGGTGCGCACCAGCGCGTTGCCGCGCGGGTGGCGCTGGTGGCTGAGCATCACCGGCGAATCGATCCGCCATTCGGACGGCGGCGCGTAGCGGGCGACGCTGTCGAGGGTCGGGAACGACTGGAATCCGTACTCGCTCATGAAGCGCGAGACGTTGGCGGCGTAGTCCTCGTAGGGCGCGGCCGCGTGCCAGACGCCCCAGTAGTGCATGTCGCCCCACCCGAGCTTGTTCGGCGGCACGCCGTCCTCGTTCGCGCTGGGTGTCGACCGCGTGTAGAAACGCCCCGGATCCTCCGCCGCGACGACCCGCGGAAGCACCTCGTGGAAGAGGTGCTTGTAGTCGTTCCAGATGGTGGTCTGCGCCGTCTTGCCCAGGTGAAACTTCCAGGGCCAGCCCCACTGCTGCCAGGCCGCCTCGATCTCGTTGTTGCCGGCCCACAGCGCCAGCGACGGGTGGTTGCGAATACGGCGGACGTTCTCGATCGCCTCCTGTCGCACATTTTCGACGAAGGCCGCGTCGCCCGGGTACATGGAGCACGCGAACATGAAGTCCTGCCAGACCAGCAGGCCCATCTCGTCGCAGAGCTCGTAGAACCGATCGCTCTCGTAGATGCCGCCGCCCCAGACGCGCACCATGTTCATGTTCGCCGTCGCAGCCGCCTGCAGAAGGGTGCGCAGGCGTTCCGGCGTCTCCCGGTCGACAAAGCTGTCCGACGGGATCCAGTTGGCCCCCTTCATGAACACCGGCGCGCCGTTGACCTTGATGAAGAAGCTCTTGCCGCCCGAGTCGTGCTGGCTCACCACTTCCAGCGTGCGCAGGCCGACGCGCGTGGTTCGACGGCCGAGCAATACCTCGCGCGTCTCCGATCGCGCCGCGCCTCGACCCGGAGGGGTTTGGAGACCCTCCGAGGGTCCCCAATACAACGACGTTTCGAGCGCGTAGAGGCGCTGTGGTCCGAGACCGTTCGGCCACCAGCGCTCCGGCTTGTCGATGACGACGCCGACCTTGACCTCGTTGCGGCCGCGCGCGAGCACCGCCTCGATGGTGCCGAGCACCGCGCCGCCCGCGAGACCCACGGTGATCCGCCCGCGCCCGGCGCGAGCCGCCATCACCACCGCCGCGACGTCCAGGCGGGCGTGCGCGTCGTCGAGCGCCCGCTGATGGACCTGCACGTCGTCGAGGCGAGCCGCGTCCCAAGCTTCGATCGTCGCCGGCCGCCAGATCCCGCTCGACACGAAGCGCGGCCCCCAGTCCCACCCGTAGTGGTAGGGCGCCTTGCGCGTGAACATGCTGACCATCT
>CAYTTF010000143.1:0-10658 GCA_964440665.1 uncultured Myxococcales bacterium | reverse complement strand
AGAGCGTCTTGGGGTTGCGCTTGACGTAGCCGCCGTGGGTGACGGTGACGACCATTTCCTCCTGGACGATCATGTCCTCGGTGTCGATGTCGGCGCCGGCGTCGATGAGCTCGGTGCGGCGATCGTCGCTGAACTCCGTCTTCACCTCTTCCAGCTCCGAGACGACCACCGCCATCAGGATCTGCTCGCTGCCCAGGATCTCGTCGAGCCGCGCGATGAGCGCCGCGACCTCCGCGATCTCCGCAATCAGGGCGTCGCGCTCGAGGCCGGTCAGCTTGGCCAGGCGCATGTCCAGGATCGCCTGCGCCTGCCGCGGCGACAGCTCGAAGCTGGCGATCAGGTTGGCCTTCGCCGTCTCGGTGTCCTTCGACGAGCGGATGAGGTCGATGACCGCGTCGATGTGGTCGACCGCGATCTTGAGCCCCTCGAGGATGTGCATCCGATCGCGGGCCTGGCGCAGGTCGAAGAGCGTCCGGCGCGTCACCACGTCGCGCCGGTGCGCGACGTAGTGGGTGAGCGCCTTCTTGAGCGTCAGGAGCTGAGGACGCCCGTCGACGATCGCCAGCATGTTGATGCCGAACGACTCCTGCAGCGGCGTCATCTTCCAGAGGTTGTTCTGGACGATCTCCGGGACGGCATCCTTCTTGAGGTCGATCACGATCCGCATCCCCTCGCGGTCGGATTCATCGCGCATGTCCGCGATTCCTTCGATCCGCTTGTCGCGCACCAGCTCGGCGATCTTCTCGATGAGGCGGGCCTTGTTGACCTGATAGGGGATCTCGGTGGCGACGATCGACTTGCGCCCGGTCTTGGGATGCTCCTCGATGGTGGTCCGGCCGCGCATCAGGATTGCGCCGCGTCCGGTTTCGTAGGCGTTGCGGATGCCGTTACGCCCGCAGATGAAACCGCCGGTCGGGAAGTCGGGACCCGGGACGATCTCGATTAGCTCGTCGGTGGTGATCTCGGGGTTCTTGATGAGCGCGATCGTCGCGTCGATCACCTCGCGCAGGTTGTGGGGCGGGATGTTGGTCGCCATGCCGACCGCGATGCCGGCCGCGCCGTTGACGAGCAGGTTCGGGAAACGCGCCGGCAGGACGGTCGGTTCCAGCTCCTTGTCGTCGTAGTTCGGCTTGAAATCGACGGTCTCCTTGTCGATGTCGGCCAGCAGCTCGCCGCCGATCTTCTCCATCCGACACTCGGTGTAGCGGTAGGCGGCCGCCGGGTCGCCGTCGACGGAGCCGAAGTTCCCCTGGCCGTCGATGAGCGTGTAGCGCATCGCGAAGTCCTGGGCCAGACGCACGAGCGCGTCGTAGGCGGCCGTATCGCCGTGCGGGTGGAACTTGCCGAGGACGTCGCCGACCACGCGCGCGCACTTGATGTACGGGCGGTTCCAGAAGTTGCTCATCTGCTGCTGCGTGTAGAGGATCCGGCGGTGGACCGGCTTGAGGCCGTCGCGCGCGTCGGGCAGCGCCCGCGAAACGATGACGCTCATGGCGTAGTCCATGAACGCCGACTTCATCTCCTCCTCGATCGCGATCGGGATGCGGTTTCCTGCGAAAGGTGCGGCGCCGTCAGCGCTCATGGCTGTCCTCGTGGGGGCTCAAGAAAAGGATCCGCGCATTATTGCGCAGGGGAGGGCGCGCGGTGCACCGAATCGACGGCCGGACGCGATTTCTTGCGCCGGCAGATCAGCGCGGGATGAAACGTCCGGCGGTGGCTTCGAGTTGCCTGAGCTCTTCGATCTGCGCCAGGAACACCGGCACGATCTCCGGGTCGAACTGCGCGCCCGTGCAACGCTCCAGCTCGCCGCAGGCGATCTCGTGGGGCAACGCCTTCCGATAGGCGCGATCGGAGGTCATCGCGTCGTAGGCGTCGGCGACGGCCACGATGCGTCCGATGAGCGGAATGTGATCGGCCATCAGCCCCTGCGGATAGCCCGAACCGTCCCAGGCCTCGTGGTGGCAGTAGCAGCCGGGGACGATATCGCGCATGAAGGGGATCGGCTCCAGGATCCGCTTCCCCTTGGCGGGGTGCGAGCGGAACATGGCCAGCTCCTCGGGCGTCAGCTTCCCCGGCTTGTTGAGCTTGTCGTTGCGCACGCCGATCTTGCCGACGTCGTGCATGAGGCCCACCTTGACGACGGTATCGATCTCCGGCCCGCTCATGCGCAGGCCGACGGCGATCAGGCGCGCGTACGTGGCGACGCGCTCCGAGTGGCCGCGCGTGTATCGGTCCGATTCTTCGAGCGCGTGCGCGAAGCCGATGATGGTCTGCTTGAAATTCTCTTCCAGCGAGACGTTGGCGACGGTCAGGTCCTTGTTGGCGTCGACCAAATTCTCGTAGAGGCGCGCATTCTCGATGGAGACCGCCGCCCGGCTGGCCAGCACGTAGAGCATCTTGCGCTGGCCTTCGCTGAACCGGTTGCCGCGCGTGTAGCTGTACGCGTTCAGCATGCCGATGATGCGGCCGTTGAGCTTGAGCGGAATGCTGCACAGGCTGACCAGCCTCCGATCGATGTCGTGCGGCGCCGCGGCCAGGAAGCGGTACGCGCGGCTGCCGTTCACCAGGAGCGGGCGGTCCTCCTTGAAGAGCGTCAGTACCTCTTCCAGGTTCAGCGCGGGCGCCTCAAGGCCCGGCGCGGCCCGCTCGGAGACCTTGCGCATCCGCTCGGTGAATCGCCCTTCGCGTTTGGGATCCTCGAGCAGGAGGCTCACCACGTCGGCGTCGATGGTCTCGATGGTCGCGTCGAGCACCAGATCGAGCACCTTCTCGACCGAGAGCGAGGTCGCGATCGCCTCGCTGATCTTGTAGATCGACAGCGCGTCCTTGAGGCGGATGTTCTCGTGCTGCAGCCGTTGCCGGTCGAGGCCGCGCTGCACGATGTGGATGACCTCCTCGACCTTGAACGGCTTGAGGATGTAGTCGTAGGCCCCCTTCTTCATGGCCTCGATGGCGGTCTCGACGGTTCCGAAGCCGGTCATGATCACGCTCAGGACCGGGATGCTCTCCTCGGCGATCCTCTGGATCAGATCCAGACCGCCCATCTTGGGCATCTTCAGATCAGAGATCACCAGGTTGTAGCTGCGCTTTTGAAGCTCCTCGAGCGCCGCGACACCGTCCTCCACCGCCTGCACGACGTAGCCTTCCATGCTGAGAAAGTCGGCCAGGATCTCGCGAATGACCTTCTCGTCGTCGACCACCAGGATCCGGGCGGTCTCGTAGGCGGGGACGTACTCGGATGGCTCGGGCGTCGACTCGGCGCGGGCGGCGGCGACGCCGGCAGCGACGGCGCTGGCGAGTGGAGCTTCTCGTTCGCTCGTGCTCAAGAATTTCCCTGTGGGTGCGAGGGCGTTTGCCGCGCGGGAACCAGGCGAATTCCGCCGAAAAAGTCCCCTTGCGGAGGTAAAAAAGATCCTAGTCCAGGGGGGGGCCTATAGCCAGGGAGAAGCAAGCTCACCCCTTCATTTTGGCCTGCTGCGTGGAAATGTCCTTCCATTTCTCCTCGCGTTCCTTGGTGTCTTTCTCCTCCGAGTCGGCCTTCTTTTTCGCCGATTGCCAGTCGTCGTTCTTGTCCTTCCACTGGTCCTGGTAGTTGTCGACCGAGAAGTCGCTTCCGGGCTTGATGCCCTTCTGCTTGGCGAGCTTGGCCTTCTCGAGCTCCACCTTGGCCTGTGCCGCCTCCTGGTGTGCCTCGGCGGCTTTGCTGGCCGCTTTCAGCCAGTCTCCCTTTTGATCCAGCCAATCCAGCTTGGCCGTGGAGACTTTGACACCCAGGTCGGCGACCTCCTTTCCATGCTTGGAAGAGTTGGCGAGGTTCTCGTCGTGCGACGCGTTGGCAGACTCCTGCTCGGTCGCGGCCTTCTCCACCTCGAGGTCGGCTTGCTTCTTTTCGTTCTTGGCGACGTCGAGATCGCGATCGAGCTGGTCCATCTGGCTCTTGGCCGTTCGCTGCTCGCTGCGGGCGATCTCGACCTCGTTTTGAGCCGCGAAGACGTCTTGCCGCTCACCGGCCGGGACCGCATCCAGCGCCGTGTCGTCGACCTTGTACTTGAGGCCGCCGCCGCACCCGATCCCGAATGCGGCGCTGGATAGCCAGAGGCCGGCCACGACAAGCAGAGGAGTCGGCGCAAGGTTTCGATCGCTCGTTCGAGGGGTGGTCATGATCGACCATCGTGGGACGGTTTCTCCGGTCGCGTCAACCCAATCCTGGGCGCCCGAGGTCGCTAGCGGCCGGTGGCCCGGGGCGGTATAGTCGCGGGTCGACAAGCCTTGGGTGGCGCTTAGCGGCGCCGCCCGCAGCCGCGGTCCCCATCTCCGGAGCAAGACTATGCGTTTATCGATCTCATCGATCTCATCCAGCTCTTCCAGCCTATTTCCGAATTTTCCCCTGGCCCTCACGCTCGCGGTCGGATTCGGATGTGCCGGCGTCAAGCCGATGGCGACGACGGGAGGCGGTGGCTCCGGCGGCCCGGGCGGCTCGACCGGCTCGGGCAACAGCGGCGGGACATCGACGATACTTCCGATCACGCCCATCAGCGGAAACCACACCTGCTCGGATTTCGACACCACCGGCGCCTGCGCCAGCTTCGATACCGGCACGGAGGGCTCCTTCGACAATTCGCCGTCGGGGTCGACGACGATCGCGTACCCGATCGACAAGTCGTTGTTCCCGTCCAATCTGGGTCCCATCCAGGTTCAAATGACCACCCCGGGAAGCGCGGCGCGCATCTCCTTTCAGACCGCGTCCGGCAACGTGGCCGTGAAGTACTTCGGCAGCTGCGAGCCCGCGCCGGGGTCGGGATGCTCCGTGACCCTTCCGCTCGCCTTCACCAAGATGTTGATCCCCGCGAGCCAGAACGAGGACATCACGCTCACGGCGCGCGTGCTGAACGGCACCAGCCCGACCGGCGACTCTGCCCCCATCACCACGGCCTGGACCCAGGTGGGACTGACCGGCGGCCTCTACTTCTGGACGGTGGTCCCCAACCCGAACAAGAAGCCGGCCGGCAACACGGACGACATCCCGACGCCCGGCACGTACATCCTGCTCGATCCGGCCCAGACCAGCGGTACGCAGATCGAGCGTTACGACTTCGCCCTGGATAACCCCAAGCCGGAGGTGGTCTGGACGGACGACGGCGGACCGGGCAGCACACCGGCCTACGACGGTGCCCCCCAGTCCTTCGTCAACGGCGTTGCCGGCGGCCACTGCATCGGCTGCCATACCATCACCAACGACGGCAGATTCATGGCGCTCACGATCGGCGGATCGTCCACGTACAACGCCGCCAACTGGCAGCTGCTCGATATCGCCAATCAGGCGCTCGAGCTGATCAATCCGGCCGGGGGCGGCGGTCTCGATACCAGCGGCGATCCCAGCGCCACGCCGACCAATGATCCAGCCAACTACTGGAAGAGCTATCGGAAGGAAGCCTACGCGACGGAGACCGCCTGGAGTCCCGACAGCACCACCATGGTCAACATGTACATGGCCAAGCTCTATCAGAGCACGGTCACGATCAACGGCACCAGTGCCACCGCGACCCGCACCGGCGCGGTGGTTCCGACGTACGTCTCGAACGTCGATCCCTACGTCTCCGATCCGTTCTGGAGCCACGATGGCAAGTTGTTCGCCTTCACTTCCTTCAATCAGCCGGCGCCGGCCGATTCGATTGGAAATCCCCAGGGCCTGAACGGCGATCTCAAGACCGGCGGCGCGATCGGGATCGCGACGGCGACTGCCACTGGCGTGAACGACGACGCCAAGACGCTGGTGAGCCGCGGCAGCAACCTCTCCAACTACTATCCGTGCATCAGCGAGGACAGCCGGTTCGTGGTCTTCAACCAGAGCACCTGCGGCTCCAATCCCGACCCCGTCGGGGGCGGCTACGGGACGGGATCTTGCGACGGCTACGACGACTCGTCGGCCAAGCTGTGGTGGGTTTCGAGCGCGGGGGGCGCCACCACCCGCCTCGACAACGCAAACGGCGGCAGCAACAACTACGACAATTCTTGGCCGCGGTTCAGCCCCGACGTGGGGAGCTTCCGGGGAAAGAGCCTCTACTGGGTCGCCTTCTCGTCGCGCCGTCCCTATGGGGTCCAGGTCAACACCACGTCCACCATTTCTCAGACTCAACCGCAGCTCTGGTTCTCCGGCGTCTCGGATGGCGAGATCAACCTGGGCGATCCGAGCTACGCGCCCGTGTGGCTGCCGGGGCAGAACCCCATGCAGACGACTCCCTTTGGGAACCACGTCCCGCAGTGGGTCAAGGTCGCCATCAAGATCGACAGCGGCATTTAGGTTTCGCCCAGCGCATAGGCGCCGTTCAAGCGCATGGGCGCCGTTGAAAGGAGCGGTCATTGAAGGTAGCTTCGCGGAAGGCAGCTTCGCGCTTCCGGATACTGTTCCTGACTCTCTCCGCGCTGCTCGGCGTCGGCTGCCGGTTGGACAGATCCGGTCTGTCCGCGACCGGCGGCTCGTCCCCCGGCACGGGCGGGACAGTGGTGATCACGGGCGCGGGTTCGGACAGCGGCGTTACGTCAGGCGCCGCCGGCACGGGCGCGGCGGGTAGCTCGGGCGGAACGTTCGACGCGGGAACGTCGGGCGCGGCGGGAGCGTCGGGCGCCGCGGGCGCGGGCGCGGGCGGCGGCGGCTTCGGGGGCGGTGCCGCGCGAGGCGGCGCGGGCCAAGGCGACGCCGGCCAAGGCGGAATGGGGCAGGGCGGAATCGGACCCGTCGCCGGCCGCGGCGGCGGTGGTGACCGCGGGGGACGTGGCGGCGCGGCCGGATCCGCCGGCGGATCTGGCGGCCGCGGCGTCGACGCCGGGACGCCGCCGACCTGCGGGCCGATCGATGCCGGTGGCCCCTGCCTCGCATGCCAGACCGCCGGTGGCTCCTGTGCAAATGGCGTCTGCACGTTCGCCTGCGGGTCGGAGTGTTCCCCGTGCAAGGGCGACATCAAGTGCCCGACGGGCATGGTCTGCAAGATCGACTGCCCCGCCGGAGGATGCGGCAATCCGATCGACTGCCGCAACGCCACCGATTGCACGATCACCTGCGCGGACAACGCGTGCGGCGGCGGAATCAAGTGCGGCCTGACGACCTGCAACGTCACCTGCAGCGGCACCAACTCCTGCGGCGCCGGCGTCGCGGGGGGCGGGGCCATGAGCACCATCAGCTGCACCGGCATGGGCTCCTGCAAGGGCGAGATGACGTGCGGCGGCAACAACTGCGACACCGAATGCACGGGCCCGTCGACCTGCGCCGCCGGCGTCAGCAGCTCGGCGGGCAGCAACCGCATCTCCTGCCACGGCGCCGACGCCTGCGGCGGTGCCGTCCATTGCAGCGGCAACGTATGCGTCACCGACTGTTCAGGCAATCGCGCCTGCGCCAACGGCTACTGTTGCTACGCCGCCAACTGCCAGACGACGCCGACGAACGAGCCGGCCTGCCACTGAATCAGTTGCCCGCGGCCGCGTCGGGGGGCGAAAAGTCGATGCAGGCGCCACCCGGCAGGCAGACGTTCGGGCTGCAGTAGTAACCCAGCGTCGTGTAGTTGCAGCAGGTGGCGTTCGATCCGCAGAGTGTGGAAGACTGCGCGCTGCACGGATCGGTGACCGTCGTGCTGAGGTTCGCTCCGGCCAGCGTGCAGACGCAGGGGACGCCATTGAGCTGGAGTCCAAAGGCCTGGTCACAGGTGCAAATCAGGCCACCCGGGACACCCGCTTTGGTGCATTCGTGGCCGTTCATCGTGCAGGGGATTCCGATGCCTTTCTCATTCCCGGTCGTCGGTGGACAACCGGGCGGTAGATCGAGCGACAGGTCGAACACCGCTGCGTCGTGGGGGCCGCCGCCGCTGGAAGAGCCAGAGGAACAGGCGGCCGAGGCGACGAGGAGGGTCAAGCCGAGATGCCAAAAGCTAGGACAGCGCATTGTCTGAGCGTAGCGCGTTCCCTGCGTCAATTGAACGTCCGAGTGACGCGTAGGGTGTAGGAGCTCGTTCCGACGTACTCGAGCACCCCGAAGAAGGTGGCGCCACCGGTGAGTCCTATCCGCGCGATGAGGTCGACACGGGTGTCGCCGAAGTGAAGCTGGAGGGCGGGCGCCACCCACGCCGACCGGACGTCTTTGACGACGAATTGTGGGTCGTTGACCGAGTTGATCTGCATGTCGGTGCCGAGCTCCACCGACGCACCCAGAACGTCGAACGGCGCGTAGCCGACCGCAACGTGCGAGTCCCAAAAAATTATCGTCGGGACGATGACTTCCTGACCTTCCACGACGCCGTTGGGTCCGATCATGGCCAATACGCCCTCGTTGATCACGAAGGTGAAGCGGCCGAGCGCGCCGCCCAGGATCGCAGTCGGCTCGATGTGAAAGTAGTAGGGGAAGGAGTCCGTGATGAGCGAGTTGTCGGTGGCGAGGTGGAACTGGAAGCGGGTGGAATGGGTTGCGAGGCGTGTCCGCAGGCCGAACCCGCCGACTAGGGCTTCGCCCGCCAAGGGAACGGTCCAGATCGCGCCGACGCGGACATCGCCGAACGAAAAGCCCGTTTGGTGGGCGTCCTCCGGCGCGGGCGGTCCACCGCCGGCAACCGCGGTCACGTTGATCGTGGTGACCTGCAAAAACGGGATCTCGGCGTCGAACGTGAAATGCCGCAGGCGCCACGCTCCGCCCAGCGCGAAGCGGAAGTTGTAGCCGCTCCCCGCGATGACTTGCAGCGCGGACAGATCCTTGCTTTGCGCGAAGGCCCCATCGAAGTAGAGGCGGGTCGGCGATTCGGGGAGCCGCAAGGCCGGTCCGTCGACGGGCGGGGGATAGTAGGTCGACAGGACCGAAGTCTCCGCCGGCGCCAGATCGTCCGCCGCGGGCTCGGCCGGTCGCGCGGGCTCGGCCGGTTGCGCGGGCTCAGCCGAATCGGCCGGCCGGGCCGCTTTGGCGTCGTCGTCTTCGTCCGCACGCGCCGTCGACGCGCGCGCGGCAAGCAAAGTCAGCAGCAGCGCGGTGAGGACCTTGGTCGACGTCAAAGGTCCTCGTTGGTGTCCGCGCGGCGGGTCAGGCGTCGATGAAATCCAGCTGACCCAGGAAGTCGTTCTTGCCGATCTCCACGCCACCTGCTCGGAGAATGTCGTAGGTGGTGACGGCGTGGAAGTAGAAATTCGGGATCTGGCGGGCGTAGAGATACTCGTTCGCGCGCAGGGTCTTGCCTGGACGGTCCCCACGTCCGGGGAGCTTGATCAGGGTCTCGGGCGTGGTGCGCTCGAAGTCCTTGGCCGACAGGGTTTCCAGATACGCCAGGCACTTCCCGATGCGCCCGCGCAGGTCGGCGACCGTCGTCTCGGTGTCCTCGTGCTTGGGCGCTTCCTTGCCGGCCAGGTTCGCGCCGGTCGCCTTGGCGGTGTCGCAGGCGATGCGGACCTGCGCGATGAAGGGGAGCATGTCCGGGTAAACCCGCGCGGAACAGAAATTGTTCACGTCGAACTTGTGCGCCTCCGCATGCGCCTCGGCCTTGCCGAGGATCGCGTCGAGGTTCTTGAGCGTGCGCATGAGCTGTCGAATGGTCAGGTAGTACATCTCGGTCTCCTATCGGTGGGCCCAGGATCTACCCGAAGGAGTTCCCCCGGGCAACGGCGGGGGGGCCCAGCTTGGACCTGGCCTTTGGCGCCCAAGATTCGAATTCCCCGGGGCCTGAAAATGGCGCAAGATCGCAGCATGAGGCAGCCCCCTAGCTCGACTATTGCCCTTCGTTTCTTGCTTCTCATTCCCGGTCTCTTGTTGGTCTCGCCACGGCCGGCGTCGGCCACGGTAAACGAACCGGACGGAACAATGCTGCCGCAGCCCGCGAACCCGAGCGAGGTCTCGTGCTGTGTCACGGGTCGCGGCTTTGCCGCAGACGCCGACACGCTGGCGGGCCTCTTCATGTACCGAGGTGACACGATCGATCCGGTGGCGGACGCGCACCAGACGCCAGGTACGTTCTCGCCGCAGTGCGGATTTACCGGCCAGATCGTGCTCAAGGGCGGCGACTGCATGAACGCTCTCGGTTGGTACAACGCGACCACGCCCGCGACGGCGCCGCCGGCTGGCCAGATTTACCAGCTCGTTCCCCCCAATCTCCAGCTCCCGCCGCCGATGGGATTGATGTGCCAGGAGAACGGATTCTGCCCCCTGGCCACGCACACCACGACCCAGGTCGGCCAGCACATGTGGACGGACGTCACCTATTCCGCGGACTCCATCCGGAGCGATCCCCACTACAAGGGTGGTCAGGTGGGGTTCGCGCTGATGGCGGGTACGGGAAGGTGCAACCAGACCAAGTATTCGCAGGCCGAGCTCAACGTGATCTCGACTAAATACGGCGTGCCGTGGGTCACGACGTTGATCTATCAGTCGACCGCCAACCCGAGCGCTTATTACATCGCCTTCGAAGATCTTCCGATGCTGGCGTCGGATTGGAAGCTAACCGGGACCGGTGCCGGTTGCGACGGCGACTTCAACGACTTCGTCTTCTACGTCACCGGGCTCGACTGCGAAGGGGGCGGCATGCCGTGCACGGTCCCGGCTGCGCTGGGCATCTGCGCCGAGGGAACTACCCAGTGCTCGAACGGCGGTATGACGATCACCTGCAAATCGAATACGCCGGCCCGAGCGGAGGTCT
>CAYTTF010000142.1:0-10668 GCA_964440665.1 uncultured Myxococcales bacterium | reverse complement strand
CCCCCGCTCCTCCGCTCCCGCCCTTCGCCATGTCCGTCCCGGCGTCTGTCGCCGGTGTCACGCAGTACCCCGCCGAGTTGCACACGAAGTCATCCGGGCAGGACTTGGCGCCCTTGGTCGTGTCGCACTTGAAGCCGCCGCTCAGGATCTTCGGGCGGAAGCAGGCGCCGCTGGCCAGGACGATTCCGAGCAACGCGGCCCGAACGGCCAGTACGCGCGCGGAGGGCAAGGCTAGAACCTCAGGCCCATGCCGCCGCCGACCAATCCGGGGCCGACCCACGGCGTGAATCTAAAGCTCACGGTCTCGGGCGTCGCCGTCGTCTCTGGGCGCGACGCTCCCGACGAGCCATTCGTAATCAGCACGATCGCCCCCGTGATCGCCACCGCGGTCCCCGCGATGCCGCACACGATCGCGACCAGATTGGCCGTCTTCCCCGACGACTCGATCGACGGGTTGAATATCGGCGGATCGCTCGGTTTCGACGCCTTCGTGAGCTGATCCCCGAAATTCTTCGCCCGAATCCCCTCGGCAACCGCCACGCCGTCGGCGATCAACCCCAAGCCGACCATCGTCCAACCCACCCCCCGTCGCGCGTTGGAGGGCGGGACTGGCGGCGCAGGAGGCGGCTGCACAACAACCGGCACAACCGCCGCCACCGGCGGTGGCGGCGGCGGCGGCTCCACCAGCGGCGCCCTGGCGCTGGGCGGGGGCGGCGTCACGGCGGCCGCGGCCTTGCGACGGTCCTCGATCAACTTCTCGAGGTTCACGATCTTCCGGTTCACGTCGTCCCGGTTCTTCGCCTCGGGCGATCGCTGCAGGTAGCGCCGATAGAAATGGATCGAGTCCTGCGGCTGATCGTTCAACCGATACGCCTGCCCGATGTTGTAGAGCATCACCGGATCGCCATCGATCTCATAGACCTTCTGGTACTCGTCGACCGCTTCCTGGTACTTGTTCAGGTCGTACGCCCGGGTCGCCCGTTCATAGTGTAGCCGGACATCCTGTTTCTGCTGGGTCGAAAGCTGCATCGCCTGCGCCGCCCGCGCCGGGAGAGCCATGGTCAACACAGGGATCAGCAGCGGCAAGACCAGCCCAAACGCGCCGCGCGCAAACCCAGGGGGCCGCGCTGGAAAAACGCGAATTCGCCGCGTCATGGCAGTCAAGTGACCTTTATTAAATGAAAGCCGAAAAATTAGATCAGCTCCCAGCGCGCACAATACCCTACCTCCGACCCGTTGAAAAGAAAGACCCTGAGGCCGCTGTCTTTTGATGTACCTTCCGCCTCACCCGCCCTGACCTGGAGGACCGATGCGCTCCCACTCTCTGCCGCGTAGCATTATGGTTTTCGGAGGCGCGGCGCTCGCCGCGTTGCTGGTGGTTCCGTCCTGCAAGACCGAACAGTCGGCTGCGCCCACCACCTGCTGCGACCAGCCCAAGGTTCCGCCTGGCATCGCGGCGTTCACCGTCGTCCGCGACGAGGTGAGCGGGCCTTCCGACGGGCAAGATGTGAAGATCCACGTCGCGTTGAAGCAGAAAACGAAACGGGACGACATCTATTCCGCGCTGCAGTTCCTCTACCGATACGCGATGACCCGCAACACCTTCGAGCCCGTCGGCTTCCTGGGCGCGTTTTACAACACCGAGGGCGACGCCCAGACCGGCGGCAACCCCGTGGCCAAGATCTGGCGCGACCGCGGCGACAAGGGGCCGAAGTGCGAGAACGCCATCGGCCTCGAGTTCCCCGAGGAGGTGCAGAAGGCCTTTCTGCACAGCTTGAACCGCGGCGAGGTGGAGGATCTCAACGACAGCTGCCACCTGAATGAAAAGAAGAAGGAAACGCACATCGACGACAAGTTCACCCACAAGCCGACCATGAAGATCGACCCGGCCCGGCACGCCGTCGAGGTGAGCTACCCGTACCTAGAGACCGGCAAGGACGAGTACGCCAAGACCCTGTCGTTCAACAACGCCATGACCTACTGGGCGGAGTTTCTGACCGCGATGTTCCTCAAGGCGCCCGAGCTGAAGGAGGTCACCTACAACGGGATCCTCGACGATCAGCCGGTCCTCAAGATCACCGTCACCCGGCAGGAATTCGACCAGCACCTGTCGAACGTGCAGGAGACCATCGCCTCCTACGCCGCGATCACCTTCGCCAAGCTCGGGTTGCACAAGACCGACGACAAGGGCGCGCTCAAGGATCAGGAGCAGCAGAAGACCAAGACGTACAAGGCGGCGCTGTCGTCCCTGCCGAAGGACCACGTCTCCGTCTCGTCCAAGCTCAAGTAACTCCGCAAGACGCCCCAGGCGCGCCGAAGCTCAAGTAGCCCTTGGAGACGCCGGGGCGGCCGTGATAGTTCTGAGCTTTTCTAGGGGGCGTTCGTAAATGATGCGCGTGGAGACCGGTCGTGTGGGTCGTCTGTGTCTTTGGGCAGCGGCGGCCGCGTTGTTCATCGGTTGCGGCGGGTCGACGAAGGCGCCACCCACGCCCGAATGTTCGCTGAACAGCGACTGCGCGAAGTTCCAGCCGCCCGGCCTCATCTGCGCGCTCGGCTACTGCGTCAAGCCCTGCAACATCTCGAGCGACTGCCCGAACAGCGAGCGCTGCGTGATCGTGGGCAGCGCGACCCAGGACGGCGGCGCCGATGCGGCGCCCGATGCATCGGCCGGCGCAGCCACCGACGGGAGCACCGCCATCGCGAGCGTGGTGGGGACGGCCTGCCAGGCCCCCGAGGCGGTCTTCTGCCACTACAACAGCGACTGCAAGTTGCCGCTCGTCTGTGGCATCGACCAGCAGTGCCGCGATCAGTGCAAGACCGCGCAGGACTGTCCGATGGGGCAGGTCTGCACGGCGAATTCCCACCTCTGCGCCGATCCGTCGGTCGACAAGAACTACGACCCCACGACCATGGATTTCCGCACCGTCGACGGGAGCGCCTCGAACACCGACGGCAGCGGCAGCGGTGGAACGGGAGGCGGAAGCGGTGGCGACGGCTCCACGACGCCCCACGACGCCGCGGTCGACAAGCCCCTGACGCCACCCAGCTGCGTTGCCGGCCTGGCCGGCTTCCATCCATCGAACCTCCCGGCGTCGTTGGCGATCCCCGCCGGGCTGCCGACCGTCACCCAGTCGGTGAACACCATCTTCGACACCGATACCCTCACGTTCAACACCGCGATCGCGGCCGACGGCGGGGCGCCGGTCGCCATGCAGGTCACCTTGAACGACGGGCGGAAGGCGACCGTGCTGTTCTTCGAGAGTTACACGCTCGCCACCGGATTCACGCTGACCGTCCGGGGACAGCCCCCGCTCATCATCGCGGCCAACGACACGATCCAGATCAACGGCACGATCACGACCGGCCAGAGCCCGACGAACCAGTGGTACGGCGGCGGAGCGGCCGCGCCGGCCACCAACGCGCGCGGCGGACTCTGTGCCCTCAACAACTGTGCGGGTGGCGGCGGGGCCGGCAGCGCGACCCCGGCGCTCGAGATGAGCTCCGGTGGCGGCGCTTTCTGCGGCAAGGGCGGGGCCGGATCGATCCTAAACCCGGATGCGGGCGTCCCCGCGGCCGGCGGCCTGCCCTACGGCACGCCCGAGTTGGTCCCGCTCGTGGGCGGGGCCAGCAGCGGCAGCACTAATTCGATCGTCGGTCAGTCGAACCACGGCGGCGGCGCGCTCGAGCTCCTGGCAGGGAACGTTCTGACGGTGGATTCCGTCGCGGTGATCAACATGGGGGGCGGCGCCGACGTGTCCGAGTACGCCATCGGTGGCGGGAGCGGCGGGGGCATCTTGCTCGAGGCCCCGACCGTGAACCTCAAGGGCGCCCTCACGGCAGCCGGCGCCAGCGGGGCGGCGTACCACGGGGTGGGTCAAAACGGGCCGGTCAGCCTGGCCGCCGCCGTCGGCGGCAGCAACGGCATCGGCGGCGCCGGCAGCAGCGCCACCTCCATCAACGGCGGCAACGGCACCGTGATGGGGACGGCCGACTTCGGCGGCGGTGGTGGCGGCGCCGGTCGGATCCGGATCAACACCGGGTGCGGCGGCGCGCTCAACATCAACACCTCCTCGCTGGTGACGCCGGGCTCCACCACGCCTTGCTACACGACGGGGACGTTGAAGTAAGCCGCGTGCCCGTTCGAACGGACATCCGACGAGTTGCGACCGCCATCGCGGTGCTGACCGTCTTTTCGGGTGCTGGCGCGGCGCGCGCCGATAAGGCGCCGCCCGTCCCCGCGCCACCGGCGCCCCCGGCGGCCTCGCCCGCCTCGACCAAGGCCGAGGCGCGGCAACGGTTCGACGAAGGCCTGCACCTGTTCGAGAAGGGCGAAAACGCGGCGGCCTTGGCCGAGTTCCGACGCGCCTACGAGCTCATCCCCAACGTCCTGGTCCTCTTCAACATCGGCCTCGTGTACGCGGCGATGGATCGGCCGGTCGATGCGGTCGACGCGCTCGACAAGGTCCTCGACAGCTCCACCGGTCTGGCGCCGGCGCAGGCGCAGAAAGCGCGACAGGTGCGCGCGGATCAGGCGGCCCGAATCGCCGAGGTGATGGTGCTCACCGACAAGCCGGCGGTCATCGAGGTCGACGGCGTCGAGGTCGGCCGCACGCCGCTCCAACGACCCCTGCGCTTCGCCAGCGGCGCACACGTGTTGTCTGCGCTGGCCCCCGGTTGCCTGCCGGCCCGCCGGGAGATCACGCTGGCGGGGCGGACGATGCAGACGTTGACCCTGACGCTGCTGCCGACCGAAAGCAGCAACGCGCATCTGACGCTGGTGATTCCCGTACCCGGCGCCGAGGTGCTCGTCAACGGCCAGCGCGCCGGGGTGACCCCGCTGGCGACCAGCGTCGCCGTCGCTCCGGGCGCGGCGGTCATCGAGCTGCGGCGCCCCGGCTACCGCGACACCAAGCGGACCATCCAGGTCGACGAAGGATCGAACGGCACGTTGAGCTTCGATCTCGAGGAAGATCCGGCGACGCCGGCCTCGCTCAAAGGGCGTCTGCGCGTCACCCCCAGCGAGGCGGGTGCGACCGTCAGCGTCGACGGCGTCTTGCGACCCGACGCGCCGGATGGCGTTCCCCTGGTCGCGGGTCCGCACGCCCTGCGGGTCGAGCGCGCCGGCTTCATCGTGTTCGAGCGTCAGGTCGACGTGGGCGCGGGCGCGGAGACTTCGCTGGTGGCCAACCTGATCCCGACGGCCGAGACCCGCGCCGCGACCGACGAGAGCAACCATACCCGGCACGTCTGGGGTGGGTCGCTGGTCGCCGGTGGCGTCGCCATCGCGGCGGGCGCTGCTATCTACGCCTACGCGACCCGCCACGATCTTTCGACCGCCGAGACCACGCTGGCGACGCAGCTCCAGGCAGAGGCAAACAAAGACCCCACCGCGACCTGCAGCTTGCTCAACCCCGACTACAGGGCTTACAACTGTCCCGCGATCAAGGACTACGACCAGAACCAGGTCGATTCCGCGAAGGTCAAACGCGACATTGCCTACGCCGGCATCGGGCTCGGCGCCGTGGTCGCCGGTGTCGGAACCTACCTGCTGGTCACCGGCAAGCGCGCTTCGGAGGGCGGCGGGCTGTCGGCGTCTTCCTTCGGCTTCTGGACCGACGGGCAGACCAACGGTCTGACCTTCGGCGGAAGATTCTAAAGCGCCGCTAGCGAAAGATTCTGAGCGCCGCCAAAAGAGGCGGCGTTACTGGAACGGGTTGTCTCGGGCCAGACCCGTATCGGAGGCGCGCGTGCGGGCCGGCCGGGGCGGCGGCGGCCCCTCTTCGGTCGGTCGATCGCTCTTGGTCGCCGTGCGCCGCTGCTTCTTGGGCGTCGCCGGTGCGTCACCGGTCGGCGCAGGCTCGCGGCGGGTTGGCGCGACGGCCACCGGCGTCGTCACGGTCGGTGCGGGCGCGACCGGCGGCGCAGGGGCCGCAGGCTGCGGCTGGGTGGCCGGCGGTCCCCCGGCCATCTGAAGCGAAGGCTGTGGTTGCCGGTGGTGGGTAGCGGCCAGAATCACGATCGTCAGCACGACCGCGACCAACCCGGCGGCCACGCCCGCCCACACCCGATTGCGGCCCGCCGGCCCGATCGCCGCCGGCGCGACCTGGCGCGGAATTTCGGACGCCGAGGCGCCCAGCGTCGTCGAGACGCCGATGGGCGGCGTCGAAACCGCCAGCGGCAGGGACGAGGTCGAGAAGATCGCCTCCAGCTCACTGCCCAGCTCGCGCGCGGTCTGCGGCCGGCCGGCCGGATCCTTGGAGAGGCAGCGCATGATCAGTTGATCGAGCGCGGGTGGCATCGAGGTGTGGCGCGACGGCGGATCGGGGGCGAGCGTGACCTGTTTGGTCAAAACCTCCATGAAGGTCTCGCCCTCGAACGGCAGCCGCCCCGCGTAGAAGCGATAGAGGATCACCCCCATCGCGTAGATGTCCGTGCGGTGATCGACGGCCCGGCCGTGACACTGCTCGGGCGACATGTAGTGGGGCGTGCCCATCACCGCGCCGGTCTGCGTGGACGACTGGTCGGCCGCCGCGATCAGCTTGGCGATGCCGAAGTCGAGCAGCTTGACGAACGGCCGTCCGCGCCGCGGCGTCACGATCCAGATGTTCTCGGGCTTGAGATCCCGGTGGACGATGTTCTCGGCGTGCGCGGCGTCGAGGGCGTCGCAGATCTGGGCCAGGAACACCGGCGCCTCATCGAGCGACAGCGTCCCCTTTTCGAGGCGCGCGCCCAGCGTCGAGCCCTCCAGATACTCCATGACGAAGTAATGCCGCCCGTCCCCGAGCTGACCGAACGAGAAGATGTCGATGATGTTCGGGTGCCGGATCCGATTGACGGCCCGCGCTTCGTCGGTGAAACGGCGCACCAGCGCCGGATCGGCCGAGTACTGGGCGTTCAGGATCTTGATCGCCACCCGCTTCTCGATCACCGGCTGGGTGGCCGAATAGACCACGCCCATCCCGCCGCGTCCGACCACCGCATCGAGACGGAACTCGCCCACCGCGAACCCGGGCGGCAGATCGCCGCCGGGGATCACCACCGGTCCCGGTCCCGGGACCGTTGCTCCCGATCCTTTGGCGATCTCGTCAGCCATCCCGTCCGCCGTCTAGGCTAGCGAAAATGCGGCATCTTGACTATGCCCAGGCCGATCAGCAGACCGCAGACCCCGAGCGCGACCGAGAACAGGGCGGTGATCGACGAGCGGTTGATGATCTTGGCGGCCAGCGTCTCCTTGGGCGCGCGCGGGCGCACCAAGTACTGCGCGATCCCGGTCAGGAGCAGGATCGAGCTGCAGACCACGAAGAACTTCGGAAGAAAAGTGGCGGCGCTGTTCACGGCCCTCCCCTTTTCAGTCTACGCCACGGCGGGCCAGCTCATCGTAGAGCGCCATGAGCCGCTGCGTGACCGGTCCCGGTACCCCCGGACCCACGGGTTTTTCGTCGATGGTGGTCACCGCGAGGACGCCACGCGTGGCGCTGGTGATGAAGACCTCGTCGGCGCCGCGCAGCTCTGCGGGGGAGATGCGCTGCTGCGAAAATGGGATCTGGTTGGCGCGGCAGAGCTCGATCACCTTGGCCCGGGTGATGCCGTCGAGAATTCCGACCTCGGGCGGCGGCGTGCGCACTTCGCCCCCCACCACCGCGAAAACGTTGCTGGTCGATCCCTCCGCGATGCTCCCGTCGCCGGCGCACAGGATGGCCTCGTAGGCGCGGCAGCGGCGGCGGGCCTCGCCCAGCGCCAGCACGTTGTTGAGATAATTGCCCGACTTGACCGCCGGATCGATGGCGAGCGGGCTGTTGCGCGTGATCGACACGATCGCGACCGCCACCCCCTTGGCGTACATCTCCGGCGTGGGCGCCCCCAGCGGGAAAACGATGACGATCAGCTGCGTATCGTCGGCGGTGGCGGGATCCAGGTCCAGCTTGCCGGTGCCGCGGGTCAGGATCACGCGCACGCGCGACTCGGGATTCCCGGCGGCCGCCACCGTCTCGGCGATCGCCCGTTCGATCACCGCGCGCGGGGGCGCGCGCAACCCGATGCGCTCGGCGGAGCGCTCCAGCCGAACCAGGTGGTCGCGCGCGGCGAAGAGCCGACCGTACGCCGTGCCGATGGTCTCGTAGACACTGTCGCCGTAGAGGAACCCCCGATCGAAGATCGAGACCTTCGCCGCCTCGGGCAGGCAAACCGCGCCATCGATGTGTACGCGTATCGACATGAGCGGCAGAACCCTAGTACATCGGAGGCGCCTCGGCTATTTTGAACGTCCCAATCGGCCAATCGGCCAATCGAATCAACGGGCGCGACTCAACCTGAGTTATCTTTCTCACCGGCCGTCCCAGAGGCGGTCTTGGGAGTCCCTGTGAATATTCTGCGCGTCCGCTGTCGGAACCTCGAAGAGTTCGAAGAGCACTACCAGCTCGATATGCCTACGGGCGGCGTGTTCTGTCCGACCACGACCGAGCTTGCACCGGGAACGGCGGTGGTGGTGGAGATGGCCTGCGACGGCCTGCCGAACAAGGTGCTGATCCGGGGCACGGTGACCGCCTGGCGGCCGGCGTTGCCACGGATGCGGGTCCGCGCGGGCGCCACCGTGGCCTTCGAGGCCGACGAGAGCGCGAAACGCGACTTCGTAATCGAGACGCTGCGGGGCGAGCGGCCGGCCACCCTCACCCGTCGCCGCAAGCACACCCGCATCCCGATCGGCATCCCCTGCAAGGTCCGCATCGCGACGGGGCTCGACCTCATGGACGCGGAGCTCCGTGAGATCAGTGTGAGCGGCGGCCTGCTGATGGGCCCCATACAGCCGCCCATCGGCACCGATGTGGTGCTGGAGATCGCGCCCCCCGGCAGTGAGGCGCCGTTCGACCTTTCCGGCCGGGTCGTCTACCATGCCGGTCACAATCAGACCGGCGTCCGTTTCATATATCGTGAAGGCGGCGGCTCTCGCCGTCTCCGCGAGCTGGTTCGCCGGTTCAAGACACTGTGATCTTGGAGGACCTATGCCAAGCCCCCTGCCCCCCGTACCCAAAGCGCTGCCGGTAACACTGCTGGTGGCCCTCATCCTCGGCTGGGCGGGGTTGGCGCGCGCCAGCCACTACGCCGTGGCCGACGTCCCCCGGATCATCACGTCCGGCCAGGTAGAAGAGCTTCACAAGGCCAAGGTCGAGACGACCGAGCAACTCTTTGACCGAGCCGCCAAGAGCAAGGACCGCAAAGCCCTGGCCAGGGCCACCGGCCTGCCGGCCGCCGAGCTGCTAGCCCTGGCGCGCCGTTGCGACCTGCTGCGCATCAAGGGCGTGGGGTCGGAGATGGTCCTGCTGTTCGAGGCCGCCGGCGTGAAGAGCACCGCGGAGCTCGGCGCCGCGGCGCCGGCTGCGCTCACCACAGCCATCGAAAATGCTAATCGTACCGCCAAGATCAGCGAGAAGCCTCCGACCGAGCCGCAGCTTGCCGATTGGATCGCGCAGGCCAAGAAGCTTCCGCAAGTTGTGGAGAGCAACTAGCGGAGCGCCGATTTCGGTTTGTGCCCGATTTTTGTTAAAGTCGTCGACCATGGCCCCCCCACGTGATTCGCTAGCCGTGTCGGCCCCTGCGGGCCAGATTCCGCCCGGCTCCGTGATCGGAGGCCGTTTCCGCATCGAGGGGGTCCTCCAGCAGGACGCCGTCGGCCAGACCTATCGCGCAACCGACATCAACCGCCGTGGCCCCGCCGCCATCCGGATCATCCCGATACGGGCGCTCGGATCCGCGGCGGCGCAGCTCGAGACCGACATCGAGAACGCCAGCGCTCTCGTTCACAAGAACCTGATCGAGGTTCTGACCGCCGGGCGCGAGTCGGACTTCTTTTTCATCGCGACCGAGCTGCAGGACGGTCAGACGCTCCGCGAATTCATGGACGGCAAGCGGCGCGAGGGGCGCGGCGTCTCCTTCAAGGGCGCCTGCAACCTCATCACCCACGTGGCCAACGGTCTCGAGCGTGCCGCCGGCTTCATGCCCCACGGCGGGCTCAACCCGGTATCGGTCTGGGTCAACAAGGCGGGGCGGGTCAAGGTTGCCGATCTGGGCCTCGCCCGCACGATTCCCCTGCTGGCCCGCCGCGGCGCCCCCGACGGCGCGCCCGACACCGCCTACATCGCACCGGAGGTGCTGGCCGGCGCAGCCGCCACCTCGGCCTCGGACGTCTTCTCGCTGGGGGTTCTGCTCTACGAGGTGGTGACCGGCCGGGTGCCGTCGTCCCCTTTCCGGCCGCTCAGCCAGGCGGCGACCGACGTGCCCCCCAAGGCGGACGCGGTCCTGGCCCGGGCGTTCGCCCGCTCGCCAGAAGCCAGATTTGGCTCGCCCATGGAGCTCCGCGCGGCCCTCGCCGCGCTCGCGCTGCCAGGGAGTGGCGCCGCCGCCGAGCCCGCGGCCGCCGCGGCACCGAGACAGGCGGCCGCGCAACCGGCGCAGGCACCCGAGGCCACGGGCGGGCCGCGCAGCTCGCTGGGACGCCTGTTCAACGTGGCCGAGGCCGCCGGCGGCGCGATTGACGATTCCCAGGAGCGCTGGCTGATTCAGAAAGACCGCCTCGATTTCGGTCCGTTCTCGCTGGCGCAGGTGCGGGCGCAGATCTCGCGCGGCGAGATCCTCGGCGAGCACATGATCGTCGACAGCGACACCGGCGCGCGC
>CAYTTF010000141.1:0-10779 GCA_964440665.1 uncultured Myxococcales bacterium | reverse complement strand
GCAGCGCGGTGAAGAAGGCGTCGAAGGCGACCAGGCAGGAGCCCGCGATGGCGCCGGCCGCGACCAGCAGCACGGTGTCGCGCTTCCACTTGCGCCCGAACAGCATCAGGATCGCCGCCCCCAGGAAGGGCAGCAGCGGAATCAGGCGAAGGTTGAAGGTCACGGCGGCGTCTCCCTCAGCGCTTCATCAGGGTGGCTTCGTCGAGATTGACGGTCTGTCGGCCGCGGAACAGCGCGACCAGGATCGCGAGGCCCACCGCCGCCTCGGCGGCCGCCAGCGCGATGATGAAGAAGGCGAAGACGTGCCCTTTGAGATCGCCGAGCTCGCGCGAGAAGGCCAGCATCGCCAGGTTTCCGCCGTTGAGCTGAAGCTCGATCCCCATCAGCGCGATGAGCGCGTTTCGCCGCAGCAGCACGCCCGCGGTCCCGATGAGGAACAGCACGAACGACAGGGCGAGGTAGTAGGTGGTCGGCATGGTGGTGGCTGGGGAAGGTCTGGCGGTGGTGTCCCTTGTCAGTGGTGTCCTTCGGCCGGCGCCTCGGGCTCGCCGGGGTAGTCGTGATGGGCCAGCTCCTGGATTTGGTGCCGGTAGTCGGCGGCCTCCACGGCGGCCACTTCTTTCTGGTGCGAGCGCGAGACCACCACGCCGCCCACGATGGCGACCAGCAGCAGCACCGAGATCGCCTCGAACGGAAAGAGAAAATCGCGAAACAGCACCTCGCCGATGGCGGCGACCGTACCGAAACCGTCGGGCGCAACGCCCGGCGCGGCCTCGGGAAGGCCCACCGCGACGACGTCGACGAGCTTCGCCAGCAGGTAGATGCCACCCAGCACGCCGAGGATGCGCAATGGCCGCATCGAGAACGGCGCCACCTCCTCGCGGTTCAAGATCATGATCACGAAGATGAAGAGCACCATGATCGCGCCCGCGTAGACCAACACCTGGATCACCGCCAGGAAATGCGCCGACAGCGACGCGTAGATTCCCGCCAGGCAGAAGAAGGTCGCCACCAGCGACATGACCGCCGTGACCGGATTGCGGCGGGTGATGGTGAAGCCCGCGAAGAAGGTCGTGAGCACGGCCAGCACCCAGAAGACGACCTGGTCGACGACCGTGGCGCCGCCCGCGTTCACGCCGCCCCTTCCACGGTTCGGGGCAACCTCTTGTGCTTGCGCTCGGCGGCGGCCGCTGCGTTCACGCGGGCCTCGAAGTCGGCGCGGAACTTGGTGAGGAAGCCCAGCATCGGCCAGGCCGCCGCGTCGCCCAGCGCGCAGATAGTGTTGCCGCCGATGCCGTTGGCGATGTTGGCCAGCAGCTCGACGTCGCCCGCCTCGCCCTCCCCGCGCGCAAGGCGCGTGCAGAGCCGTGCCAGCCAGCCCGAGCCCTCGCGACAGGGGGTGCACTGGCCGCAGGACTCGTGCGCGTAGAACGCCATGATGCGGGCGCAGAGCGCGACGATGTCGGTCTGGTCGTCGAACACCACGATGCCGCCCGAGCCGGCCATGGTCTTGAGTCGTCGCCCGCCGCCCAGGTCGAACGGCACGCCGGGCTTGACCTCGACGTCCTTGATGCGCGGGTCGTTCATGAGCGCGTCGAACTCGCAGGGGACGTCGATCTCGGATGCGTCGAGCGGCGGCATTGAGCTGCCGCCCGGGATGACGCCTTTGAGCGTCCGGCCGTTCGGGATGCCGCCGCAGACGTCATAGATGATGTCGCGGAAAGGGATCCCCATCGGCAGCTCGAAGACGCCCGGCTTGGCGACGTGCCCCGAGACGCAGACGATCCGGGTCCCGCCCGACTTCCCGGTGCCGAGGCCAGCGAACCACTCGCCACCCCGGGTGACGATCTCGGGGATGTTCATGATGGTCTCGACGTTGTTGACCACCGTCGGCGCGCCGAACAGGCCCTTGATCGCCGGGAACGGGGGCTTGAGCCGCGGCCAGCCGCGCTTCCCCTCGAGCGAGTTGAGCAGCCCCGTCTCCTCGCCGCAGATGTACGCGCCGGCGCCGCGGTGGAGCGTGACGTCGAGCTTGAACGTGCCGCCGCCGCCGGCCGCCGGGTGGTCCTTGCCGAGCCAGCCCGCCGCGTAGGCCTCGTCGATCGCTTCCTGGACGATGCGCGCCTCGCGCATCATCTCGCCGCGGATATAGATGTACGCGTGCTTGCAGCCGAGCGCGTAGGAGGCGATCAGCATCCCCTCGAGCAGCATGTGCGGGTCGTAGGCGAGCAGCTCCCGGTCCTTGCAGGTCCCCGGCTCCGACTCGTCGGCGTTGACGACCAGGTAGACGAGCTTGGCGTCCTTGGGGATGAACGACCACTTCATCCCGGTCGGAAACCCGGCGCCGCCGCGCCCGCGCAGGTTCGACTTCTTGACCTCGTCGGTCAGCGCCGACGGCTGCAACTTTAGCGCCTTTGGGAACGCCTGAAACCCGCCACGCTGGACATAGACCGACAGCTTGTGGCTGCCGGGGACGCCGAAGCCCTTGGTGACGATCTTGACGCCCATCGCGTCCTGCCAAGTTCCCATTACGGAGTCCCCATGGTCAGACCTTGCCGCCCGGGCCCATGCCCAAGAGGGTTCGCGCGTCGGCCGCCGTACTCTGCTGCGTCTCTTTCCAGCGCCGGCGCATGTCGTCCAGCGCCGCGTCGACCTTGGCGGGCGTCAGATCTAGAAAGTACTTCTCGCCGCAGATCATCATGGGGGCGTTGGCGCAGGCGGCCAGGCACTCCTCTTCCACGATCGAGAAGGCCCCGTCGGAGGTGGTCTCGCCCGCCTTGATGCCGAGGCGGGTCTCGATGTGCTTGAGGATGTCGTAACCGCCGCGCAGCATGCAGGAGATGTTGGTGCAGACCATCAGCTCGTTCCGCCCGGGCTTCTCCCGGTGGAACATCGTGTAGAAGGTGATGACGCCGAAGATGTGGGCCGGCGAGACGTCCAAGGTCCGGGAGACCAGCTCGATCGCCTCGTCGGGCAGGTGCCCGAACTCCTCCTGCGCGACGTGCAGCACGGGCAAGAGTGCCGCCTGCTTGGTCGGATACCGCGAAAGCAGCCGGTCGACCCGCTGCTTCGATTGCGCTGAAAACTCGAGCGGCATGGGTGGCTAAGCCGCCGCGAAACTAAGAGAAACCCGCGAGCCTGTCAACACCGCCGGGCACCCCGGGGGCCGCCCCTCGACCGTGGCCGGAAGGGCGGAATGCGGCCCGCTGTCGGCCAACTCAGATTTCTGAGGCCGGCCGGCCGCGAATGAAGGGCCTTCCGAGGGCGAAAGCAGGGATCGCGGGGCGTGGCGGGTTGGATCGATGATTGCTTTCTTTGGCGGCACAGCCGATGAGACCTCGTCTACCTCTATCCTTCGGGTTGCTCCTCTTCTTCGTGGCCTGCGGCGGCGCCACGACCATGATCGACGCGGGCGACGCGGGCGACGCGGGGCACGCGGGGATCGACGGCGCGGCCGACCAGCGCATCGCCGCCAACCACCGCGCGGCCGGCTCCGTCTGCCCGCAAACCCGCGGTTCGGCAGAGCCCGACCTGGAGGCTTGCGCGCCCGACGGCGGCTTCCTGAGCTGTGTTCAAGATACCGACTGCACGGCGGGCGCCAACGGCCGCTGCCTCGCCGTGGGACCGATCGCGTGCGGCACGGCTTGCTCCTACGACACCTGCTCGATCGACTCGGAGTGCCCCGACAACCAGCCCTGCGTCTGTCGCGCCTCGTCGACCGGTTGGACGGCGAACAGCTGTACGACCGGCGGGAACTGCCGCGTGGACGCGGATTGCGGCCCTGGCGGAAGCTGCTCGCCCAGCCAGGTCGACAATTTCTGCTTCTGTCCGGCCACGGCCCTCTGCGGGCCCGATGTCGCCTGTAGCACCTGCGCGCCAGGCGGTCCTTGCATGTCGGTCCCCTGCGCGTGCGGCGACAGCTGCGGCCACGCCTATTTCTGCCATACCCGCCAAGACGACTGCGTCGACGACAGCGATTGCACCAACTCGGACACCTGCAACTACGACACGCTCAGCAATCGATGGACCTGCGGCTGGTGCATTCCGTTGGTCTGAGGCGAACCCCGGCGCGATCTAGATCTTGTCGACATAGAGCTGGGCGACGGCGGCCACCGTTCCGTCGGGAGGACCGAGGTCGATGATGGCGCGCTTGAGAAGGTCGGCCGCGGCGTTCATGTCGCCCTCCCGGTAGGCCTGGTAGCCGAGCCAAGCCACCGGGAGCGGGTTGCGCGGGGTGAGGCGGATGGCATGGATCAAGGCGTCCCGGGCGCCGGCGCGATCGTCCAGCAGGGCGCGCGCGGCGCCGAGGCGGGTATAGGCAGCCGACGCCCGAAACGGATCGCTGTCGTCGGAGCAGAGCGAGAGCGCCAGCTCTTCCCGGGCCGCAGACGCCAGCAAGACGGCGTGCTCTCCGGAGACCATCCCGCGGCTGAGCAGATTCCCGCCCACCGCGCTCTGTGCGCCGCAGGAGCGCGGGTTGACGGCGACGGTCGCGAGCCACAAGGTCTGGTCGTCCCGCCAATCGCCGTGGCGGAGATTGAGCAAGACCGTGAAGGCCACCAGCACGCCGATACCCAGGCCCGCCGCCACCCGCCGCGCGCCGGGCGCCGGGCGATGCTGGAGCCCCTCCATGAGCCCGCCGAACGACGCTGCCGCCGCCAGCGCGATCCCGCAGAGCGGCAGATAGAGGAATCGCTCGGCGGCCGGAATCGGAATCGGCAACAGGTTCGACACCGGCAGCAACGTCAGGAGAAACCAGCCGAGGCCGAGCGCGACGACGCGCGCCCCGCGGCGAAGCGCCAAGACGGCCACCCCCAGGTAACCCAGAACCACCGCCAACGAGACGAGCACCGGTCCGAGCGGCTGATCCCCGAACCGGAAATAGCCGGTGTAGTCGGCGCAGAGCGGCCACGGCCAGACCAGTAGCCGGATGTCGTGCGCCCAGATCGCGGGCAGGCCGATCAGGGTGCGGGCGAAGTTACCCCCCGGATACTGGGCGTAGGTCCCGGGCATCCGCATCGGACCGAAACGCAACCCCAGGTAGATGAGCGCGATCGCCCCGAACGGAACCAGCTCGCGCAGGAGCGCGACGGCTGTGGCCCGGACCGGGCGCGCGGGCGAGCCATCGAAGCGGCCGATGCGCAGAATCGCCAGCAGCGCGGGGGCCACCACCGCCGACTCCTTCGACAGGAGCCCCAGCGTGAAGGTCAGCAGCGCCAGCTTTCGGCGGCCGTCGAGCGCCAGGATCAGGGTTGCCAGCGTGAAGACCGTAACCAACGAATCCTCGCGGAACGAGGCGTTGTCGACGGTCTCGGCCGTGACGGGATGGAGCGCGAACAGGAGGCCGGCCACCAGCGCATAGCGGCGGCGACTCTCGGGCAGGAGCCGCCGCACCAGCGTCATCAGCAACAGGGCGGCGCCGATATGCCAGAGCAGGCTCTGGGCCTTGAACACCGCCGGGTGCATGGAGACCAGCGCGTCGAGCATGTACGTGAAGGTGCAGACCGGCCGCCAGGTCCCCTCCAGGCTTCCCGAGAAGTAGCTGGGCGAAAACAGCGCGCCGAAGGAGGCCGACTGCAGGAAGCGCTGGGCGCCGAGAATGACCAGCCCCTCGTCGTAGGTGAACGCGTTCCCGAGGGCGCGGGCGTAGGCGATGATCGCCGCGGCGCCGACGATGACGGCCGCGACCCGCGGCACGGCCCACCAGGGAAGAGCGACGGGCGCAGGCGCCTCCGGACGACCGCCCATTGGGATGGGGCGATTGTACATGGGACACCGGGGCGCCGGCTCGAATCGTTCATGTACAATCGGCGCATGTGCGAGCTTCTGGGGATGGAGTGCAACCTCCCCACGGATATCGTCTTCTCGTTCACGGGGTTCGCGCTGCGGGGCGGCAGGACGGGTCCGCACGCCGACGGCTGGGGTCTGGCGCTCTACGAGGGCAAATTCGCGCGCAGCTTCCTCGAGCCCGTGCCCGCCTGCGACAGCGCCATGGCGGAGTTCATCCGAAAGAACCCGATCAAGACACTGCTGGCCGTGGCGCACGTGCGGAAAAAGACCCGCGGCCGGCCCTCCATCGAGAACACCCACCCCTTCAAGCGCGTGCTCTGGGGACGGGACTGGGTGTTCGCGCACAACGGGACGTTGCCGCGGATCAAGAAGCGCCCACTGCGGATCGAAGAGCCGGTCGGCGACACCGACAGCGAGCACGCCTTCTGTTGGATGATCGAGCAACTCCGGTCGGCGTTCCCGGCCGGCTACCCCACGAACCCGCGGCGGCTCTGGCGCCTGATTGCCAAGCTGGGCGCCGAGCTGGGCGCCGAGGGGAAGTTCAATTTCCTGCTGGCCGACGGGCAGCACCTCTACGCGCGCTGTGGGACCCAGCTTTGCTACATCATCCGGCAGGCGCCGTTCGGCCGCGCGACGTTGCGCGACGCGGAGATCCAGATCGATTTCTCGGCGGTGACCACCGCCAAGGATCGGATCGCGGTCGTCGCCACCGAGCCGCTGACGCGCGACGAGACCTGGCAGATCGGCCAACCCGGATCGCTCTGGGTGTTCGATCGGGGCGCCCTGCAGGCGACGGTGCCGAGCGGCGGCGTGCCCGATCACATATTCGTGCCGGTCCGCGCGGCCTCGTCGCGCGGCGGGTAGCCGCCTGGTAGGCTCGGCGCGTGCCGGGAACGCAGGGCGAATCGTCGCGTCTCGATCGGCGCCGCTTCTTGAAGCGCGGTCTCGTCGGCGGCGGCCTCCTGCTCTGCGCGGGCGCCCTCCCCTTCGCGTTCCGGTCGACGCTGCGGCGACGGCCGCGCGGCCCCCTGCGCCTGCTGTCGGCCGACGAGTACGCGGTCTTCGCGGCTGCGGCCGCCCGCCTGGTGCCCGGCGACGGCGCCGGCCCGCACTGGCCGACCGCCGACGCGCTCGACTGCGCCGGAAAAGTCGACGCGCTGCTGGCGGAGGTGCATCCCGACATGGGCAGCGACTTTCGGCGCCTGCTGCGGCTCTTCGAGAGCGGCGTGCTCGGGGCGGTCGTCGCGGGCTCGCCGCGGCCGTTCACGCGCGCGTCGGCGGCCGATCAGGACGCGCGACTCGAGGCCTGGCGACGCTCGCGGTTCGCGCTCCTGCGCAGCGGCTATCAGGCGATCAAGCGCCTCGCGCACGCCAGTTACTACTCGTCGCCGGAGATCTTCGCGCTGGTCGGCTACCCGGGGCCGCCCGTGGTCCCGAAGGTGCCCGGATGAGCGCACCCGGCCACATCGTCGACGGCGGCGATCTGCCGGAGCTGTCGTCGGTCGAGGTGGACTACGTCGTCGTTGGCAGCGGCGCGGGCGGCAGCGTGACCGCCGCCGTGCTGGCCGAATCGGGCGCAAAGGTCGCGGTCCTCGAGGAGGGCGGCCACTACACAAGGCGCGACTTCAACATGCAGGAGTCCTGGGCCTACCCGGCCCTCTACCAGGACCACGGCAACCGGGCCACCGACGATCTGGCGATCATGATCTTGCAGGGGCGATCGGTGGGCGGCGGAACGACGGTGAACTGGACTTCGTCCTTCCGCACGCCGGAGCGGACGTTGCAACTGTGGGCCGAGCGCCACGGCGTGCGAGGCCTCGACGCGGCCACGCTGGCGCCGCACTTCGAGGCCGTCGAAAAGCGCCTCGACATCGGCGCCGGCAACCCCGACGACGTCAACGCCAACAACCGCAAGCTGATGGAGGGCGCCGCCAAGCTCGGGTGGCAGCCCGAGCTGATCCGCCGCAGCGTCAAAGGCTGCGCGCGGCTCGGCTACTGCGGCATGGGCTGCCCGCTCGACGCCAAGCGCTCGGCGCGCACGACCTACTTGGCAGACGCCGTCGCGGCCGGCGCGCAGGTCTACGCCGATTGCCGCGTGAAGCTGGTCGAGACCGATCGCGGGCGGGTCCGCGCCGTCACCGCCGACGTCCTCGATCGCGGCAGCGACCGACCGCGCGCGCGCCTCGTCGCCTACGCCCGCCGCGGCGTCGTGCTGGCGGCGGGCGCGATCAACACGCCCGCGCTGCTGCTGCGGTCCAAGGCCGGGCTCGACAGCGGCGTGGTCGGGCGTCGCACGTTCCTGCATCCGACGGTGCCGCTGATCTCGTTTTACGACCAGCCCGTCGAGGCCTTCTACGGGGCGCCCCAGTCGGTGTCGGTTCACCACTTCGCCGATCGCGGAGCCGCCGCGGGCTATTTCTTCGAGACCGCGCCGATCCACCCGATGCTGGGCGCGCTGGCCTTCCCGGGCTTCGGCGACACCCACCGCCGGATCGTCGAGCGGCTCCCGTACGTGCAAGCGACGATCGCGCTGCTCATCGACGGCCACCACGACGACCCGGGCGGCAGCGTGGAAGTGAACGGCGACGGGCGCGTCAAGCTGCACTATCCCCTGCACCCGTCGATGCGCGAGGCCGCCGCCGCCGCGCTCGCCGACATGGCGCGCCTGCAGCTGGCGGCCGGGGCGCGCGAGGTGATGACGCTACACGAGACGCCGATCGTGATTCGGAGCGAGGCCGACATCGCGCAGATCGCGTCCGCGTCCTTTGGAGCGAACCAGCACACGATGTTCTCGGCGCACCAGATGGGCGGCTCGGCGATGGGCGAAGATCCCAATCGTTCCGTCGTCGATTCGCGCGGCCGCCACCACGCGATCGAAAACCTCTGGATCGTCGACGGCTCGATCTTCCCGACCAGCCTGGGCGTCAACCCCCAGCTGTCCATCTACGCCATCGCCCGCCTATTCGCGACGGAGATCGCGAAGACCAGAGCGTGAGACGACCACTGGCCGAGGGGCGACGGCGCTAGGGCGCCGGTATCGCCGTCTCGACGAAGGTCTGAATCGCCGTTCGGTAAGCGTCGAGGCCCATCGTCTCGGGGACGTTGTCGTGGTCCGCGCCGGGAACCAGAATGAGCTGCGTGATTCCGGCCGGCGTGTGCGCGGCGGCCAGCTCCTCGGAGTACTTCGTGTCGACGTAGAGATCGGCGGTGCCGTGAAGGAGCAGATACGGCGACGGGATCGACGGCACCTTGGCGAGGTTGTCCCACGAGCTCGACGCGACGAAGGAGCTGGGGAAATCCACGTAGGTCGCGTCCTTGACGAACGCCGCGATCGAGGCGAACGCCGATTCGGTGATGAGGACCGAGGGCGCGACGGTGAAGGCCAGATCGATCGCCAGCCCCGACCCGAGCGAGCGGCCGTAGTCGACGATCCGTGTGGCGTCGACGCCGGGGAGCGCCAGGACCGCCGCGCGGATCGCCAGCTCGTCGATGTGCAGCCCCGCCTCGGTCGGCGTGCCGGTCGACAGGCCGTACCCGCGCGGGTCGACCATCGCCAGGTTGTAGCCGAGCGGGTAGAGGTATTCGAGGCGGGGCCAGGTCGTGCCGAGGTTGTTGCTCTGGCCGTGGAAGTAGATGACCGTGATGTCGGCGCGCCGACCCGACGACCGGATGAAGGCGCCGTTAAGCGTCTCGCCGTCGGACGTGGTGACCGTTAGCGTCTGATAGGCCGGGATGACGAAGGTCGAAAGCTGGTAGCCGCCCGCCGGTGCCGGCAGCGGATCGTAAAAGAAGCTGTCCAGCGTCTCGCGGTGACAGGCGCCGCCCAGCAGCGCCCCGACGAACGCGATCGGCAGCAGGCGCTTGCCGGCGTGTCCGCGGCCAGTGCGATGCTTCATGGCGTCTCCCCAAGGTAGCGGGTCACGCCGAACAGCACACTCAGGTAGCCGTGGCTGGCGGGCGAGATCCAGGTGGGCGCGGTCGGCGCGACGTCGTAGTACGGGGCGAGCCACTTCGCCTCAAGCGTGAGCCCGAACCGCCCGACCCGCAATTCGCCGCCACACAGCGGTCCCACCACGATTCGGGTCGGCGAGCCGAAGGCGAGCGCGTCGTCGATGCCGATGTAGAGCAGGTGCCGCCGGCGCACGCGCCAGGCGGCGGCCAGCGTGATCTGCGGGAAGACGCGCGCGGCGTCGAAATCGGTGATCAGATGAACGGAGCCCGCGACCGTCACGGTCGGCACCGCGCCCGCCTCGCGGATGATCGGGTGATAGGCGACGCCCGGCTCGAGGTGCAGATCGCCGTAGAGCGCTGCGGTCGCGTCGGCGTGCGCCGTGACCTCCAAGTCGTCGCGCACGCCGTAGGCGCCCCCCAGGGTCAGGATCGGCGCCGGGATGTCGACGCTGCCCACCTCAACCAGTGGCCCGCCCAGCGACGCGTTCAGCGCGCCGTTCCCGCGCCCGAGCGGTCGCACGGTGTGCGTCGTCGAACAGGCGGCGACGGCAGAGGCGAGCAACAGCGCCACAGACCAAGACCGAACGGGTATTCCCCCGGCGCTCACGGGCTCATGATAACGGCGTATCCTTCCGGCTTGGCAATCGAGATCCGCGACCACGTGCCGCTCGGGCCGCTCACCACCCTGGAGCTGGGCGGAAACGCGCGGCACTTCGTCGACGCCCGCGAAGAAGCCGACGTCATCGAGGCCCTGGCCTGGGCGGACGAACGTCGAGCTCCGGTCCTGATCCTGGGCGGTGGTTCCAACCTGGTCGTCGCCGATGCGGGCTTCGCCGGCCTGGTCGTTCGGGTCGGTACGCGCGGGCGACGGTTCGAACCGGCCCCAACGTCGGGCGAGGTCGGGCTCACCGCCGCGGCCGGCGAGCCTTGGGACGATCTGGTGTCCGAAGCGGTCGCCCGCGATCTGGCCGGCCTCGAGTGTCTATCCGGCATTCCCGGCCTGGTCGGCGCGACGCCCATCCAGAACGTCGGCGCCTA
>CAYTTF010000140.1:2746-10835 GCA_964440665.1 uncultured Myxococcales bacterium | reverse complement strand
ATCTGCCGAGCCGCGTGGCCGACAATTTCTTCTGGCTCGGCCGCTACGCCGAGCGCGCCGAGGGGATCGCCCGCCTGGGCCGCATCATCTGTCTGCGGCTGGCGGAGCCCCCGGGACCCGGGTCGAGCGCGGGCGCGCTGGCGCCGCTGCTGGGCGCGCTGCAGGCCCAGACGATGGTGGCCTCGGGCTCCGAGCTGCCGCTGGCCGTGTCGCCGGCGACCGAGACGCCCGATCGCCTCGTCCACGACGCGCTCTTCGACGCCACGCATCCCGGCACGCTCTGCGCGACGGCTCGGGCGATCGATCGGGTCGCACGCTCGATCCGCGATCGATTGTCCATGGATACCTGGACGGTGGTGTCCACGCTGGCGCAGGAGCTGGGCGAGATGGAACGGGCCGGCACCTCCGAGCGGCCGATCGTGCTGGCCGCGCGGCTCGATCGGGTGGTGATGATCCTGGCGGGCCTCTCCGGTCTGACCTCCGAGAGCATGACCCGCGAAGCCCCCTGGCGGTTCCTGGACATGGGGCGCCGGCTCGAACGGGCGCTCAACACGGCGCTGGTCATCGAGCGCACGATGGCCGGCATGGGGGCCGACGAGCTCCCGATCCTGGAAGCCCTGCTCGACGCGGCCGACAGCGCGATGACCTACCGGCGGCGCTACCGGGCCACCTTGCAGGTCGCCCCGGTGGTCGATCTCCTGGTGGCGGACGAGCGGAACCCGCGATCGATCGTCTTTCAGCTGGTGGCGCTGGCCGAGCACGTCGCCTCCTTGCCCCGCGACGGCGTCTCGGCCCGCCGCAGCGTCGAAGAACGCGTCGCCTTCGAGGCGCTCTCCGAGATTCGTCTGATCGACGTCGAAACGATCTGCGCGCTCGCGGGCCAGGGGCGCCCGGCCTTGGCCGCGCTGCTGCGCGATCTGGTCGGCAAGATGCAGGGCCTCTCCGATGCGCTGTTCGCGGCCTATCTGACGCCGGCCACGATTTCGCGGGCACTGTCGGCCCCGGAGATCGGGTCGTGATCTACCGCGTCAAGCACGTGACCTCGTACGCCTACTCGGTGCCGGTTTCGACCTCGCACCACGATCTGCACGTGCTGCTGCGGGGATCTGCCGAGCAGCGGGTTCGAGCCGAGCAGCTCACCGTGACGCCCGCGCCCTCGGTGCGGCGCGATCGCTTCGATTGGTTCGGCAACCGCGCGACGCACCTGGCGATCCACGAACGCCACAGCGACCTCACGGTGACGGCGGAGGCCGAGATCGAGCTTTTGCCCCCGCCGGCGCCGATCGATGCTGGGGCTCCCTGGGAGGCGACCCGGGACTGGGTCCGGGCCGCGAACGACGCCGAGGCGCGGGCGGCGGTCGAGATGGTTCTGCCCTCGCCGCACGTGGAGCTGTCGGCCATCGCGCTCGAATTCGCCCGGTCTTCATTTGCACCGGGGAGGCCGCTCATCGAGGCGGCGCGCGATCTGACCCGCCGCATGCACGCCGAGCTCACCTACGATCCCGAGGCGACCGACACCTCGACCTCGGTGGACGAGGTGCTGAGCGGACGGCGCGGCGTCTGCCAGGACTTCGCGCACGCCCAGATCGCCTGTCTGCGCGCGCTGGGTCTGCCCGCCCGTTACGTGAGCGGCTACCTGGTGACGGCGCCGCCGGGCGGGGGCACGCGCCTGGTGGGGGCCGACGCCTCTCACGCCTGGCTGTCCGTCCGGCTCCCCGGCAGCGGTTGGCTCGATCTGGATCCCACCAACGACGTCATCCCCTCCGACCGCCACATCGTGGTCGCCTACGGGCGCGACTTTGGCGACGTGACGCCGATGCGCGGCGTCCTGCTGGGCGGCGGGCGCCACCAGCTGAACGTCTCGGTCGACGTCAGCCCGGTCGACGTCAGCCCGGTCGACGTCAGCCCGGCCAACCCGGTCGAGTTTTCCTGATCTTGACCGGACGGCAAACGCCCGTTCACGGGAGATCCGCTATTCTGGCGCGCTGAGGTAACAGACCCCCAATGGCCATCCGGGTCGCTCTCACCCACACCACCCGCTACCGATACGACCGTCTGGTCTCGCTCCAGCCGCACGTGGTGCGCCTGCGTCCGGCGCCGCATTGCCGGACGCCCATCATCAGCTATTCGCTGAAGGTCGCCCCGGCCGAGCACTTCCTCAACTGGCAGCAGGATCCCTACGGCAACTACCAGGCGCGGCTGGCGTTCCCCAAGCCGGCGCAAGAGCTCCAGGTCGAGGTCGATCTGGTGGCGGAGATGGTGGCGCTCAATCCATTCGATTTCTTCGTCGAGGAATATGCCGAGAAGCACCCCTTCCGGTACGAGGAGATCCTGGCCCGGGAGCTCAAGCCGTATTGCGAGACGGCAGCGCCGGGCGCGAAGTTCGCGGCCCTGGTCGAGGAGCTGAGCAGCCGGTTCGCGCGGCCGGGCCGGCGAACCATCGACGTGCTGGTCGATCTCAACCGCGAGATCGCGCGCCGCCTCCGCTACGACATCCGGATGGAGCCGGGGGTATTCCCGCCCGAGGAAACGCTGGAGCGCGGCCACGGTTCCTGCCGGGACTTCGCCTGGCTGGAGGTGCAGCTGATTCGTTGCCTCGGCTACGCGGCGCGTTTCGTGTCGGGCTACTCGATCCAGCTCAAGGCCGACGTGGCGGCCCTCGACGACGGTCCGTCGGGCGTGAGCGAGGACGTCGCCGATCTACACGCCTGGACCGAGGTCTATCTCCCCGGCGCGGGCTGGGTCGGCTTCGATCCGACCAGCGGCCTTCTGGCCGGGGAAGGTCACATTCCGCTGGCCTGTGCGGCGCTCCCGTCGACGGCGGCGCCCATCACCGGCTCGTTCACCTGGGCGGGGGCGAAGGAGCAGGAGCGCGTCGGCGAGGAGTTCACCTTCGAGATGCGGGTGCGGCGACTCGCCGAGGCGCCGCGGGTCACGCTTCCGTACCGCGAAGACGAGTGGGCGGAGATCGACGCCCTGGGGCAGCGGGTTGATCGCGATCTCGGCCGTCTCGATGTTCGCCTCACGATGGGCGGCGAGCCGACCTTCGTCTCGATCGACGATCGGGACGCGCCCGAGTGGAACACCACCGCGCTCGGCCCGACCAAGCGCGGGATCGCGGATCGGCTGTTGCGCCGGTTGCGGGCCCGGTTCGCGCCGGGCGGCCTGCTGCACCACGGGCAGGGGAAGTGGTACCCGGGCGAGGTGCTGCCGCGCTGGGCATTCTCCTGCTACTTCCGGCGCGACGGCCAGCCGGTCTGGCGCGATCCGACGCTGTTCGCCGAGGAGAAACCGCTGCGCGCCGCCGACGCGGTGACGGGCGAGGGCTTCATCCGCGCGCTGGCCGTTCGCCTGGGGCTGACGCCGGAGGCCGCGCTGCCGGCTTACGAGGATGTTTACTATTACCTCTGGCGCGAGCACCGCCTGCCGCCCAACGTCGACGTGCTCGACAGCCGCATCGACGACAAGGGTGAGCGGGCGCGGCTGGCCAAGGTGTTCGGCGGCGGGGTCGGCAAGGTGGTCGGACATCTGCTGCCCCTGTCGGCGCGCGGCGACGGAGAGACCGGGGGCGCGGTCTGCTGGCAGAGCGGTCCCTGGCGGGTGCGGGCCGACCAGATCTTTCTTCTGCCGGGCGACTCACCGATGGGTTTTCGTCTGCCGATCGACGGTCTGCCCTGGGAGGCGGAGGCGCAGCGGGCCCGGATCTACGAGCTCGATCCGCTGGCGGCGCGGCCGCCGCTCACGATCTTGCCGGCGGGCATCCGGCCGACCCCGCCCAAGACCGCGCCGGCCGCCGTCGTGCGAACCGCCCTCTGCGTCGAGCCGCGCGATGGCGTGCTCTGCATCTTCATGCCGCCGCTCGGCCTGCTGGAGGAGTACCTGGCCCTGGTCGCCGCGGTCGAGGACGTCGCGCGCGAGCGGAAGCAACCGGTTCGCTTCGAAGGCTACAACCCGCCCACGGACCATCGACTCGACAAATTTTCGGTGACGCCCGATCCCGGCGTGATCGAGGTGAACGTCCACCCGGTGCGCACCTGGCCCGAGCTGTCGGAGATGACGACCGCCCTTTACGAAGAGGCGCGGCTCTGCCGCCTCGGCACCGAAAAATTCATGCTCGACGGTCGCCACACCGGGACCGGCGGCGGCAACCACGTGGCGCTGGGCGGATCGACGCCGGCCGACAGCCCATTTCTGCGCCGTCCCGATCTCCTGCGCAGCCTGATCGGCTACGTCGTCAATCACCCGTCGCTGTCGTACCTGTTCTCGGGGCTCTTCGTGGGGCCGACCAGCCAGGCGCCGCGCATCGACGAGGCCCGCCAAGACAGCCTGCACGAGCTGGAGATCGCCTTCGCGCAGCTGCCCAAGGAAGGCCCCGCGCCACCCTGGTTGGTCGACCGGATCTTCCGTCATCTGCTGGTCGACGTCACCGGCAACACCCACCGCACCGAGATCTGCATCGACAAGCTCTACAGCCCCGACGCGGCCAGCGGCCGGCAGGGGCTGGTCGAGCTGCGCGCCTTCGAGATGCCGCCGCACGCGCGCATGAGCCTGACCCAGCAACTTCTGCTGCGCGCGCTCACGACCTGGTTCTGGCGGGCGCCCTACCGGCGCAAGCCGGTCCGCTGGGGGAACGGCCTCACCGACCGTTTCACGCTGCCACATTTCGTGGCGCAGGACTTCGACGACGTGCTCGACGATCTGCGCGGGGCCGGCTACGCGTTCGATCGGGAGTGGTTCCGCGCGCACCACGAGTTCCGTTTTCCCCTCTGCGGCACCATCGCCGCCGCCGGGTTGCAGCTCGAGCTGCGCACCGCGATCGAGCCCTGGCACGTGATGGGCGAGGAGCCGGGGGCGGGTGGCACCGTCCGCTACGTCGATTCGTCGTCGGAGCGCCTGGAGATCAAGGTGCGCGGCATGACCGATTCGCGGCACGTGATCGCCTGCGCGGGGCGCCGCGTCCCGCTGCACCCGACGGGCACCCCGGGCGAGTTCGTGGCCGGCGTGCGCTTTCGCGCGTGGCGGCCCAGCACGGGCATCCTGCACCCGACCGTTCCGGTGCACGCGCCGCTGGTCTTCGACGTGATCGATACCTGGAACGATCGCGCGATCGCGGGCTGCACCTACCACGTCGCGCACCCGGGCGGTCTGTCGCACGAGCGCCTGCCGACCAACGCGCTCGAGGCGGAAGGGCGCCGCATCGCTCGTTTCTTGCCGTTCGGCCACACGGCGGGGACGCTCCCGGTGCCACCCGAGGAACGCAACCCCGACTTTCCACTCACCCTCGATCTTCGCCGCGAGCGCTGAGGCCCGGCCCGCGAGCTCGGTTAGCCGGCGTTGCGGAGGCCGGCGGCGATGCCCAGGATCGACGTCATGAGCGTGCGCGCCAGGCGCGTGCGCTCGGGCGCCTCGGGGGGCGTCGTCCGGTAGCGATGCAGGAGCTCGACCTGGAGGCGGCTGATCGGGTCGACGTAGGGATCGCGCAGCTCGATCTGGCGCGCCAGCACCGGGTGGCGGGCGAGCAGCGGCGCTTCGAAGGTCTCTTCCAGCATTGCGCGCGCGTGCGCGAACGACTCGGTCAGCGTCGGAAAAAATCGCTCCGCCAGGGCCGGATCGACCAGGCGCAGGTATTGCCGCGTCACCTCCGGATCCCCCTTGCCGACCGCGGTGGCCGCGCTGTCGAGCGTCGATGCGAAGAACGGCCACTGCCGAAAGAGCTGCCGGCGCAACGGCAGCGGGATGGTCTCCAGTCCCTCGCCGACGCCGAAAAAGGCTGGCAGCGGCAACCGCACCTGCGACCAGGACATCACCCAGGGGATCGCGCGCAGGTCGGTGATGTCGCGGACGCGCCCGGACCGGTAGACGGGGCGACTCGCGATCTCGAGCGTTCCGATCTCGCGGATGGGGGTGAGCTGCTCGTAAAACTCGAAGAAGCCCGGGGTCCCGAGGAGCGCGCGGTAGGCGGCGGAGGAGGCCTGCGCGGCGCGGCTCAGGGATTCCCGCCAGAGCGGATCGAGCGCCGCGCCGCCGCCGCGCGTGTCGCGGGCCGCCGCGTGGCCTAGATGGAAGAGCAGCTGCTCCAGGTTGCGGTGGGCCAGATCGGCGTGGCTGTAGCGATCGGCCAGCGCTTCCCCCTGCTCGGTGAGTCGCATTCGCGCGCCGACGGTGCCGGGCGGCAAGCTCGCGATCGCCCGGCCGGCGCTCCCGCCGCCGCGCGCGGTGGAGGTGCCGCGTCCGTGGAAGAACCAGACCGCCACGCCGAAGGGTTTGGCCGCCGCGGTGATCGTCTCCTGCGCTTGATACAGGGCCCAGTTGGCGGCCAGGAAGCCGGCGTCCTTGTTCGAGTCCGAGTAGCCGATCATGACCTCCAGGCCGCCCCGCGCCCGCACGTGCGCGACAAAGAGCGGATTGCCGAGCAAACGCTCGACCACCGCGCCGGCGCCGTCGAGATCGGCCAGCGTCTCGAACAGCGGCACCAGGTCGAACGGAAGCGCGGCCCCCGGCCGATAAAGGCCGACCTCGCGCGCGAGCACCATCACCTCCAGCAGATCCGACGGCGCGTGGGTCATGCTGATGACGTAGGCCCCCCGCGCGCGCCAGGCGTTGAGCGCGCCCAGCGCGACGTCGAGGGCTTTGGCCGCCGGCTGGTGGCCGACGGGCGCCAGCGGTCGCGCCGAGGCCAGCTCGCGCAACAAGAGCGCCTCGCGCGCGTCGCGATCTAGCGCTTCGTAGTCGGCGCAGACGCCGCCCACCCGCAAGAGCTCGGCGACGGCGGTGGCGTGGGCGCGTGATTCTTCGCGCAGATCGAGCGCAACCAGATCCAGACCGAACACCTCCGCGCGGAGCTGCAGTGGCCGCACGCCCAGCGCCGCGGCGCCCGATAGCCCCACCTTGCGCAGACCGCCCGAGATCGTCTTGAGGTCGGCCAGCAACTCGCGCGCATCCCCGTAGGTGGGTCCCGACGAGGTTTCCGAAAGCCCGCGCAGCTTCTCGCGCACGCCGACGCAGAGGCACCGGAACGGCTCGCTGCGGAACGCCTCCGGAATCGCGATGCCCATCAACAGGTCCTCGATCTCGAGGCGCAGCGTTTCGGGCAACCGCACGCGTTGATCGGAGACCGAGAGATCGCGTCCCAGGGTGTCCAGCTCGTCGGCGTAGAGGCGAACCACCTCGCGGCGCGCGAAGTCCTGGGCCCAGCGGGTGACGGCGGGCAGCACGTTCGGGTTGCCGTCGCGGTCGCCGCCGATCCAGCTCCGGAACACCACCGGCGCCGGCAGCGCGGGCCGCTGGCCGTAGTGGACTTCGACGGCCTCCTCCAACCCTTCGACCAGCTTCGGGAGCACCGACCACAACACGATCGGCAAATAGTGAAGGCCGCCACGCACCTCGTCCTCGACGGTGGGGCGCAAGCTGTGAAGCTCCGAGGTGCCCCATAGCAGCGCCACCCGGGTCCGGACCTCGCCGGGCGACTCCCGGTCGAGCGCCGCGGAGATCTCGGTCAGGTGGTGGCGCACGGTTCGGCGGCGCGTCTCGGTCGGGTGGGCCGTGAAGGTCAGGTGCAGGCGCAGCGACGAGAGCAGCCCGACCAGGTCGGCGTAGCTCCAGCCTTCGCTCTTGAGCGTTCCCACCAGCCCCAGGATCGATTCGCGGCGCGGCGCCTCGGCGCTGCTGGCGGTGTTGCGGGCCGCATTCACCCGCACGCGGTGGCGCTCCTCGGCGGTGTTGGCCAGGTGCAGATAGACGGAAAAAGCGCGCAGCAGCCCTTCGGCGTCGGCGACCGAGAGCGACGCGACGAGGTCGTTCAGCCGCGCGGCCGCCGACGCGCCACCGCGGCGAGCCTCCTTGGTCAGCGCGCGGATCGCCTCTTCGTGCGCGTAGAGGCCCTCACCCGACAGCGTGCGGATCGCTTCGCCCAGCGCCCGCCCGAGCGCGTTCACCTCGCCGCGCAGGATCGCGAACCACTCCTCCGCGGTTCGCACGGCCGGCTCGCTCATGGATCTGACATCTCACGCCGCGGGCGCCAAAACCAGCGAAACATTGTTAATGAAGTGTCAACGCCCGTCGCGCGGTCGCGACGGGAGCTGCTGCCAGG
>CAYTTF010000140.1:0-2736 GCA_964440665.1 uncultured Myxococcales bacterium | reverse complement strand
CACGACGCGGGCCTGGAAACCAGCCCGTCGACTGTAAATTCAATGTCAACGTCCGGGCGGCCGCCCGGACGCGCGGGCAGCCGCCGCCACCACCTGCCTTGGTGACGCGGCGGGAAGTGGGCGGGGTGCAGCATCTCGGCCAGGATCTCGGGCGTCTCGAACAGCATTGGGCCGGAGCGGTTGAAGAAGAAGTTGCCGTCGGCGGCGAAGGCGCGCCCGGCGCGGACCGCCGCCAGATCGAACCACCCGGACCGTTCGGTGAGGAGCGGCATCTCGGCCAGCGTCCGTTCCAGACCGAACCCGCAAGGCGCCACCACGATGACCTCGGGATCGGCGTCGCGCAGCGCCTCGTAGGGCAGGGTGGTCGAGTGCGCCCCGGGCGCGCCGAAGACGCCAGCGCCGCCGGCGATCTCGACGATCTCGGGACCCCAGTTCCCCATCGCGAACAGCGGCTCGATCCATTCCAGGCAGGCGACCCGCGGGTGGCGGAGCGGCCGCGTGACCTCGGTGACGGCGGCCAGCCGCGCGCGGATCTCGGCAACCAAAGAGCGCCCGGCGTCCGCGGCCCCGAGCACCTCGGCCACATGCACGAACCCGTCGAGGATGCCGTCGATCGTGCCGGTGCTGAGCGCGACCACCTGGTGGCGTTCCAGCTTGGCGGCCACGCCGTGCACCCGATCGGCCGGGCTGACCGCGCAGACCTCGCAATGGGTCTGCGTGATGATCACGTCGGGCGCCAGCGCCGCCAGCTGCGTCTCATCGATCTCGTAGAGCGGCGCGCCGCTGCGCAGCCGCTCGCGCACGCGGGCGTCGATCTCGCCGCTGGTCCCGGTGATGTCGAAGGTCGGGCGGCTCAGCGACGGCAGGCGCTTGACCCACTCGGGGTGGTCGCACTCGTGCGATCGGCCGACCAGGCTGTCGCCGAGACCCAGCGCGGCGACCAGCTCGGTCCCGCTGGCGAGGAGCGACACGATGCGCATGGTCAGAGCACCCTTCGGATCAGACGACGTTCATGGCGGCAGCAGGTCCGCGAAGACGAAGCCGTCGCGCTTGACCACCTCGCCGGCGCGGATCGCGATCGGGTGGCGGAACATCGGGCCGGCGTTGGCGAACGTGTGGAACTCGCCGTTCTCGCCGCAGGGATCGACCGACGGCGGGAGATCGACGAGCAGAGCTGCGTCGAAGTCGCGCCCGGCGAAGCTCGGATCCAGCTTGGCCGGGTCGACGCAGGTCAGGCGGGCGCGCAGGCCGGCCTCCACCATGCGGGTCGCGAGCGCGGCGGTCGGCGTCGCCCAGATCGGACACAGCGGCCGAAGACCGGTCTCCTTCATGCGCTCTTCCCGGTAGCGGCGGATGTCGTCGAGGAAGAGGTCGCCGAACGCCACGGCCGAGATGCCGGCCGCGGCGGCGCGCGCCAGCACCGCCGCCATGGCCGCTTCATATTCTGCGTTGCTGCAGGGCCAGGGGATGGGCACCGGCCAGAGCGGCAAGTCGGCCGCCTCGGCCTGCGCGCGCAGCAGCTCCGTCCGCACGGCGTGCATTGCCACGCGATCGAAAGTCTCGTTGATGGTGGTGAGCAGCCCCACGACCTCGACCTCGGCCTGCGCGCGCAGAACCTGCAGCGACCAGGCGCTGTCTTTGCCGCTGCTCCAGGCCAGAAGCGCTTTCGGTCGGGCCGTCATCGATCGCCGCACGATCTTATCAAGTTTCGCTGCGGGCGCGCTGGCTGCCCACGATCCGGGGACTATATTTACGCCATGTCCACCACCGACATGTCCACCGTCGCTCCCGAGTGCAAAGACAACATCTCGTCGGCCGGGCGGCGCATCCGCATGCGCTTCGGAACGCTTTGGCTGGGCATTTCCGGCGTCCTGCTCCTCGGGCTCGTCGCGCTCAAGGCCCCCTGGTACTGGCGTCTTCTGCTGTTCGTACCCACGACGTTGTAGGCGGTCGGTTTTCTGCAGGCGGCCCGCAACACCTGCATCCGGCGCGCGGCGGAAGGGACCTTCGAGCACGAAGATCTCTCCATGACCAAGGCCCCCGACGACGAAGTCGCCGCCAGCCGCAAAGTCGCCGGCGGCATCCGCCGCGACATGATCCTGGTAGGTCTCGCCGGCGCGGCGATCGGTGTCGCGACCGCCGCGATCCGCTGAGCCGCGCGCGGACCGCTAGCCGAGGGCGCGGGCCAGGAAGTCGGGGTGTAGTCCGAGGCGCAGGAAGCCGGCCAACCCGAGCACCACGCCGATCGCCGCGAACCCCCAGGCCAGGTAGAGCAGCCGCTTCTTCTGCGTGAGCGCCGTGATGCCGAACAGGGCAACGGCGATCGAGGTCAGCGCCTCGGCCATGTCGAATTGATCGTGGCGGGCGTCGAGCCGTTCGTAGTCTTGCTGGAAACCCTCGGCGGTCCGCTTGATCTCGCCCTTCTCGACCTCGTAGCGGTTCACCTTTTCGGTGTAGTCGCCGATCTTGCGGTCGATGAGCGCGCGTCCGTCGGAGGTGAGGCCCGGCATCGTCTCGCGCTGGATACGCAGGCCGTCCAGCGCCGACTCGGCGATGTTCAGCTTGGTGCCCTTGGCCTGGTAGTACGACCAGGCGTCGACGCCGCTGGCCTGCGCCCGCGCCATCGCCTGGATCACGTTCCCCTTCTTGACGTTGCAGAGCGCGGTGAAGGTGGCCGTGATCGCGACGCTGATGGCGACCACCGCGTTCAGGTTCCAGCGCGGCCGCGGTCCGCCG
>CAYTTF010000139.1:0-10855 GCA_964440665.1 uncultured Myxococcales bacterium | reverse complement strand
AGAGCCTCCTGCCGCGCGTCGACAAGCTGCTGATCGGCGGCGGCATGACCTACACGTTCCTCAAGGCGCAGGGGCTGGAGGTGGGCAAATCGATCGTGGAGAACGACAAGCTCGATCTGGCCCGCAGCCTCCTCGCCGAGGCGGGCGATAGGCTGGTGCTGGGGAGCGACTTCGTCGTGACGGACAAGCTCGACTTCAAGGCCCGCACGGTGGGCGCGCTCAAGACCGTCGCCAAGGACGCCATCCCCGCCGACTGGGAAGCGGTCGACGCCGGCCCCGCGACCATCGCCGCCTTCACGGCGATCTTGCTCGCGGCCAAGACCATCATCTGGAACGGCCCGGTCGGCGTGTTCGAGATCGACGCCACCGCCAAGGGGACGATGGCCATCGCCCAGGCGCTGGCCCAGGCGACCGCCGCTGGCGCGACCACCATCATCGGCGGCGGCGATTCCGCCTCGGCGGTCAAGAAGGCCGGCGTCGCCAACAAGGTCTCGCACGTGTCGACCGGCGGCGGCGCCTCGCTGGAGTTCCTCGAGGGCAAGGTGTTGCCCGGCGTCGCCGCGCTGACGGATAAGTAATCCGGCGTCGCCGCCGCTCGCCCTACGACGACGGTCGCGCGTCTTCCGGGAGGCTTCGCAGGATGTCGAGGTAGCTCACAATGCCCACGACCTCGTCGTCGGGGCCGAGCACGGGCAGCGCGCCCGCCTTGATCTTGTGCATGAGCTGGTAGACATCCTCGACGCAATCGTCGGGCTCCACCGAGATGGGCGCGCCCGTCATGATCGTGCTGACCGGCGCGTCCCGGGGTGCCGTTCGGCCTTCGAGGCGCTCCGTCGACAAGGATGTCGCCGGCCGGGCTGAAAATTCACCGTCGCTCACGATCCCGATCAGCTCGCGGTTCTCGTTCGTCACCGGGAGGTGCCGTAGCTCAAGCGTTCCCAGCACGTCCCAGGCTTCGCCGATGGTCGTGCCGGAGGTGATGGTGCGGGGAGCCCGCATCATAATCTCGTCGATTTGCATGCGTCTTCCCTAAGCACGAATCGGGGCGGCGCCATCGGCAGTCTTACAGCTTCGACAAAGGAATTTTGCGAGGGTCGACGCCCTTCGGGGCCACCAGACGCGCGTAGCAGTACATGCCCTCCGGAAGCTTCGGTTGCTGTTCGTAGCGTTCGAAACCGAGTCGAGTCAGGTGGTCGATCTGTTCGGCCAGGGCCTCGGGCGTGGACGCCCAAACGATGGCGCCGGTCTGGAAGCACGCGGTCCCGCACTTCATCACCGAACTCTCCCCCATTCGGAGGCTGACCGTCTAGAGGAGATTGGTTCGATCGCTTGCAGGTCAAAAAGCAAAACCTGCAAACGCGACCCGGGCAGATCGCGCCGTAGGCACGACGCATGCTCTGCTCCTTTAGTCCTGAACGCGGGTCGTGAAGTTGGGTGCGTGCAGGATCGCCATCAGCACGCTCTTGAGCGCGAACCCATTCGTTTTCGCCTCCTGGTAGGTCGAGTCGTAGGTGCAGGCATCCTGGGCCCAGCTGCTCGAGCCGTAAGAAAAGTACGTCCAGTACCGCATCATGCAGTGGGTGACGTCGTCGCTCTGCGCCAGGTAGGCGCCCAGGCTCCCCGTTCCGGAGAGACCGGCGATGTTGACGTTCTTCCCCTGGGGATCGCCGTAGATGGTGCCCGTGTCGACCACCGGCAGGCCGTTGTCGGTGGTCCGGTACCGGCCCCAGCCGTCGTAGCTCTCGAAAGCGAACCCGATCCAGTCCATCTGTTTGTGGCAGGTGGCGCACTGGCCCTGCTCGTGCTCGTTGATGAAGTGATCGCGGGTCGTCTCCACGGTCGCCGACGGCATGAAGGTCGTGTTCAGGCCCGGGGGCGGCGGCGAGATGTCCTGGCAGAGCATCCGCGAGCGAACCATGTGGCCGCGCTGGGTGGGCGAGTCGGTGCCGGGGCGCGCGTAGCCGTTCAGGATCGTTCCGGTGGCGAGCAGGCCCGGATCCCGCCCGGTCCCAGCGTAGGGAACGCTCGTGAACGTCGCGGAGAGGCCGGTCGCCGAGATCCCGTAGTAGGTGGCGAGCTCCTGGTTCAAGAACGAATGGTCGGCCGTCAAGACGGAGCCGATGGAGCCGGTGCCGTTGAACGCTTCGAGGATCAGAGCCTGCGACTCGGTCGCCATGTCGTTCTGCAGGGCCTGGCTGAGCACGAAGACGGTGTTGTCCTTGGCGGTTGTGAAGAGGCGCGGGAGCCCCAGCCAGCCGTTCATGAACCCCATGACGGCGGTCGCGTTGCTGGCGCTGGTGGCGGCCAGCAGACGTTGCGATTGCTGATCGACCATCGCGGCCATGGTCGTCGTGGCGCCGGCGACCGAGTCGGCCGCGGCCAGCAGCGTGTCGTCGGGCGTGTTCCCACTCAGCGTGTAGGCGAGCTCGGTGGCGACCTCGTAGGGCGTCAGCGCGAAGCGGCCGGTGCCGCCGCTCTGGGCGCCAAGCTCGCTGCGATAGAGAAAGTAGGGCGACTGCAGCATCGCCGAGATGACGGCCTGGGCGCCGTCGGAGAAGGAGGTGCCGGCCATGAAAAGCGCGCTGTAGGCGGCGATCCGGGGATCGGTGGGGGCGAGCGCGGTGCGGAATGCTCGACGACCGAGCCCCTGGATGAAGGTCGTGCCGCAGGCCGTGGTCTGGTCCGAGCAGGTCGCGAAGAGCGACAGCTTGTTGTTCGCGGCCGCCCAGGCGGCGATCGCCTCGGCGTTGTCCTCGAGCTGCGAGGCGTTGAGGCCCTGCACCAAGAGCGTGTTCGCGTCGATCGAAAAGCCGAGCGTGGTCGGATCGCTGAACACCGTGCCGACCGGCGCGGCGCCCGCCGGGTCGTTGAAGATGCTGTGGATGCTGGCCGCGAACTGCGGTCCGCTCAGCCGCCACAGCTTGCGCGGGCCCGGGGCGTTGCTGGTGCAGGGATCGGGCGAGCTCAGCACGCTCGGCTGCTGCTTGACCATCGGGCCGGCGTCCGGGTTGGCGCCGGTGCCGTCCGTGCCGCCTCCGCCCGCGCCAACGTCACCACCGACGCGCCCCGTGCAGCCGGAGGCGATCAGGACCGCAAAGCCGGCGGCAGAAAAGATGCCAGCGGCAGACGAGAACCCGGCAGCAAGAAGCGAGGGGCGTTGCATAAGATCTCCTGCGGGGCGAACAGACATCCGGAGGCGAAGATCTTGGATCTTACCGCAACAGATGCGGCGGTCAATCTCCGCGGCGGTCTATCGCCGACGAAACCAACAGGCAAGCCGGCCCGACGATCTCGGCCGGATTGGGTCGGTCCATCAAGGCCGTGGGCCTTCGCCCAAAAATCGCCGTCGTGCATCCCGAGAAGCGCGGTAAGAGAACAGCGTGATCGAGCTGCCCATCGCCCTCGGGGGCCTAATCGTCGGCTTCGTGGTCGGCATGACGGGCGTGGGCGGCGGCGCGCTCATGACGCCCATGCTGGTGCTGATCTTCGGGGTCCAGCCGCTGGCGGCGGTTTCGAGCGACGTGGTGGCCGCGGTGATCATGAAGCCGATCGGCGGCGGCGTGCATCTGCGGCACGGCACCGTGAAGCTCGGCCTGGTGAAATGGCTGATGGTCGGGTCGCTGCCCTGCGCGTTTGCCGGCGTCGTGTTGCTCAAGAGCACCGGCCACGGCGAGGCGCTCCAGTCGCACATCAAGCTGGGCCTCGGCTACGCGCTGCTGCTCGCCTCGTCCGGCATCCTGTTGCGCCCGCTGCTGGCCCGCCGCCGGCTCCAGGTCGCCTCCGACGTGAACGTCCCGGTCAAGATCTTGCCGACGATTCTGATCGGCGCCTTCGGCGGCCTGATCGTCGGTATGACCTCGGTCGGCTCCGGCTCGCTCATGATCGTGTTGCTCCTCCTGCTTTACCCGCGGTACAGCCTGTCGGATCTGGTGGGCACCGATCTGGTGCAGGCGATTCCCCTGGTCTGCTCCGCCGCCCTGGGGCACCTACTGCTCGGCGATTTCAAGCTGGCCTTGACCGGATCGATCCTGATCGGCGCAGTTCCGGGTGTCTATCTGGGCGCACGGCTCTCCACGCGGGCGCCCGACGGTATCCTGCGTCCGGTCCTGGTCATCGCGCTGGCCTCGTCGGCGCTCAAGCTGATCGGCGTGAGCAACTCCGTGCTGCCCGTCGCGATCCCCATCGTCGCGGCGTTTGCTTTCGCGATGGCGATACCGGACCTGCGGCGGGCGCTGGCGCTCCGGCGCCCTGTGAGCTCGACGGATCGCTGACACTCAGTCGGGGTCGAAGCTACCCGCTCCAAACGGACTATACGCCTGCCACCGTCGCATGGGACGGTCGACGGGGGCCCCGGAACGGTGGCCGGGAGGGTCCCCGGGCGCTCGTCTTCGACACGGGGGCCCCTTGACCTCGGCCGTGGAGTGCCAATGCTGTCTGTTGCTTGCTGGGCGGCCGGGGGGGCGACCAGAGCAACAAGTCGACCCCCACGCCTCTACCGCCGATTCGGTTTGGTTTCGGCGGGTGGCCGACACCGCCGCCGATGATCCCAGACGACCAACCGACACCCAGCAAGGCCACCGGGGCGAAGTACCAGCTGCTCAAGGAGCTGGGCCGGGGCGGTATGGGGGTGGTGCACCTAGCGATGTCGCGCGGGCCGCAGGGGTTCACCAAGCTGGTCGTTCTCAAGATGATGCGGCGGCAACTGGTCGGCGATTTCGAGTCGCACCGGATGTTTCTCGACGAGGCGCGCATCTCGGCGCGCCTGACCCATCCCAACCTGGTCGACGTCTACGAGGTGGTCGAGTACGGCGAGTCGCCGCCGATCGTCATGGAGTACCTGGAGGGGCAGACCCTGTCGGCGCTCATGTACGGCGCGACGACGGTCAGACCGCCCAAGGCGTTGCTGCTCTACGCCCTCACGAAGGTGCTGGCCGGGTTGGGGGCGGCCCACGATCTGCGCGACTACGACGGGACGCCGCTCAACCTCATCCACCGCGACGCCTCACCGCACAACATCTTCGTTCTTTACGACGGACAGGTGAAGGTCCTCGACTTCGGCATCGCCAAGGCGGAGCTGTCGGACATCGAGACACAGGCGGGGACGCTCAAGGGAAAGATCCGGTACATGCCGCCGGAGCAGCTGATTCACCTGCCGGAAGACCGGCGCGTCGACATCTTCACGGTCGGCGTGGCGTTGTGGGAGACGCTGGTGGGCCGGCGGTTCTGGGGCACGCGCACGGACGAAGAGGTCATCCGGGAGCTGTCGGCCAAGCGCCTGCCGCCTCTGCCGGATGACGCCAACGTCTCCCCGGAGCTGGCCGCGATCTGCGCGCGCGCGCTGGCGCCCGACCCGGGCGACCGGTACGCGACGGCGGAAGAGTTCCAGCGCGACCTCGAGAAGGTCCTGGCGGCGGGGCCGGAGCGGGCCAGCACGGCCGCGCTCAGCGCGTACGTGCGCGACACCTTCAGCGCCGAGCGCGAGTCGGCGAAATGGCTGATCGAGGCGCAGATTCGCGAGACGATGCGGCGAGAGGATACGGGCGGTGGGGACCACACGCGCATGCAGCCCCGACCGCCCAAGCCGTCGCCCCAGCCGGTGGGATCGACCGGGGTGGCGGCGCCGTCGGTCACGCAGCCGGCGTCTCTAGCGCTGCGGCGTCGTTCGAAATGGGTGGGTTTCGTGGCATTGCCGGGCGCCGTGGTGGTGGCCAGCTTGCTGCTGTGGGCGGGCGTGGTCGCCGGCGGGCGGCGCACCGGCTGGGAGGGGGGCCGTCCCAGACCCGCGACCGGCACCGGCTTCGAGGGGGCTGGTGAAGTTTGCAAGAGCGGTTCGAAGGTCTGCGGCAGTGCTTGCGTGTCGGTCGACAGCCCCGAGAGGGGCTGCGGCGGTGACGGATGCGCCGCCTGCAGCGTCTCCAATGCCACCGCGCGATGCAATCAGCTCGATCTCTGCGACGTCGCCATCTGTCACGAGGGGTTCCAGGACTGCGACGGCAACGGCAGCAACGGCTGCGAAGCGAACGTACGAACCGATCCGGACAATTGCGGGGACTGCGGGCGGAGGTGCCTTCAAATTCCCCATGCCCAGCGCGGGTGCGGCGACGTCTGTACGATCTGGCGGTGCCTGGGCGGATTCAGAGACTGCAACGCACGGGTGGCAGACGGTTGCGAGGTCGACGTCCTGAACGACCAGCGGAACTGCGGCCACTGCGCCCACGCCTGCACCCGTGGTCAAAAATGCCGGCGGGGCGAATGCGTATGAAGCGCCCCGGCGGTTGCGCTGCGCTGGCGCTGGCTGCGCTGGCGGGTGTGGCCTGCGGACGCGGCGAGGGCGGCGCTCCCGGCTCCGGCCTTGCCGCCGCGACCCCCGAGCGTCCGATCGAGATGTTCAGCTGGCTCGAACGGATCGGCGACTCCGATCCACAGGGTTCGCTGGCCACCGAGCATCGTCGGCATCATCCGGACGACGTGATCATCAATGCGCGTGCGGCGCTCTCGGGGCTGGCCCGCAAAGCGCTGCGCAGCCGGATGTTGCACAACGAGCCGCCCGACACCTTTCAGGCGAACGTCGGCAGCGATCTCATGCAATGGGTCCTCACCAACGGATCGGACGCGCGCGAATCGAAATTGCTGCCGCTCGACGATCTGGTGGCGGGGGTCGCTTCGTGGCGTCGCACGATGCCGGCGCCGCTCATCGAACGGATCAGCTACGACGGAAAGATCTACGGCGTTCCCGCCGACCTGCAGCGGAACAACACGGTCTTCTACAACAAGAAGATCTTCGCCAAGTACGGCCTGCCGGAACCGAAGACGCTCGGCGACCTGACCGCGATGGGCGAGAAGCTGCGCGGATCCGGCGTGCCCCTCATCGCTGTCGGGAGCCGGGAGCCGTGGACCGTGGCTCTGCTGCTGTTCGAATGTCTGCTGGTGGCGCGAGAGGGGCGGGCCTTCTATCGGGACTATTTTACCGGCCGGCTCACCGCCGCCGATCCGCGCCTACTCGGGACGCTGGAGGCGGGGCTCGATCTCTTCGCGTTCGTCAATCCCGATCACCGCGAGCTCTCCTGGCTGCAGGCGGTGGAGCTGGTGACCCATGGCGGGGCGGCGATGACCGTGATGGGGGACTGGGCACGCGCGGCCTTCGTGGCGGGCGGGCTGAAACCGGGGCAAGACTTCGGCGAGATCCCCTTTCCGCAGACGGCCGACACCTTCGTCTTTTCGGCGGACGCTTTCACGCTGCCGGTCGACGCCAAGAACCGGGCCGGGGTCCAGCGCCTGCTCGCGGTGCTCGGCTCTCCGGACGGACAGCGGGCGATAAGCCAGGCCCGCGGAACGCTCTCCGCGCGCATCGACGTGCCGCCGCCCGCCGACGATCCGGTGCTGACGGCCAACTACGCGCTGCTCAAGAAGGGGCCGTTGGTGATCGCGCTATCCGGCCTTTTGCCGGCAGATTTCACGGACGATCTCGGCGCCGCGCTCATCGAGATGCTCGACCAGCACGACATCGATCCGGTCGTCCACATGCTGGGCAGCCGCTATGTGCTGATCAAGAGAATGTGATGTAACACATCCGATATTAGTCTTAAGTACCTTTAATAACACGAAGTTATAGGTGTACGGTTGTCGGCGTCCCGTCGGTGCGTATGTTGTCCGCATCGTGGGAAAAGTTCTGATCGGGCTCGGCGTTCTTGTGGCTATCTGCGGGGCGTCGTGCGTGGGGAGCTACAACAAGCTCGTGCGCCTCAGTCAGGCCGTGGACAGCCAGTGGTCGCAGGTCGAGAACGTCTACCAGCGTCGGGCTGATCTGGTGCCGAACCTCGTCGAGACGGTCAAGGGCGCCGCCAAGTTCGAGCGTGAGACCTTCACGGCGGTGACCGAGGCCCGGGCCCGCGTCGGCCAGCTGTCGGCGCAGGCGACCCAGCAGATCACCAACGACCCGGCGGCGCTGCAGAAGTTTCAGCAGGCGCAGGACGGGCTGTCGTCCGCGCTGTCGCGGTTGCTGGTGGTCTCCGAGAAGTATCCGGACCTGAAGGCGACCGCGAACTTTCGCGATCTTCAAGTTCAGCTCGAGGGGACGGAGAATCGGATCGCCGTCGAGCGCATGCGGTTCACCCAGGCGGCGCAGGAATTCAACACCGCGCGCAACAGCTTTCCGACCGTCGTGATGGCGGGCCTGTTCGGCAAGCGCTTCGCCGAGAAGGCCTACTTCACGGCGCAAGCCGGCGCGGCGACCAGCCCGCACGTTCAGTTCTGAGGGACCGGCCATGCGGGTCAGCACGCGCGCTCGCCTGCTGACCGCCGGGCTCGCGCTCTCGCTCCTGGCGGCCGGCGCGACGGCGCGGGCCGCGACCGCCATTCCGGACGCCCCCGCGCGCTGGGTGACCGATCACGCCGGGTTCCTCTCGCCGGCCGCGACGAACGAGCTCGACGCACGGCTCGGCACCTACGCCGATCGGACTGGCCACCAGGTGCTGGTCTACATCGACCACACCACCGGCGGCGATCCGATCGAGGACTGGGCCGTGCGCGCCTTCCAGCACTGGAAGGTCGGCCGCAAGGGGATCGACGACGGGCTGGTGCTGTTCATCTTCAGCGACGACCACCATTTGCGGATCGAGGTCGGCTATGGCCTCGAGGCCAGCGTGCCCGACGCGCTGGCGTCGCGGATCATCAACGAGCGGATGGTGCCGCAGATCCGCGCCGGCGATCGAGACGGCGCCGTGCGGAGCGGCGTGGACGCGCTCGTCGCCGCGATCGGCGCGCCGCCCGGGGCGGACGCGGGCGCCCCGGCGCCGCACGTCCCGACCTGGAAGCTGGTGATGGGCGGGATCCTGCTGCTGCTCTTCATCGGATTCGCGTTGACCCACCCGGGCCTCGCCTGGCTGATGCTCATGAGCATCGGCTCGGGCCGCGGCGGCGGCGGGTTCGGTGGCAGCGGCGGTGGGGGCGGCGGCGGTGGAGGCTTCTCCGGCGGTGGCGGCAGCTCGGGCGGCGGGGGCGCGTCGGGATCGTGGTGAGCGGGGCCCGGCTGGTTCACGGCATCGACGTCGGGCGGGTCGAGGCCGCCATCCGGGAGGCGGAGGGCCGCACCTCGGGCGAGATCCGCGTCGCCGTTTCCCGCTTCTATTTTTGGGGCGACGTCCGCTTCGCCGCCCAGGGCGCATTCGCGCGGCTGCACATGGATCGGACACGCCAGCGCAACGGCGTGCTGATCTTCGTGGCGCCGCGGCGGCGGCGATTTGCCATCGTGGCCGACACGGGCCTCCACGCCCGCGCGGGCGACGGTTCCTGGAAAGCGATCGCGGACCTCCTCGGTCGACAGTTCCGGGCCGGCGATCTGACCGGCGGGCTCGAGCAAGGCATCGCGGCGCTCGGCGACTGCCTGGCGAGGCACTTTCCGGCCGATTCGAGGCGCGACGCCAACGAGTTGCCCGACAGCGTCGTGGTGGACGGGGGCGGGCCGATCCGTTGAGCGCGATCCCCTTTTCGGTCCTGGACCTGGCGCCCATCGTCCAAGGTGGCGACGCGGCGCAGGCCTTCCGAAACGCGGTCGATCTGGCCCGCCACGCCGAGCGCTGGGGATTTTCCCGCTACTGGCTGGCGGAGCACCACAACATGCCCGGCATCGCGAGCGCAGCCACCTCGCTCGCCATCTCCCATGTCGCGGCCGGCACCTCCACCATCCGGGTCGGTGCCGGGGGGATCATGCTGCCGAACCATGCGCCGCTCGTGATCGCGGAGCAGTTCGGCACCCTCGATGCGCTGTATCCGGGACGGATCGATCTCGGCCTCGGTCGCGCGCCCGGCACCGATCCAATGACGGCGCGCGCACTCCGGCGGACATTGGTCGGGGATGTCGATCGCTTCCCCGAGGATGTCGCCGAGCTGATGGACTACTTTCGGCCGGCGCGGCCCGGACAGCGGGTCCGGGCGTTCCCCGGCGCCGGCGCCAAGATCGCGATCTGGATTCTCGGGTCGAGCCTGTACGGCGCCGAGCTGGCCGCCTCGATGGGGCTTCCCTACGCCTTCGCCTCGCACTTCGCACCGCGACTCCTGATGCCGGCGATCGAGATCTACCGGCGCAACTTTCGCCCCTCTGAAACGCTGGCGCGCCCCCACGTCATGCTCGGCGTCAACGTCGTGGCCGCCGCGAGCGACGCGGAGGCGGGCCTGCTGCTGACGTCGCTCCAGCAGGCGTTCGTCAACCTTCGGAGCGGACACCCCACCGCCTTGCCGCCGCCCGCCGAAGGCTTCGCGGCGTCGCTAACGCCCGAGCAGGCGGCCATGCTCGACGATGTCCTGGCCTGCGCCGCCATTGGCTCGCCCGAGACGGTCCACCGTCGGCTCGCCGCTCTCATCGCCCGCACCGGCGCCGACGAGCTGGTCCTGACCTCGCAGATCCACGATCATGGCGCCCGGCTGCGGTCCTTCGAGATCGCCGCCGAAGTGCGCGCCGGGCTGGGGCGGGGCGGCCCCCAGCCCTGAGATTCGGTTATTGGCCAGGGCTTCCGGCTCAAGATCGGCTGGGAACAGCCGAAAACGCTGTGGGAGGACCGATATGGCCATGTTTGCAAAAAAGGTGGATGGGGACTCGAAGCTCGGGATGGAAGCCGCCGTGCTGCCAGCGGCAACGTCGGTATCGTCGCGTGGCGGATACGGGATCGCCGAGACGATCCAGCTGATGCGCGAGCTGCCCGGCGATCAAAACGGCGAGCTGGTCGTCAAGGTGGTGCGCGCGACGCTGGCGTCGCTGAACGTGCGGTTGCCCGACATCATCGAGGACGCGGCCCAAAAGCAGAAGACGGTCCAAGATCGGATCGCCGCCGTCCACGGCACGATCGCCGATCTCGACAAA
>CAYTTF010000138.1:0-11111 GCA_964440665.1 uncultured Myxococcales bacterium | reverse complement strand
GGTTCGGCCTGATCGTCGAGCGCTACCCCGACGATCCCAACGCGGGCGCCGCCGGCGATCGCATCCTGCAGGCGCTCGGCAAGGCCAAGGACTACGAGAACATCGAGAGCTGGGCCCGCCGTCTCAAGAAGACCAAGGCCTTCGCGCCCAAGGACGAGCAGGAACGCCTCGACAAGCTGATCGTGGGCGCGGTGATGAAGTCGGGAGAAAAGTACGCGCAGAGCGGCGACTACGACAAGGCGGCGGCCTTCTTCCTGCGCGTGCCGCACGAATATCCGCAGAACGGCTACGCGTCCAAGGCGCTCAACAATGCGGGCGCCGTCTTCGAAAAAGAGAAGAAGTCCGACGAGGCGGTCAGCGCGTACCGGGAGCTGGCCGACAAGTACCCCTCCGCCAGCGAGGCGCCCGAGGCGCTCTTCACCGCCGCGCGGATCGAAGAGAACGTCGCCTACTACGACAAGGCCGCGGTCCTCTACGAGCAGCTGGCGCAGAAGTACCCGCAGAACGCGCACGCGGCCGACGCGCTCCGGAGCGCCGGCGTTCTCCGCCAGAGCCTCGGCCAGCACGATCGCGCCATCAAGCACTACGGCGAATACGCCAAACGCTACAAGGATCGCCCGGATGCCAAGGACGTCGCCTTCCAGGCCGCCGTCGTGCGCGAGGACCAGAAGGATTGGCGCGGCGCCGCGGCCAGCTTCGCCGCCTACGGCAAGGCCTACCCGGGCGACGCCAAAACCGTGGAAGCGCTGACCCGCGAGGCGGACGCCCAGCTCAAGGCGGGCAACGAAGCGGCCGCCAAGGAGACGGCCGCCAAGGCGCTGGCCGCTTACGGCAAACACGGTCACGGCGGCAGCGGCGGCGAAGAGAGCGGGTACTACGCCGCCGAGGCCCGCTACATCCAGGGCGAGCTGCTCTACCTCGACTACGAGCGCATCAAGATCGCCGGCAAGCCGAAGCAGCTCGCCAAGGTCCTCGAGGAGAAGGCCAAGCGCCTGGAAGAAGCGAAGCAGACCTATCTCGACGTGGTCACCTACCGCTCACCCGAATGGGCGACCGCCGCGCTCTTGCGCATCGGCCAGGGCTACGAGGCCTACGCCAAGGCCATGCGCAGCGCGCCGGTGCCCAAGGATCTCAAGGAAGACGAGAAGCAGATGTATCGCGACGAGCTCGAGAAGGTCATCGTCGTCATCGAGGACAAGGCGATCGACGCCTACAAGTCGGGCTACGCCCGCGCGCTCCAGATCGGCGTCTACAACAAGCACACCCAGGCGATCCGGCAGGCGCTCTCGCGCCTCGCGGAGAACGAGTACCCCAAGGAGGCCGAGCTGCGTCTGTCCAGCCGCCCCGGCGAGCCGCGCGTCGCGCTCGATCGCATCGAAGAGGTTCGACGTGATCAATAAGACCAGACGCTGCGGCGTCGGGCTGGCCGTCGTCCTCGCGACCGCGGGGTGCGCGCATCCGCCGAGGCCCGGAGCGGCGGCGGTCAATCCGATTGCGCCGGTCGCGCTGCCGAAGACCAGCCCGGAAGCGCAGGCGGCCTTCGACGAAGGGGTCCGCATCATGCGCACCGGGCGCAAGCACTACAAGGAGGCCCGCCAGCCGCTCTCCCGCGCCACCCAGCTCGATGGGCGCCTCTTCGAGGCCTGGCACGATCTGGGGGTCGTCGAGACCGCGCTGGGCAACTTCGACGCGGCGGTCGACGACTTCAAGCGGGCGCTCGACATCCAGCCCGGCGCCCGCCTCACCGTGCTGGCTTACGGCGAGAGCCTGCGCCGGGCCCATAGCGGCAAGAAGGCGGGCGAGGTCTACGCCCGCTGGCTCAACTCCGACCCCAACGACTTCGACATGCGGGCGCGCTACAGCCAGGTGCTCCGCGAAGCGGGGCCCGATTCCCTGGACGAGTCGCTGGAGCAGGCCAGATTGCTGGTGGCGGAAGGGGGCGAAAACCTCGCCCACAGCGTAATTGCCTATAACGCCCTGGGCCTAACCTATTATAAAATGGGGAAGTTCGAACTTGCCGAGACCGCGCTGCACAAGGCAGCCGAGCTCGACCCCAAGAGCGCTTTCGTCTGGAACAACCTGGGTCTCGTTGCTTTTGAACGGGGCCACGACCAGGAGGCTTTCTTGGACTACCAGAAGGCGTCGGAGCTCGATCCAAAGTACGTGCAGGCCCGTCTCAACAAGGCGGTCGTCTACCTCGACTGCGGCGACTACCGGAAGGCGCGCGGCGAGCTGGAAAAGGCGGTCGAGATCGACCCCAACGACGCCGAGGCGCAGGTGGCGCTGGGGGTGGCCGCGCGCGGCGACGGAAAAACCGAGCTCGCGCGCAAGGCCTACGAGCGTGCGCTCGACATCGAGCCCGACTATCCGCCGGCTCTCTACGATCTCGGCGTCCTATACATGGACTTCGACAAGGTGCCCGCCAAGGCCAAGGACTTCTTCACCCAATACCTGCAGGCCGTCGACAAGAACGATCCCCGGCGCGCCGATGTGCAGGCGCGGCTCAAGGAGATGAAGTGATGCGGCGTTGGTGCCAGCTTGCGATGGTGGGTACGGCGCTGGTGCTGGTCGCGACGACCGGCGGCCCGGCCGCCGCGAAGCCCGCCAAGCGGCGCCCCGCCGCTCACAAGCCGGCGCCCTCCCACACGCAGGAGCGAAGCGCGGCGTCGACCTCGACTTCGACCGACAGCCAGGGCGAGACCGGAGGCGACGGCAGCGGCGACGGCGCCTCGGCCGCCGATGAACGGCCGGCCGGCGAGGCCAAAGGCTCGACGGCGGGCGGGAAGGTCAAGACCAAGACCTATACCTTCGGGGCAATGGACGTCGAAGGTAAGCTCAAGACCCCGCAACTCTTATACTTTTTGAACCGGGTCAAGCTCGAGCTGGATATGTCTGCCCCCGATAAGCGGTCTTTTATGAAGGAGCTAGGGCAAAGCGCCGATGACAAGAGCCTCTGACGCAGACGAATAGGGTGAACTCTTGGCAACCAGCACACTTTCTCATGCACTCCCTCCCCCCCATCCCGGTCGAGCCCCGGCACGCCGAAGAACAGGTCCGCTGCCGGTGACCACCCACGCGATCTTGCAGGTGGCGATGATCTGGCATGGCCAGATCATCTCGTACCGCCTGCTGGCGAGACGACGAAAGATAACCGTCGGCCCGTCCAAACGCGCGACGTTCGTGACGCCGGCGCTCGAGGGACGCAGCAAGTTCTTGCTGCTCCAGCCTCGGCGCGACGGCTACGTCCTGCATCTCGCGCCCGCGCTCAAAGGCGAGCTCAACATCGGCGGCGTCGCCACGCCGGTCGCGGACGTGACCTCGCGCGAGGTCGATTTCGCCCGCGGTGACAAGGCCAAGCTGGTCTTCGCCGACGGCAGCAATCTCCGCGTCGAGATCCGCTGGGTCGACCCGCCCGAGGTCGTTCCGAGCCCGCGCTTCCGCGATCCGCACATGGTGCAGATCACCGTCGGCACCGCCATCGTCTTCGGCGTCATCGCGGCGATGTTGAACTTCATGTGGGAGAAGACGGAACCCAAGCCCCCGCTGGCGCTCAACCCCGACCGCGTCGCCAAGATCGAGGCGCCCGCCGCGCTCGAATTCGAGAAGAAGGAGGTCATCAAGCGGGAGAAGGCGGAAGAAAAGTCGGAAGAGAAAGAGGGGCAGACCAAGCGGGCCAAGGACAAGGCCGGCAAGCTCGGTCGCACCGACGCCACCCAGAAGGACACCATCATCCCGAAGGGCAAGGAAGACATCCTGCGGGAGAAGGTCCAGCGGGTCGGGATCCTCAGCATCATCGGTCGCGACAAGGCGCCGGGCTCGGGGCTCTCCAAGCTGTTCGCGCAGAGCAACGACGTCGAGCAGGCGATGGCCGGCATGGCGGGCGCCAAGCTGGTGGCCGGCCGCGGCTCGGGCGGCCTGTCGAGCGCCGGATCCGGCCCCGGCGGTGGCGGCGCCGGCTACGGACACATCTACGGGTCGGGCAACCTCGACACCGGCGGCCGTGGCAACCACGGCCACGGCCGCGGCCCCAAGCTGGCGGAGCGCGGCGAGCACGAGGTCTCGGTCGGCCTCGGAACGGGCGCCGGCGACAGCGACGGCTCGCTGTCGAAGGAGCAGATCAACAAGGTGGTGCGGGCGCACCTGGCGGGCGTCAAGTACTGCTACGAAAAAGAGCTTCAACACAAGACGTCGCTCTCGGGCGGCGTCGACGTCTTCTGGGTGATTCAGCCCGACGGGACGGTCAGCAAGGCCAACGTCAAACAGAGCACGATGGGCGACGCCGCCGTCGAGGGCTGCATCGTGCGGCAGGTCAAGCAGTGGCAGTTCCCGAAGGCGCCCGGACAGACGATCGTGGGTCGTTATCCGTTCATCTTCAAAGGCGGGTCCTGATGCCAGAAGACCACGGTGGTTTCTCCAGACTGATCCCGATCGCGACGCTCGCGCTCGGATGCGTGAACGCGCCGCTCTACTTCGCCTCGCCGACCCCGATCCTCGCGGTGACGGGCCAGAACGACGCCATGGGCAACCCGCCGCGAATCGAGAACGGCCTGACGTTACAGTTCCGGAATCCCAACCAGACCGAGCAGAAGGACCTCGACAGCCAGTCGGCGGCGCTCGGCTTCGCCGTCCCCTGGATAGAGCGCGCGCACGTGCACCTCGAGCTCACCTACGACGTCACCAACACCGACACCAAGGACGGCACGTTCGCGATCGGCATCGACGGCGCGAACGAGTACACCAAGTACGACGAGAATGTGGTGGCGATGGCCCTGGGGGCGGGGAACAACAACGCGCCCAACTTCATCCCGCTGATTCCTGTGACGCCGCAGATCCTGGCCGCCGGCAAGACCGTCTCCGGGACCGTGCGCGAAGACGACTTCGAAGAGGGGGAGCTGGATCTGGACGCCATGGGGCGGTGGATGGCGCCGTTCAACGCGGTCCTCATCAACAACTCCCAGGTCAACCCGATCGGGCTCGACATGGTGCCGCCCAACGTCGTCATCCCGGCGCTCATCGAGATCGACGTCAACTTCACCGCCAACGCGGCGATGTCGTGCAATTATGGCGTCCGCGTGCGAGACGACAACGACCAGCTGTTGCATGATTCGGGTGACACCTTGTTCTCGCCGACTCCCACGCTCTTTCAGCCTCCCGCGATGATGGCGACGACCAACTAGGGGACATTGACACCACGACTTCGCAAGCTGGTGGCGGCATTGGCGACGTCTTGGCTGCTTTGGGGCGCAGCGGCAGAGGCGCAGGTCACGGCCGAGCCGAGCGCCATCATCTTCCCCGATCCGGCCAAGTTCGCGCGGGGCCTCTACACCGAAGGGGAAGTGGGCGCGGTCGCGTTCTTCGGTCCCGCCGGCCGCGACGTCGCCCCCGGTTTCGCGGTCGGGACGCGCGTCGGGTACGACCTCTTTCGCTGGCTGGCGATACAGGCGCACTTCCTGGGATCGACGCATTCGGTCCGCGGCGACAGCCCGCAGGCCGGGCAGCTGCTGCAGACGTATCAGGCGATCGCCGAAGGGAAGCTGACGATCCGGTTCGGGCAGACCTCGCTCTTCGCCGAAGGGGGAGCCGGCCTCGAGCGGCTCTCGACCAACGTCCTGTACACGCTCATGCTGGAGCGCTACCGGATCGGCTTCACCGCGGGCGGCGGCGGGGGGTTCGACTACCACTCGCTCTCCCGCCATTTCTCGGTGGGCGTGCGCGGCGACTACTTTTGGCTGCGCGAGATCTCCGGTAGCCAGGATCTGATGGTCACCACCTACCTGAGGTACACGTTTTGAGGTCGCGCGGGAGCGTGGGTGTCTGCCTGGTCCTCCTGGTGGCCGCGGCGCTGGGTGCGGCGATCGGCTGCGAGACCGTCGACCTGGGCGAGCCGCCGGCCGACGTCAACGTCTGCATGCCGGGCCCGCAGTGGTTCATCGATCAAGTCTGGCCGAACTTCCTGGGCGCCGACTACGGCGGGAAGCACTGCTACGATTCCACCTGCCACGGTCCGGGAAGTAGGACGGCGATGACGCTGACGAACCCGATCGAGGCGGGCACCATACCCTTCCCGATGGACTGGCAAGACAACTACACCCAGGCCTCGCAGCGGATGAACTGCTCGGATCCCAGCGACAGCACCCTGCTCATCTTGCCGGAAGGCCGTCAGGTCCACGGCGGCGGGACGCTGATCATGGAGACCGGCAACGAGGCGACGATCGTCGAGGATTGGGTCACGAAGCCATGAGCTGGACGGCCTGCCGGGTACTCGCCTGCGCGTCCCTTCTGGTCGTCGCGCTTGCGACGGTCGAGGCGCGCGCCGACGACACCGCGCTGGTGCGCGTGGTTTCCGAGGAGGCGCAGATCCACACCGGCCCCGGCTTCGGGTTCCGGGTGGTCTACCGCGCCCAAATGGGCGAGGTGCTCCCCGCCATCGGCCGCGCCAGCCACGATCACTGGTTTCGCGTCGAGCTCCCCGACGGGACCTACGGCTGGATCCTGGGCGACGAGGTTTTTCCGCTCGACGTCGACCTGGCCGCGGCCCACCAGGGCCCCTCGGTCTGGAAGCGGATGGGCAACGCGATCTTCTCCCCGTCGCCTCTCCTGGAAGAGAACCTGGGCTTCACCTTCTCGGCCGGGCTCCTGGGGGGCGACGGCATGTTCCTGTTCCGCCCGGCCTGGCTGCTGGCCCCCCACGTCTCGCTGGAGGGGATGGTGGGCGAGACGGTCGGAAACCAGGTCGACGTGATCTATGCGGGCGGGGGCTTCAACGCCTTCCTGTTCGCCGCCTCGCCGGTGACGCCGTTCGTGGGCGCCGCGGTCGGCGGAGCCTTCGGCCGCAAGAAGGCCGATCAATATGCCATCCAGGCCGGGCGGTACTCGATGGTGAACGTCGGCGGGGGTCTGATCGTCGCGCTCAAAAAACGCCTCACGCTGCGTGGCGACGTTCGCCACTACGTCATCTTCGACGCCAACCACACCCAACGAATCCAGGAGTACTCCGGTGCGCTCGCCGTGTATTTCTAAGCTGATCTTGGTTTTCGCCGTCGCCCTATCCGCGTGCGGCGGGTGCGCCGTTTCCAAGTGGACGGTCAAGCCGCACCAGCGCGAGCTGCTCGCCGATCGGATCATGCAGCTCGACGCCGACGGGCAGGAGCGCGCGGCCGAGGAGCACATCCTGTCGAACCGCGAGGGGGCCGTCGGCGGGACGGGGACCTCGGGCGGAGGCTGCGGTTGCAACTGAGGCTTCGCGCGCGACCGATCGCGGCCGGTCTGGCCGTCGCCGTCACCGTCGTTGTGCCGGCGCCCGCGCGCGCCGAAAACCCGACCGAGGTCTCGTCGCGCTTGACGCTGTTCCGGGAGCCCTCGTCGCACAACAAGGGGATCACCGTCCTTCACCCACAGGTGGACGCCAATGCGCCGATCGCCGGCGGCCTCGGCATCGCGGCCGGGTGGGAGGCCGATGCGGTCAGCGGCGCGACGCCAGCGATTTCCGGCCCGCACACCGGCGTCGACGCGATCACCAGCGCCACCGAGTTTCACGACAACCGCGAGATGGTGCACGGCGGTTTCACCTACGAGCGCCCGGATGCCGGCATCGGCGCCTCCTATGCTTACGGCTGGGAAAACGACTACCGCTCCCACTCGGTCTCGGCCACCACCCACGACGATCTCTACGACCACAACTTCACGCTGGCGCTCGCCTACACCCACAACTGGGACAGCGTTTGCGATGCCAACAACGCCGCCGCGCAGACGCCGCTCGCGCTGGTGCCCCTCTCCTCGTCCACCCACTGTTTCAACTCGTCGGCGACCGATGTGGTCACGCATCGCCTCAACATCGACGCGATCGAGCCGTCGCTTTCATGGACCATGACCCCGCGCCTGGTCATCCAGGGGGGCGGGACCATCCAGCTCCTCGATGGCTTTCAGTCGAACCCCTACCGCAGCGTCCTGGTCGGCAGCCAGCACCAGGAGCCCCAGGAGCACGAGCCCCTCTATCGCCAGCGGTACGCCGTCTTTGGGCGAGCGGTCTACGCGTTTCCCCAGTGGCGCGCCTCGACCCTCACCATGCTGCGCCTCTACCAGGACAGCTGGGCGATGCAGGCCGCCACCGCCGATCTGGTGGTCAACAAGTACATCACCCAGTCGGCCCTGCTGTCGCTGCGCGGCCACTACCACCTGCAGAGCGGCGCCAGCTTTTACCGCGACGGCGAGGGCTACCGCACCAAGGGGCCGGCGGGCCAGTACTGGACCGGCGACCGCGAGCTGTCGCCGATGAGCAACTATCTGGTCGGGGGCCGCCTGGCGTTCCTGCGGAAACCGCGGCAAGAGCGCTCGTCCTGGTTCGTCGAGATGGAGGCCGACGTCAAGTACGAGCTCTTGCTGTATCAGCTCGACTCGGTGAACGCCCCCAACTACGACCGCACCTACGCGCACATCGTGCAGGGCTCCTTCGCGATGCGATTCTAGTCTGGCGCCCGGCGCCTGCTAGAATTCCGTCGTGGATCGCCGGACCGCGGTCAAGCTGCTGCTCGCCACCGGCGCAACCGGATGCGGTCGCGCGGCATCCAAGAGCATCGTGATGGCCCAGCAATCTGCAAACGGTGGGACCCACGGCGCGACCATGCCCGCAATCTTCCTGGCGCATGGATCGCCCTTGCTGCTCGACGATCGCGGCTGGGTCTCCGAGCTCGCCGGATGGGCCAAGGCGCTACCGCGCCCGCGCGCCGTGCTCATGCTCTCCGCGCACTGGGTCGACCGGCCGATCACCCTGGGCGCCACCCGCTCCGTGCCGCTGGTCTACGACTTCTACGGCTTTCCGGCCCGCTACTACCAGACGACCTACGCGTCACCGCCCGCCCCCGAGCTCGCCACCCGGCTGCGGGGTCTCCTGAACGGGCAGCCAATCGCCGAGGATCCGGAGCGCGGGCTCGACCACGGGGCCTACGTCCCGATGGTCTGCATGTACCCCGACGCCGACGTGCCGGTGCTGCAGGTTTCGCTGCCGACGCTCGAGCCGGCGGAGCTCTTCCAGCTCGGGCGCGCGCTGGCGCCGCTCCGTAGGGAGGGGATTCTCATCGTCGGCAGCGGCTTTCTGACCCACAACCTGCGGAGCATGGACTTCAACCTGAACGCAACGCCGCCGGCCTGGGCAACCGAGTTCGATGCCTGGACCGCGGACGTCCTCGCTCGGCGCGACGTGGACGCGCTCCTCGCGTACCGAGAGCGCGCGCCCGGTGTCCGGCAGGCGCTCCCCACGCACGAGCACTTCGTGCCGGTGGTGGTCGCGCTCGGCGCCGCCATCGACGACACAGCCGCGGCCCCCAGTTTCCCGATCTCCGGCTTCATTTACGGCACGGCCACGCGCCGGTCTGTTCAATTCGGCTAGCGCGTCAGTTCGGCTAGCGCGTCTGCCGGCCACGAGGGCGTTGCCGTAAGGCAACGGTGAGCGAAGCGAACCATGCCCGACGCCGTGCCGCCCGGAGGCGGCCTAGCGCGTCTGGTCGGTCTCGGGCCAGAACAGGCGCTCGAGAGCGGTCCCGAGCCCGTCGAGCCCTGGTTTGAAATAGACCGGGGCGTCGATGCTGATCGTCAGCATCGGATCGTTGGAGGCCGTGATGGCAATCGAAGGGATGTCCCGGTAGGGGCCCTGACGGAGGGTCCGGAGAAATTTGGCCCCCGCCCGCCCCGGCATGTCGAGGTCGACCAGCACCAGCCCGGGACGCTCGAGGTGAAGAACGTTGGCCGCTTCGATCTCTGTAGCCGCGCAACGAACGCCGAAACCTTCCGTGGTGGCGAGCTCCAGAAGGAGGTCCCGAGCCTCCGCGTCATCGGTGAGCGCCAGGATCGAGGCCGCCGTCATGGTCGAGCTCTCCGCGGGCGGCGCGGCGCTTTCGAGAACGATGGGCAACGACAGGAGCACGACAGTCAATCATCGCCAAATCGTGTTTCGAACGTTTTTCGGCGCCGTGATTCCTGCGTAACTTATGGGTGGAGCATCTGCGGGATCCCGTCCCGCGACAGCGACACCGAGGCGCCGGTCAGCGCATCGGCGCTGACGGCGATATCCAGCTCCGAGCCGCTGATGCTGCCGTGGCAGCCACCGCAGATGTTGTTGAACACCGCCCGGGGCGGGCCCGGCGAGATGTATTCGCCGGCCTGCACCTGGTGCTCCTCGCTCATGGTGAACAGCGGGTTGCCGCTGCCGTCGATCAATTCGAGGATCAGGGGCGTGCCGCCGGGAACCAGGACCTTGACCGAGTGATCGCCGAGCAGACCGATGGTGCCCAGGCTGGTCCGCTGGGTGTACGTCTGCTGAGACCCCATCAGGTTCCCGGGCGAGGCATTGGGCGGCGGCATCTCTTGATAGACCTTGAGCGCCACCGCGGCATCCATCGCGGCGACGTTTCGTCCCTTGCGTAGGTTGGCCCCCAGCAGCGTGGCCAGCACCGACGCATCCGGCAGGTGCAAGACGCCGTCGCTGCCCAGGTTCGTGTCGCCCGAGTGCCCGCCGAAGACCAGCTGGGGAAGATTGGTGAACAGCTCGGTCTCGCCGCGCTTGTAGCCCAGCGCCGCCTCGACATACGACAGGGCCGGATCGCTGCTGAGGGTGCGACGGGCCCCGGTCGTCCCGTCGACCGAGACCAGGGCGTACTGGGGAACGTCGGTCATGGCGTTTGCGACGTTGGCCGCGTACGACGCCAGGATCTCGCCGTTCGGCAGCGAGAACGGCGAGCGGTAGGCGCCCGTGGTGGCGCCCGTGGCGTCGGGCGCCGCGGCCGGGTCGACGATGACCAGGGATTTGACGAAGGTGACCTCGCCGGCGCGATCCGCCTCGAAGGGACCGATGGATCGGTTGAAGGTCGCCAGCGCCCCGCCGCCGCCCCGAGCGCCCGTGTTCGACAGAATGACGAGGAAATTGCGGTCCAGTCCTTCGCGGATCTCCGTCGCCTGCTGGTAGCCGACCGACGGTTGGAGGGTGGCGGTGAACGTGTCGGTCGACTGCGCGCGCTGCGCCAGCAGCGGGTGGTAGTCGGTGAGGTCCCAGTTCATCCGCCGGCCGGAGAGCTGATAGAACTCGGGCGTCGCCTTCTCGGCGGTGAAGCTGACCCGGC
>CAYTTF010000137.1:0-11122 GCA_964440665.1 uncultured Myxococcales bacterium | reverse complement strand
GTCGGCGGCACGCCCAGGCGTTGTTGCAGGTCCAGGTTGAACGTGGTCACCGCGTCGGGGGCGAACGACAGCCCGGAGATCCGGGTCAGCAAGTAGATGACGCCGCCCACCACCAGGACCGTCCAGGCCGTGCCGCTCTCGAAGTCGGAGAAGACGTGGTCGACCCCGCTCGGGTTCTGGTGGGAGAGGTGGATCAGATAGAAGGCCGCTCCGACCGCCGCGCCGCCGCTGAGGCCGCTGGCGATGGCCAGCACCGTCGCCTTGTCGTCTTCCCCTGCGTAAAACGCCCCCACGCCCGCGATCGGGCAAATCGCTTCCAGCGTCACCGCCAGGGCGGTGCTCTTCTTCTGCTGCTGATAAAGCTCCTCGGGCGTCGGGATCCCGTCGGCGCGCGATGGCCGTGCGACCAGCAGCAGACAGAGCAGCGCCGCGGCGAAGGTTCGCACCGGCTCAGCTCGTAGGGGGCGGCGACTCGGCCCAGAGCCGGTAGCCGCCCTTGAAGGCGTTGGTGTTGTTGCCGAGCCGCGCGCCGTCGGGCAGGCGATCGAGGAACTTGACGTTGCCGCCGCCGAGCACCAGGTCGTCGGCCTGCAGGGCCACCCGGAGGCGCTCGACGACATCGAAGACATGTCGCCGCCACTTCTTCTTGCCAGACCGTTCGAGCCCCCGGAGGCCGACGTAGTCCTCGTACGTCCCCTTCCTGTAGGGCAGGTGCGCGAGCTCCAGGGGCGCGATCACGCCGTCGACGATCAGCGCGGTGCCGAGGCCGGTGCCGAGGCCCAGGAACAGCATGGTCCCCCCGCGGTAGCTGCCGAGGGCCTGCATGGCCGCGTCGTTGAGCAGCTTCACCGGGCAGCCGAAGGCGCGTTCGAAATCGCAGCGCACCCAGCCGCCGCCCAGGTGCGTCGGCTCGGCGACGATCCGGCCGTCCTTCACCGGTCCGGGATACCCGATCGTGATGCGGTCGTACTGCCAGTCGTCCGTCAGCGCCCTGACCGCCTTGACCATCTGCGCGGCGGTCAGCGTCGGGCTGGAGGGGAGCTGGCGCCGGGTGGCGTGTCCCGTCGCGAGCACCTTGATGTTTGTTCCGCCAACGTCGATGACGAGCGTGTTCATCTCACCTCCCTGCGTAGGTTAACCATGCCCAGCGGATCGTGCGAACGGATGCCGGGCGGGATGCCGCCCGTCACCGCCGCGGTGGAGATCCGCCCGTTCGTCCACAGCGTCCGATCCACCATGACACGGAAGATGTAGTCGAGCTGGGCCTGCACCTCCGGGCCCTCCAGGATTCCCAGCGCGCGGGCGATCGCCTCGATGGTGGCCAGTCGATCCGGGCGCGCGGCATGGCGCAGGCGATAGCTGGAGGGCCCGGCGGGCGGCAACGTCGCGCAGGGCAACTGGTCGAGGCCGGCGATCCGGCGGCGCGCCTTCTTCGCCTGGCGCCAGGTGCCATCGGGGACCACCAGCACGATCGGCCGCGGCGAGGCGCGCCAGTCTTCCAGGGAGTGCGCCTCCGGGTGCGGGAAGAGCAGCAACGTATCGGAGCCCGGTACGGTCCAGGCCGGGGCGCCGCCCGCCTCGATGACCGTCGAATTGCTGAGGCAGCGCGCCGCCAGTCGGCCGGTGTTGGTGGGCTTTTCCTGTTCCAGCTGGTGCAGCAGCAACACCACCCGGGTGCGGGTGGCGCAGGGCTGGATCAGCGCGCAGATGCAGAGAGTCCGGTGCATCCGGCAGTCCGGGCACCGGTGGGCGGCGCTGTCCGTCCGACTCATCGCGGGCGACAGTACCGCGCCTCGGCGCCCGACTGTCCGTATACTGGGCCGCTCGGTCACGACCATGATCAACCCCCTCACCAGAGAAGTCTCGAAGCGGCGGACCTTCGCCATCATCTCGCACCCCGATGCGGGCAAGACCACCATGACCGAGAAGCTGCTGCTCTACGGCGGCGCCATCCACCTGGCCGGCTCGGTCAAAGGGGCGAAGAGCGGCCGCAAGATCACCAGCGACTGGATGGAGCTGGAGCGCCAACGCGGCATCTCGATCAGCACCAGCGTCCTGCAGTTCGAGTACGCCGGCTGCCGCATGAACCTGCTCGACACCCCCGGCCACAACGACTTTTCCGAGGATACCTACCGGACGCTGGCTGCGGCCGACTCGGCGGTCATGTTGATCGACAGCGTCAAGGGGGTCGAGCCGCAGACCATCAAGCTGTTTCAGGTTTGCCGGATGCGCGGCATCCCGATCGTCACCTTCATGAACAAGCTGGACCGGGTGGGCCGGCCGCCGCTGGAGCTGCTCGACGAGATCGAGCGCATCCTGGGCATCCCCTGCACGCCGCTCAACTGGCCGGTCGGGTCGGGGCAGAGCTTCATGGGCGTCTACGACCGGACCCGCCACGAGGTGCTCCGGTTCGAACGCGTTCACGCCGGATCGAACCGCGCGCCGATGTCGACCTGCCCGATCGACGATCCCGAGATCCGCGACACGCTCGGCGAGCGGGCTTTCGCCGAATTGCAGGACGAGGTCGCGCTGCTGGAGGGGGCGACGCACGCCTTCGATCGCGCGGCGTTCCTAGACGGCAAGCTGTCGCCGGTCTTCTTCGGCAGCGCGATGACCAACTTCGGCATCGAGCCGTTTCTCGACCAGTTCGTCGATCTGGCGCCGCCGCCACGCGGGCGCGCGACCTCCACCGGCACCATCCAGCCCGACGCGGCCGCCTTCTCCGGCTTCGTTTTCAAGATCCAGGCGAACATGGATCCGCGCCACCGCGATCGGATCGGGTTCGTGCGCCTGTGCTCGGGGAAGTTCGTGCGTGGCATGGAGGTCGAGCACGCGCGCACCGGACGCCCGTTCGTGATGAGCCGGACGGTACAGTTCCTGGGACAGGAGCGGACCACCGTCGACGAGGCCTACGCCGGCGACATCCTGGGCGTCTGGGACGGCGGCGCGCTGCGCATCGGCGACACCCTGGTTTCGGGCGCGCACTTCGAGTTCGAGGGGGTGCCGCGCTTTTCGCCCGAGCACTTCGTGATCGCGGCGCTCAAGGATCCGATGAAGCGCAAGCAGCTCAAGACCGGCCTCGAGCAGCTTTCGGAAGAGGGGGCGGTTCAGCTCTTCTTCGATCGCAACCGCCTGTCGCGCGATCCGATCCTGGGCGCGGTCGGCGTGCTGCAGTTCGAGGTGATCCAACACCGCCTGCTGTCCGAGTACGGCGTCCACATCAACCTGACCGGGCTGCCGTACAAGCATGCCCGCTGGGTGGAGGGACCGTTCGAGCCGAACCGCTTCGAGCGGCCCGGCCACACCACCTGCGTTCTGGACGTCGAAGATCGTCCGCTCGTCCTGTTCGACAGCGACTGGGCGCTCAATCAGGCGGTGCAGGACAATCCCAAGATCACCTTCATCGCCGCGGTTCAGCCGGGCCGCAGCCACTCGCGCACGGCCGCCTGACGAGCCAAATCGCGTCGGGGGAGGGCGGCCTCCGCCCTGCTACATCCGCCTGGCCAGGATCAGGATCGCGATCGCAATGGTTTTGCGCATGGGCGGAGTATACATGCGCGGAGGAGGGACGACGATGCAGATCGGAATGATCGGGCTCGGGCGCATGGGCGCCAACATGGTGAGGCGTCTGATGCGGGGCGGGCACGCCTGTGTCGTGCGCGACGTCACGGCCGACGCGGTCGCCGCGGTGGCCAAGGAGGGCGCGACCGGATCGACATCGCTCGACGATTTTCTGGGCAAGCTGACGGCACCCCGCGTGATCTGGCTCATGGTCCCGGCGGCCGCCGTCGATGCCACGCTGGCGGAGCTCGTCCCCAAGCTGGCGAAGGGAGACGTGATCGTCGACGGCGGCAACTCCTACTATCGCGACGACGTCGACCGCGCCAAGCGGCTGGCGGCGGCCGGCCTGCACTACGTCGACTGCGGCACCAGCGGCGGGGTGCTGGGGCTCGAACGCGGATACTGCCTCATGATCGGGGGCGAGGCCGAGGTGGTTGGCCGGCTCGATCCGGTGTTCGCGACGCTGGCGCCGGGGCGCGGCGATCTGCCGCGCACCCCCGGACGGCAGGCCGGGCAGGGGACGGCGGAGGAGGGATATCTCCACTGCGGCCCGAGCGGCGCCGGACACTTCGTCAAGATGGTGCACAACGGGATCGAGTACGGCCTGATGGCGGCCTACGCGGAGGGGCTCAATATCCTGCGGCACGCGGGCGTCGGCGTCGGCGTCGGAAGAACGGCCCAGGTCGCGGACGCCGAGACGACCCCGCTGCGGAATCCCGAGTACTACCAGTACGACCTGCCGCTGGGCGAGATCGCCGAAGTCTGGCGCCGCGGGAGCGTCGTCGCGTCGTGGCTCCTCGACCTGACGGCGGCGGCGCTGGCCGGCGATTCGGAGCTGAAGAAATTCTCCGGGCGGGTGTCGGATTCGGGCGAGGGGCGCTGGACGCTGGACGCCGCCATCGACGAGGGCGTTCCCGCGCACGTGCTGGCGGCGGCGCTCTTCGAGCGTTTCAGCTCGCGCGGCGAGGCCGGTTTCCAGGACCGGGTGCTCTCCGCGATGCGCTTCGAATTCGGGGGTCACGTCGAAAAAGGCTCGCACTAGATCCATGCCGGGCGGGGTCGGGTTCGGGGGCCGCTGGCTGCGCCGTTTGCGGCGAATGTTCGTCGCGACGATCGCAATTGCCGGGGTTCTGCTGCTCCTGACCTGGATCTCGACCGATCATTTTCGCGCGTTCGGCGGCGTCCCCGGCGCGGCCACGCTGGCGCGGATGCAGGCGTCGCCGCATTTTGTCGGCGGCAAGTTCCAGAACGACGAGCGGACCTCGGTGATGACCGGGGCCTCCGCCTGGCGGTCGTTCGAGCATTGGGCCTTCGGTCGGGAGATGCGCGTTCCGACCTGCCCGCTGCCGCTCGTCACCGACGCTGCCGCGCGCCTCGGGTTGCCAAGCGCTTCCGGCCTGCGCGTCACGTGGCTGGGGCACTCGACCACCCTCGTCGAGATCGACGGCGCGATCGTCTTGACCGATCCGGTCTGGGGGGCGCGCGCGTCGCCTTCGCGCTGGGTGGGGCCGAAACGTTTCCATCCCCCGCCGGTGGCGCTCGCCGATCTGCCGCACCTGGATGCCGTTCTGATCTCGCACGAGCACTACGATCACCTCGACGGGGAGACCGTGCGCGCGCTCGCGGAGCGCGGCGTTCCATTTCATGTGCCACTGGGGATCGGCGGCCACCTGGCGGCGTGGGGCGTCCCGGCGACGCAGATCTTCGAGCACGACTGGTGGGAGGGCGCCACGCTGCCGGGCGGCGTCCGGGTCGTCGCGACGCCGGGGCGACACTTCAACGGCCGGGGCGTCCCCTGGCGCGTCGGATCGCTGTGGACTTCGTGGTCGCTGGTGGGACCGCGACACCGCGTCTTCTTCAGTGGCGACACCGGGCGGACCGAGGCGCTGCGCGAGATCGCGGCGCGCGAGGGTCCCTTCGACGTCGCGCTGATCGAGATCGGCCAGTACGATCCCAGCTGGGGCGACATTCACCTTGGTCCCATCGGCGCCCTCGATTCGCAGGCGGCGCTCCACGCAAAGGTGCTGCTCCCGATCCACTGGGCGACCTTCAGCCTCGGCTTCCACGCCTGGTCGGAGCCAGCCGAGACGCTGGTGCGGGAGGCGGCATTGCGGGGCGCCGCGATCGTGACGCCGATGCTGGGCGAGCCGGTGGACTTCACGACGCGGCAGAAGATGCCGACGGCGTCGCCGCCTGTGGCCTGGTGGCGCGCGCTGCCGCCGATCGCCGCGGCCTGTCCGTAACGGGGAGTCGTCGCGGTCAGAGAAACTTCGAGGCCGCGATCAGCGCCGCGAGCGCGTCGGCGCCGTGGGCGACCTTTTCATGCGCGACGATCAGGCGAACCAGCCCGGGCGTCGCCGCCAGGCGCTCCAGATCGCTGCGCAGCGCGGCCCGGTCCTTCACCATCAGGGCCTTGACGAGGCGCGAGATGCGCGGACCGGGCGCCGAGCCGAGCAGCGTCGTGAAGAAGAACCCGAGCGGGTCCTTCTTGCGGTCCATGTTGAACACGAGGTCGCCGAGGACGATCGTCATCCCATCGGCCGAGCGGACCAGCATCGCCCCCTCGATGTCGCCGATCCCCTGGATCGCCTCGAAATGGATGGCGTGGTCCTTCGGGAAGTCTTCCAGCGCGCCGTCGACCGGAATGACCTTCACGATCTTGTCGCGCGCACCCCGCGGGGCGAGCACGGTCAGCTCCGGGTAACGCCGCTTGAACGCAGGCGCGTCCTTGCGGTGAAAGCCGTTGGGGACGATCAGATAGGCGGGCGTGCCCAGGGCCTCGATCGCCTTCATCGCCGTCTCGTCGAGCACGATGGCGCTGTGAATGACCAAGCGCCCATCCCCGCGGCGGGCGATCGTCATCGTCCGCCGGAGCGTCATGCGCGGCAGCGATCCCGAGACCCGCCAGAGGTTCTCGCTCAGCTTTTCGATCGGCGCGTGCGGGAGCGCCTTCCAATCCTCGGTCGCGTTCGACATGGAGAGAACTTATCTCCGCCGAGACGTGAGTCAACGCGCCGTCGGCGGCCGGGGCGGTAGGATGCCGCCATGGGGGTTGGCCAGATCGCGCTTTGCGCCGTGCTGATGCTGGCGACGGGCGCCATCGGCGCCATCACGGGCGGCAACTCGTTGGTCAACGTTCCGCTCATGATCATGGTGGGGATGAGCCCGCGTCGGGCGGTCGCCACCAACATGTTCGCGGTGACCTTCATGACGGTCTCCGCCACCGCGCGGTTCGCCCGCGCCGGGATGTTGCGCAATTCGCTGCTGGTGCCGCTGGGCGCGATCACGTTCTTGACCTCCGCGCTCGGCGCGCTGATCGCCGTCAAGTTGCCCGAGACGGTGGTCAAGATCGTCGTCGGCGTGTCGATGGCGGTCCTGGTGGTGTTCATCGCGCTGCACCGGGGAGCGGCAGCCCCGCCGCCCCCGACCCGCGATCGCCGCCTGGCCGGCTACGTGGGCACGACGCTGCTCGGTGTCTACGGCGGCTTCTTCTCGGGCGGCTACACCACGCTGCTGACCGTCCTGTGCGTGGTGTGCTTCAGCCTGACGATGATGGAATCGGTCGCCATAACCAAGCCGGTCAACCTGATCTCGTGCATCGCCGCTTCGATCGTTTTCTTCGGCGGCGGTCTGGTCGATCTGCGGGTCGGGCTGCCGCTGGCCGGCGCGAATCTGGTGGGCGGATGGGTCGGCGCACACGTTGCGCTCAAGCACGGCGATCGCTTCGTGCGGCAACTGTTCCTGTTCACCGTCGCGGCGCTGGCGGTCAAGCTGCTGGTCTGGGACCTGCTGCTGCGACGCTGAGGTCAACGCCTGCGCAGCTTTGCCGGCCTCGCCCGTCAGGCGGCGGCGCGCAGGGCGTAGACCTGCGGCACGTCGGGGGAGGCCGGGTTGACGCGCAGCTCGCGCGACTTCGGATCGACGATCAGGTCCAGGCGCTCGAGGGGAATCTGTCCGATCAACGCCGTCGAGCCGACCGGCGCGGCCAGCGCGTCGCAGAACATGCCACGGCCGAGGATGGAGATCTTCAGGCTGCCCACGACCGGCATCTCGCGCACGGAGGTGTCGGCCAGCCGGACCGGAAGCAGCTCCAGCACGGGGAGCCCAAGTGCTTCCGCGGCGTCGATCGGGATCACCAGCATGGTCGCGCCGGTGTCCACCAGCGCCTCGATCTCGACCTTGCGGACGGCGTCCGGCGAGATCAGGCCGCGTTCGGCGTTGTCGAGATCCGTGTTGTTCCAGAGCGTCAGCTTCGTCATGACCTGTCCCATGTTAGCACCCGCCAGTATCGGGTGCGGCGGAGGCGCGGTTGCCTGTCAGGCGAGTAGCGCGAGCAGGTCGGCCTTGGTCAACCCGGCGGCCGCGGCGCCATCGCCGAGCGCCGCGTCCATGAGCGCGCGCTTGCTGTCTTGAAGCGCCAGGATCCGTTCCTCGACGGTGCCGGCGGCGACCAGGCGGTAGACGAAGACCGGGCGGGTCTGGCCGATGCGGTGCGTGCGGTCCGCGGCCTGCGCTTCGACGGCGGGGTTCCACCACGGATCGCAGAGGAAGACGTGATCGGCGGCGGTCAGGTTGAGACCGCTGCCGCCCGCCTTGAGCGACACCAGCATCACCGGCGGGCCGTCGTCTGCCTGGAATCGCCCGACGACCTCGCCGCGATCGCGCGTGCTGCCGTCGAGGCGCACGAACGGCAGCTCGGCGCGGGCCAGCGCTGGCTCGATCAGATCGAGCAGGCTGGTCCACTGCGAGAACACCAGCGCCTTGTGATTCTCCGCGACGGCGGTCTCGAGCGCCTCCAGCAGCGCCTCTACCTTCGACGAGGTCTGCGCGGTCTGTCCGGGCACCAGCGCCGGGTGGCAGGCGGCCTGGCGCAGACGCAGCAGCGCCTCCAGCGCCTGCATCACCCCTTTGCCCCCGTCGAGCAGCGCGAGGATGTCCTTCTGGGTGGCCGCCCGGACCGCGTCGTAGACGGCGCGCTCTCCGTCGCCCAGCTCGACGCGCAGCACGGCGTCGGTGCGCGGCGGCAGCTCGGGCGCGACGTCCTGCTTGAGCCGCCGCAGCAGAAACGGGCGGACCCGCTGGCGCAGCCCCGCGGCCGCGCCGGGCAAGCCGTCGGCGATCGGGCGCGCGTGGCGATCGCGAAAGCCGGATCGCCCGCCAAGCAGGCCGCGGTTCGCGAAGTGCATCAGGCTCCAGAGCTCTTCGAGGCGGTTCTCGACCGGCGTGCCGGTCAGCGCCAGCCGGAACGACGCCGACAGCGCGTAGGCGGCGCGCGCGGTCTGGCTGTCGGGGTTCTTGATGGCCTGCGCCTCGTCGAGCACCACGGTTCGCCAGGGCTGGGTGCAGAGCGCCTTTTCGTCGAGGCGTAAGAGCGCGTAGCTGGTCAGCGTCACGTCTGCGGTGGGATCGAGCGCTCGGCCCGCGCCGTGGTACACGCAGACCTTCAGCGACGGTCGAAAGCGCGCCAGCTCGGCCTGCCAGTTGAAGATCACACTGGTCGGCGCGACCACCAGCGTCCGCCCCGAACCGGCATCGAAGACGCACATCGCCTGCAGCGTTTTGCCGAGGCCCATGTCGTCGGCGAGAATCCCGCCCAGCCCGGCGCTGCGCAGGAACGACAGCCAGCTCACGCCCCGATGCTGGTAGTTGCGCAGCGTCGCCGTGAGATCGGCCGGCAGCGTGGCCTCCGGGAGGCGCTCGAATCCGGCGATCAGCGGCGCCAACCGGTCGAGCCCGAGGGGCGGCGGATGATCGAGCTCCGCGCAGAGGGCCGCCAGCGCGGGCAGGGCGTGGCGCGCCAGGTGTCCATCGTCCTGTCGCGCGGCCAGCAGATCGGCGACGCGCTGGCCGTGCTTCTGCAACCAAGCGAGCGGCAACGAGGCCCAGCCGCCGCCCAGGAGAGGGACGATCCCGAGCCCTTCTTGCCAGGCCCGCACCACCGCGGCCGCGTCGACGGTCGCACCCGCCTGCGTCCCGCCTCGGCCGACGCCGGGTGCGCCGGCGACGTCGAAGGTCAGCTCGAAACGGACGGCCTCCGTGCCGGCCGCCACGTCGCCGTCGGTGGTGAGATGCAGGCGCGGTTCCAGCTTCGCTGTCGGCTTGACGATGCCGGCCGCGCCGCCCGAAAGATCTCCCCGCCAGCGTTTCAGCTTCTCGACGAAGCGGGGCGCGTCGGGGCCGCTGTAGCTGGTCCGGCGCCCCGGCAAGAGATCGAGATCGGCGCGCAGGCGCTCCAGCACGCGCCGCTCCGCCGGCTGATCCCGCAGCGGCACCGGGCCGCGCAGGTAGACCAGCTTGCCGGCGTCGACCCGCGCGCAGGGCGGCGAGCCGTATACCAGGGCCGGCAGCACGCTGAGCCCGCCGCCCGCGGCGGAATCGATCTGATCCAGCTGCAGCACGATGCGCGGTTCGAGATCGCGCACCACCGGCGGCAAGCGCCGGCTGCGCACGTCGATCACCGTCCGGCGCGCCAGATCGGGAAGGACCACGGTCACGAGCTCGCCCAGCTCCGCCGCCCCGAACGTGCGCCGCACCGGCAGCTGTTGCAGCCGGACGCCCGTCAGCTCCGTTTCGCCGAGCCGGTGCAACGCCCGGCGCCCCTCGTCCTCGCAGAGCGCGATACCCGGGGCGACCACCGCCCGAACGCGCGGGTCGGCGGTGATGCTGAGCCGGACCTCGACGGCCCCACCGGGCGCATCCACCAGCGTCGCGCAGGGGAGGATCGTCTCTTCGGAAATGGTGGCGGCCACGCCGTCGACGGTGACGCGCGGGGCGCCCGCGAGGATCTGCATCAACCCGTCGAGCTTGGTCGGCGAGAGCACGCCCCGCGCGCCGCCACCGCCGATCTCCAGGAGACCGTCGGCGCGCAGATCGGCCTCCTCGATCTGCAGACCCGCGGCCGCGGTCGGGTTGGCGAGCCGCGCCCGCAGCGCTCCGTCGAGCGGCGTTTCGGTGCCGTCCGGCGCGATCAGCACGCGGGACAGACGCAACCCTTCGCTGGCACGCAAAAATCGATAGCCGACCCGCGCGCCGAGGACGCCAGTGGCAGCCGTGGCCGTCGCCTCGCCTTGCCCCTTCGGCTCGCCGAGCACGATCGCCGCCGCCGCCACGTGCTCGCATGGGCTGACGCGCGAGGGGCAGTCGCACTCCCATTCGTTCTCCGTCGGGTAGAGGACCACCGTCGGCGGCACCACCCGCCCGGGGGCCCGCACGCGCAGCACGATCTCCTCGGCGCTCTGCGATTCGATGGCGACCGCGCCGGCGCGCGCCAGGCTCACCCCCTGGGACCAGAGTCCCGACTTGCAACGCTTGCGGATCGACGCGAGCAGCGCGTCGGTCGGCGACTGGGTCACGGACCCATCATCTTGTCGACGATCGAGCAAAGCGCCGCCAGCCGCGCACCGCCGCGTCCGATCGCGAACGGATCGGGCGTATCGACCCCCATCCGCGCCGTGCACTCTTCGACGGAGCCGGCGCGCGTCCCCAGGTAGGCGCCCGCCGCGGGGCGCACGTCGAGCCGCGCCGGCGACAGCGCCACGCCTTCTCCTTCCAGCAGGTCGAG
>CAYTTF010000136.1:0-11154 GCA_964440665.1 uncultured Myxococcales bacterium | reverse complement strand
TAATAGGTCATCGCCTTGCCCTTGAAGAACTTCGGATCGGCATTGTCCTCGTTGCCGGGATCGTTGATCAGAATGACGACGGTCTTCCCCTTCACGTCCACGCCGGCATAGTCGTTCCAATCATATTCCGGCGCGACGACGCCATAGCCGACGAACACCAGCGGCGCGTCCTTGACCTTCACGTCTGTGCCGGCGAATTGCGGTGTCCAATAAGTCACCTCGTCCGGGAATTTCGGGTTCATCGCGCCTTGCGGCGTATCGAAGGTGAAGTGTGAGGCCGGACCGTCCAGCTTGATCGTCACCGACGGCACCGGCTGGAAATAGCCGCCGTGATTGCCGGGCTTGACGCCGATGCGCTTCAGCTCGTCCGCGATCCATTGCGCCGCCGCCTCCCCGTTTCTGGTGCCCGGGCCGCGCCCCTGGAACGCGTCGTCCGAGATCGCCTTGTCCCGCGCGGAGATGTCGGCGGCGGCGATTTCGGGCTTGGTTGTGGGGTGGCCCGGATATTGGGCCAGAGCGGGAAAAGCGAGCAGAGAAGCGGCGAATGCGAGGGCGGGCGACAGGCGCATCGGGCGGAAAATCCTTGGGCTCGATAGTCACCGATCTGTCAATGGCGACTACTGCAGGTTCACGAAATAGGCGGCGATCATCTTCGCCATGGTCGCGCTCCCCGCGGGGGTCACGTCCGGCCCCCCACCCGTGTAGATGGAGCAGCTGGGTGCCTCGAATTTGGGAGCCACGAAGGCGAAGCTCGGCATCTTCGTTGCGGTGGCAGCGAGCGCGGCATCCAGCTCGGGGGGAACAACGTCGGTCTGCCCCACGTTTGGGGCCATCGGGCAGGCCATGTTGCCGGGTCCGCGGGTGATCGTCATGAGATCGATCCGCTTGAGGGCCGAATATCTGGCCATCAAATTCGTGATCGCTGCATCGATCTGCGTTTCCCATTCGGCCTGCGTCGTGCAGCACGTCCAGCTCAGCACCGTCAGGACCACGTGATCGGGGTTCGTCGACCCACTCGTGCAGGGCGACTCGATCGTCTCGTTCCAGAAATCGCTGGTCGGGTTCGCCCACTCGGTGATGTAGCCATGCTCCCGCGCTTTGAGCTGCCAGCGAGCGTTGACGATGCCGGGGTCCTGCTCAAACCCGGCCTCGAACCACTGTCGTGTCAGCGTCAATGGCATCGCTTGATTGCAAACGAACGTCGTCGCCGCACCGCCCGCCCCCGAGCTCCCGGCGGTCCCACCGAGCCCGCCGGAGCCGATCCCACCTCCGTTGTCCACACCACCTCCAGTCCCGGCTCGGCCGCCACCGCCTGCGTTGCCCTGGCCGCCCAAGCCCTGCGAGGCGCCCCCGGCGCCGCCGATACCACCAGCGGCGCCGTTCGTCCCGCCGATGCCACCAGCGCCCCCGCTGGCACCGTTGCCGCCGCCGCCGGCAGCGCCGCCGCTGGCGCCGTTGCCGCCGCCGCTGGCGTTCGCGCCCGTTCCCGCAGCTCCGCTGGTCGCGCCGCCGGCTCCCGGTGCTCCTCCGCTGCCTCCGCCTTTGATGCCGCCTGTGCCGGTAACGGCGCCGCTACCGCCGCTTCCCGGGCTCCCTCCGGATCCGGCTCCCGCTGAGCCTCCGGTCCCACCTGTGGTTGAGGCCCCGGACGAGCAGGAGGCCACTAGAACGCATCCGGCAACGGCCAAGATATTTCGCGACCTATTCATCCTTGCAAGGTATTCGCCTGTCCCGATGCAAACAAGCCCCGATTCGGGATGCCAGAAATGGCGAAGGCGGCCAAAGTCGCCCGAGCGGCAAAAATGAACGAGCGTGACCGGGGTCGCATTCCTTGTTAGAAATCCCAGGATATGTCGCTCATCCGCGTGTCCGCAGTCCGCCGGGACGTGCCCTCGAGCCGCTCACGATGGCGCGCGGCGCTGTCACTGGCCGGGTGGGCCGCTTTGTGTTGGCTGCTTTTGCCCTCGTGCGGATCGAGCGGCACGACCGGCGGAGGCAGCGCGGGCGTTGCCGGAACGGCAGGATCGGGGGGAGGCGGCGTGGCCTCCGGGGGAACGGGCGGGGCCTCGGCGACCGGCGGAACGACCGGGACGCCGGGAACCGGCGGGGCCTCGGCGACGGGCGGAACGACCGGGACGCCGGGAACGGGCGGGACCTCGGCGACCGGCGGCACGATCGCGACGGGCGGCACCTCCGCGGCCGGTGGGGCGGGCGGCGTCGGTGCCGGTGGGGCGGCTTCCCCGGTGGGCGGCAACGGCGGCTCGACCGCGAGCGGCGGCAACGGGGTAGGGGGCGGAGCCCAGAGCGGAGGCGGCAGCCCGGGTGCAGGCGGGAGCGTGGGCGGATTCGCGCTCACCAGCCCAGTGCTCACCGAGGGTGGGATGTTTCCCGCCGCGAACACCTGCGCCGGCGTCGATCAGTCTCCCGAGCTCGACTGGACGCCCGGTCCGGCCGGCGCCCAGAGCTATGCGCTCGTGCTCACCGACATGGCGATCAATTTGGTTCACTGGGTCGTTTGGGACATTCCGGTCGCGACCCGCTCGCTCCCGGCGATGCTGGCCACCGCGGCGACCCTCACCACGCCCGCGGGGGCCCATCAGGTCTCGGCCTCCGGCACGGGGTACATGGGGCCGTGCCCGAGCGGCGCCGTCCACACCTATGTGTTCGATCTCCACGCCGTCGACGCGGCCACGCTCCCAGCCGTGCCCGCCAAACCGACCTCTGCGCAGCTCAAGGCCCTGGTGCTGATGCACTCTCTCGGAAAAGCATCCCTCAGCGGGCAGTCGAACGCCAAGCGGCCCTGAGCGCGCGCAGCGCGAGACCCGACTCACGGAAGTCCGGGCACGTTCATTTGCAGCTCGCGAACCATCGTGCCGCGACCCACAACGAGCACGGTCGTGCTGTCTGGGCCACCAAAGGCCAGGTTGGTACCTCCGGAGACATACGCGCCCAGGTTGTCTCCCGCTGGGCTGAAGATGGTCCCCGACGCATACAGGTTGCCCGCGCAGTCGACGGCCATTCCGTCGCCGCCGGTGAACAGCGGGCGTCGATTGGATGGAACGCCCTGTGGGTCGAGGTCCCAGACGCCGGCCTGGAGCACATAGAGCAACTTTTCGTCGGGCGACAGGCCAATGCCGTTGCAGGCTGACTTCATGATCAGGCTGACGATGCCCGTGGGATCGACGCGAAACACCGCCAGACCGACGCCGGGCGGCCGGCCGCCGAGCTCGTAGGTGGGGTTGGTGAAGTAAATCGTTCCGTTGCTGTGCATCACCAGATCGTTGGGGCTGTCGAGCATCATCCCCATGTAGCCGTCGGCCACGGTGGTCGCCTGCTTGGTCGTGATGTCGAAACGAACGACGGAGCGTGACTGCTGGCAGGCCGCCACGAGATTGCCGTCGTTGGTAACGGCCAGCCCGTTGCAACCCACGCCGGCGATGAAGACCTCGCACGGACCGCCGGGCGTGTACTTGATGATGTCCCCGCCCATTGCCTGTTGAATCGCGTAGTTCGAGAAGAAGAACGCGTTCTGGCTCGCAATCCAGGTCGGGCCTTCGTTGGAGTCGTATTTGAAAGGAAAATCGCCGCAGACGTCCTTGCTGGATAGCATCGTTGGCTGCGGGAACGGTCCCGTAGGGCAGCGCGCGCCGGCGGGTGCGCCCGTGGTGCCCGACGAGCCGCCGCCGGAAGCGCCCGCGCGCCCGGTCGCCGCGGAGCCCCCCTGTCCTCCGGAGGTCCCTCCGGCTGCGGCGGCGTCGGGCGGATGGGTGCCGGAGCCTCCACCGCATCCAATAGCCAACAAAGACAGGCCAACCCAGACCACACCAACTGACAAACCAGCGTTCAAACGTGTGGTCACTTCACCCTCCGGTTCGTCCCGCTCGTCCCTTGAGTTGGCACGGAGTAAAGAAGCGCGGTTTTCCCGGATCGTCAAGGTCGTGTCGAGCCCACCGACGCCGGCGAGCCGTGGCTGCGCCGGGTCGTCCGCTATCCCTGATTGCGCCGGCTCGTCGAACGCGTTGACTGGATCTGGCGGGCCTGGATACTGGAACGGCATGCAAATTACTCGCGCCATGATGGGGACCCTGGCGGCTTTGGCGGTTTGCGGCGCGGGGTGCAACCGCCCCCTTGCCAGTCACGCGGGTGGCCCGGACGCCAGTGGGGTTGGTGGCGCCTCGGCCGCGGGGGGCGCCGCGGGCGGCTCGGCGACCGGCGCGGGCGGCTCGGCGACCGGCACGGGCGGCTCGGCGACCGGCGCGGGCGGCTCGCAAGGGGCCACGGGGGGCGCCGGGGGTACGGCGGGCGCCGGCACATTCACCGCGGTCGATCCGCAGGTGTCGAGGACATGGCGTTGGTCCTCTTGTGGATCGATTCCACCCATGACCGCGAGCGCGGTACAGGCCATCTTCCCGCCAGCCGGGGACGCGCTGGCCGTGTTGTACGACGACGGCCGCGTGCTGCTTTACCCTAAGGACGGCAACGCGGCCCCCCAGCTGTTGCGATCGCCGGGCACGCGGCCGACAGGCATCGTGTTTTCATTGGACGGCAGCGAGCTCGCCGAGGTCTCCGCGGGCGCGGTCGCGGTACGCGACGTCGCGACGGGGACGCTGGTGCGCAACATGAGGGCGAGCGGCGCCTGCACCGGCGATGCGGTGCGATTCTCGGTCGAAGGCGACCACGTCCTCGCCTGGGACGACAAGTCGCTGTGCGTTTGGCAGACCGCGGATGGCTCGCTGGTTGGCCATTGGGCGGGCAATTTTGTCTCGGCGGGCATGAAGAACGGTCAGATCCTCACCGCGGAGGGCACCCCGGGCAGCGTGAGGAGTCGCTCGCTCTCGGGAACCAACATCACGGACATCGCCCTGGAATTGCCGCCGGGAGCCGTCACCCCGAGCATTGACGTAGCCACCTCCGTCTCGCCGCGGGCCGACACCATCGCGGGCTTCGTGATTGGTTCCACCCGCCTCGGGAACCTCTGGTCGGCGGGGGGCAAGCTCATCGCGTCCTTCGCCACGGCAGACAACATTTACGGCGACGCCACCTACTCCGAGTCGGGGGCCCTGGTGTTGTTGGCGAACCAAGTGGTCGACGTCGCCTCGAATCTGCATTGGACGAATACGGCGGTCGACGACAGCAACACGACGACCCTCTCGGCGACCGGGATGCTGGTCGCGGGTCTGAGCCCCGTCTATGGCGCCTACTCCGCGGCCTTTATCGCCGAGAATGGAAATCCCAACACGCGGCGGTTATTTGGATCGTTGCCGCCCGCCGATCCTTCCCCTTCCACCTTGTTGCCAACCGTGCTTTCGGTCTCTCCGGACGGAGCTAAACTGGCCACCGCGAGTCTCACGCCGGAATATTCGCTGCTGTGGCACCTGAGCGCGGGCTTCGCTGCCTCCGTCCCGATCCGCTCGATCGGGCAGGGGATTCCGCTCGAAGCCAGCTTCTCGGCGGACAGCCGCGAGGTGGCCTACTCGGGAGACGGCTGGGGCATCTTCTCCGCCGGTGACGGCAGCTTTCTATACACCAACGTGCCGCCGCCGATCGTGGACCTCGACTGCTGGTTCACCTCGGCGCGCTTTTCAGTGGGCGGCCCCTGGCTGGCGATCGGCACGTATGGCGGCGCCATTAACGTCGTCACCCGCGATGACCTGCAATTCGTCGCGGCGCTCCCAACCGCCCGCTGTCGAGCGCGCAGCAGCTTCAGCAGTGACGGGAGCCTCGTCGCGGTGTCGGGACCGGAGGTCTACCGGACCAGCGACTGGTCGTTGATGTGGCCGTCCCAGATCGTCCCGGAACCGTCGCAGCTCAACGATGCTCCCTCGGAGGACTACTTTCGGGACGCGCAATTCGCTCCCGGGGGCCAGACCCTCCTCGTCTCCCGATGTGACGGGCCTGGCCCCGCTACGGGTTGCGTGCACGCACTCCAAGCCGTATCGAACGGCGCGCTGGTCCAGCAGCTTCCCCAGCTCACGGCATCGCGGGCGAGATTCTCGGGGGAGGGCAACTGGGTGGTGTCGGGCCCCACCGTGCTCCACCTTCCCACGAACGAGTCGGTGACGTTCGATCCCAACGCCACGCTCTCTACTTTCGCGCCCAACGGCGACATCATCGCCATCCTCAAGGACGATACCCTCGCCCGCTATTGTCGAACCCCGTAGTGTCCGCCGCCTTCGAGCCGATAGGTCTCAAGCAGCGCCAGATAACATCACGGAGCCGCCGGGATCAGTTGCCCGGCCGGCTCGACGTAGAGCTTGGTCGTGTCGAGCCCATCGAGAATGATGGCCTCCTCGAGGGAGTGAACACCCGCGGGCTGCTTCTGTTGCCAAACCAGCGTACCTGTCGGGCTGTACTCGAGCAGCTGCACGCTGTTGTCCATGGTTCGATCCGCCTGCGAGTTCACGATGTCCTCGGATCCGGCTCGGCCGGGTGATTCTGGATGAAGGATTTCCCGAATAGCGACATAGAACCTCTTGATGGCGTCCTAGAATGAAGCGAGTGTCCGCGACCCCCCGCAGCCGCTCTTCCGCGATCGGACTTGCGCTGTGCGCGGTCTATGGGATAGCGGGCTGCGCCAATAGCGACATGGGGAACACGGGTGGAGCTGGCGCCGGTGGGAGCGCGACGGCGGGCAGCAGCGGCGGCACCGCCGGAACCAGCGGCTCCGCAGGGACCAGCGGCGCCGCCGGAACCAGCGGCTCCGCGGGCACCAGTGGCGGCGTGGCGGGCACCAGCGGCGGCACCGCGGGCACCGCCGGCCGAGGTGGCACTTCGGGCGGAACGGGGCTCGGCGGTGCCGCGGGTACGGGCGCGGCGGGAACCAGTGGCAATGCCGGAACCCGCGGGGGCAGCGGCGGGCGTGCCGGATCCGGTGGAGCGGGTGGCCCTGCGGGAACCAGCGGGACGGCGGGAACCAGGGGGACGGCCGGCACCAGCGGTGGTACCGGCGCGGGCGGCGGCGGGCAGGCCGGCAGCATGGGAGCCGGCGGCACGACCGCGCAAGCGGGCGCGGGTGGACAGACGAGCTGTCCCGGCGAGGCCTACGCCGCCGCCTCGCCTCCAACGACGCTGACGCTCTCGGGAAAGCTCGGAGCTCACGATCCGGCCGCATACGTTCTGGGGACGACGATCTACCTTGCGGCCACCGGGCTCATCGGCAAGACATCCACCAACCTCGCGACTTGGACCGACACAGCGAACCCGTTGCCGTTGCCGTCCTGGGCCGCGACGGCCACCGGCGCGACCAACCTTTGGGCGCCGGACATCTCGTACTTCGGCGGCGTCTACCACCTGTACTACGCGGCGTCGACGTTCGGCAGCAACAAGTCGTGCATCGGGCAGGCGACGCGCGCGGCCCTCGACAGCGGCAGCTGGGCCGACCAGGGGATGGTGCTCTGCTCGAACATCGGCGAGACCGACAACTGGAACGCCATCGATCCGAACGTCGTCATCGACGACGCGGGGACCCCGTGGCTCGAGTTCGGCAGCTTCTGGAGCGGCCTAAAGATGGTCAAGCTGACGTCGGCCGGCCTCCGGGCAGACACCACGCTCTACTCGCTCGCGAACGGCGCCAACTCGACGGGCAGCCTCGAGGGCGGCTGGGTGTTCAAGCGCTGCGGCTACTACTACCTGTTCTCGTCCTGGGGCTCCTGCTGCAGCAGCCCCTACGACTACAACATCCGCGTCGGGCGCTCGACCACGGTGACCGGGCCCTACGTCGACATGGCCGGCACGTCGCTCATGTCGGGTGGCGGTACGCTGCTCGTGACCGGGAGCTCCAGCTGGGTCGCGCCCGGACACAACGCGGTGATCACCTACAACAACAAGACCTACAACATCTATCACGCCCTGCAGGGGAGCTCGAGCGGCCCCGCCACCCTGCGCATCGCCGAGATCGACTGGGACGCCAACGGCTGGCCGCATTCCGGCGGCCCGTAGCATTCCGCCCCCGACCTTCGCTCGCGTCGAAGCTCATAGTCAGCGACCTCGCGGTGTCTGAACGGTGATCCAAACCTCGCGCCGTCACCAAGGGACCGTTAGGGCGCCGCCCGTCCCCCGCGGAGGTACCCCGCCAACAGATCGGTGGCCACCTTCTTGTGCTCGCTCTGCCAGTTGGACGCCAGGAGGTCGGTTCGAAACAGGAAGGAAAGCGTGTGGGCGTTGGAGCGGTGAAAATAGCAGAGCGCCACCATGACCACGTAGAGGTGAAGGGGATCGACGCCCGGACGGATCAGCCCTTTGCGCTCGCCCCTGCGGAGGAGTTGCTCCATGAGCGGCATGAGCGGCGAGGTGATGATCGGAGTCTTGGCCGAGCTGCGGAGGAACCGCCCGCGCAAGAGGTTCTCGCCGGTGAGGAGCGTCATCAGCTCTGGATGAGCGGTGAAGTGCTGGTCGATGAAATCGAACAGCTGCAGCAGTCCCTCGACCGGGTCGATCTGGTCAACCTGGTCGATCTCTAGGCGCAGCTCCTCCAGGCGCAGCTGCCCGATGACGTGCTCGAGCACGGCGACGTAGAGACGGCTCTTGTCACCGAAGTAGTGATAGATCATGCGCGTGTTCGCGCGCGCGCGTTGGCGGATGCGTTCGACCCGCGCGCCGCTGTAACCGTGGGTCGCGAACTCGCCGATGGCGGCGCGGAGGATCTTTTCTCGGGTTCGGTCTGCGCTTCGCTTTCCGCCGCTCATCGGGGCAAGAATACGTCGCAAACCACCAACCGGCGCAAGGCGCCGGCGGCGGCCGTCAGCGCGCGTGTAACGCGGATGTTTCCTGTGAGCGCATCCGACGTAAATAGTTACTTACTTATTGATTCGACCGCTTTTGCCCCACTAGAGTCCCCGACAGTGTCGCTCTCGTCGGCAGCTCGCGTTCCCCTGACCGGTCTTGGTTTGCGTACCATCGTGGTGACGCTCGACCGCGGGCGCAACGAATCGCAAGCAGGAGCTCTCGCGCCCATGCTGCGCGCCCTCGGTCACGAGGTGATCGTCTCGGGTTACGACTTGACCGAGCTCGAGCCATGCCTGGCCCCGGTAGACGTGATCATCGTCGAGGCGAGGGAACATCTGGAGATCGGGCGACAGGCGATACAGCGACTGCGGCAGCGGTCAGAGCTGATCGGGGCGCGGATCCTCCTCTGCCTCGAAGTGGCGCGCGTCCTTGCGCTTACCGTAGAGATGGGTGCAGACGATTTCATCCTGATTCCTGCCACCTCAGACGAGCTCGCGGCGCGACTGTGGCAGCTCGTGGCGCGTAATAGTCGGCCCCGAGCGGCGCTTCAGCTGCGATACGGCGATATCGTGCTCGACTGTGAGATGCGGCAGGCCTATCGGAATGACCAATCGCTGGCGTTGACGTCGTTCGAATTTCAGCTCTTACGTTTTCTCGTCGAGCGGGTCAGTCGCGTGTTTACGCGGGAGGAGCTGCTCAAGCGCGTCTGGGGCTATCGCCACGAGGGGAGGGGACGCAGCGTGGACACGCATATCTTCAACCTGCGCCAGAAGCTCGGCGACCTCGGCGGACGTCTACAGACGGTTTTCGGCGTGGGCTACAAGCTTCAACGGCTCGACGTTCCCCGCGATCATCCGTCTCCGCCGGCTGCGGAGCGATTCACGCGCTCAGGCCGAACGCGGCTGGCGCTCCCCGGGACTCGGTTCGGGGCGCAAATACTCCGTTCGTAGTCGCGGCCCGAGCCTCTTCTACTGTCGCCAGGATCTGTCGACCGAGATCATCGGGGACCTCGGGCAATCCGGAGCGATCGCGGCCCTTCTTGCTGCGCTTCTTCCAGGAGCGCGAGCGCGATCCGCAGCCGCCACCAGCTTGCCGGGGTGGGACGAGGGGTCACCGCGCTACGGCAACATGATGCGGCCGGGCGCCCCGTCAAAGCCGGTCGGTGAGTGGCAATAATTGCAATCGCCGGTCGACTGAGTGGCGGTCATGTCTCGCTCCCCGGTCGGTGTGACCACCTTTGCGTGAAAGGGGAAGACGACCTTTTGCGTTGAATAGAAATTGCCCGAGCTGTTCACGGTCAGAGTCTGCACTCGGCCATCCAGACCCGTGATCACGACCGAAAGACGGTTGCCAGCCGCTCCGATGCAACCGGTCGGCTCATGGGCTGTAGGGAAAACGGTGCCGGCGATCTGGAAGGTGCTGTGGCAGCTCTGGCAGGTGTCGCCCGGATCCATGGTCGGCCCAGGCAGCCCTGACCAGTAGACGCCGCTCGTACAGATCTGGGTTGGGGTACTCCCACCCGTGCCGTCCGCCGAGCTTGCATCCGCGCTGCCGGCGTCCATCTTGCTCCCGCCGACGGAGCCCCCCGAGCCTCCCAGCCCAGTCGCTCGTGTCGAGCCCCCGGCTCCAGCGGCGCCGCTGACGAATCCCCCCGCACCCGAGCCGGCACCTCCAGCGTCAGCGGTACCTCTGACGAATCCCCCCGCGCCCGAGCCCCCAGCGTCAGCGGTGCCTCCCGAGCCTCCGGTGGCCACGAAGCCCCCCGCTCCCCGCGCGCCGAGGGCAGAGGCATCGGGTTCGCCGCTTGATCTGCTGCCGCCACAGGCTACGGCGCTGCATCCGAAGGGGATGAGAGCGAAACAGAGTCGAAGCGAGAGAGCCATGGAATTTGCTGAGGACAAGGTGCGACGCTGGGGCCCGGCGAGCGCCCGCTCACGGGCTTCGGGCGCACCGAAACCCGATGACGCTGTCGTGATCGGTCGGGTCTTCGAGGAGGCCGCGATTGGCCGCCTGCAAGCTCGACGTAATCCCTCCGTAACAGCCGCCTCGAGTCACGCGATCGGTGAACGACTGGGTCGACGTGAGGTACGCGCAGTCGATGCACGGATCGACGTACGGCGCGTTCCAGTCGAGGTTCCATTCGAACAGCTCGCCGGCCATATCGAGCTGACTCCATAGCGCGGCTCCGAGCGTCGCCGTCCCGACCGGCGCGATGTTCGGCGCGCCAGCGCAGTCGTCGCCGGCGTCGACGTCGTAGTTGCAGTCATAGATCGCGTACTCGTTGCTCGTGCCTGGATCTGTCGAACCCCACGGGTAGAGGCGCTGCTGCCCACCGCCGGCCGCCACGTACTCCCACTCGGCTTCGCTCGGCAGAAAACCGCCGTCCCAGATGCAGAACGCGTACGCTTCGAACCAATTGACGCACGTTAT
>CAYTTF010000135.1:0-11156 GCA_964440665.1 uncultured Myxococcales bacterium | reverse complement strand
CAACGCCACGCTGGTCGGCGGTCTCGGCCAGGTGAAGACCAACGTCGACTCCGGCGCCTTCGACGCCATCCAGCGCGCCGCCATCGCGGCGCTCACCGGCGATCAGACGCCGGTCGCCAAGCAGCGCGAGATCTACCGCGAGCGCCGCGACGTCCTGTGCGGGGGACTCGCCAAGGCCGGCTTCGACGTGCTCACGCCCAAGGCCAGCTTCTACACGCTGGTCGCCAACCCGAAAGGATTGACGTCGATCGAGTTCGCGTCGCGTCTGCTGACCGAGGCGGGTGTCGTCGCGACGCCGGCGACCGGCTTCGGCGCCGCGGGCGAGGGCTTCGTGCGCCTCACGGTCTGCGCCGACAAGGCGCGCCTCGCCGAGGCGGTCGCGCGAATAGCGAAGCTCAAGCTCTGAAGCGGGCGCTCAATATGGATCGACAGTCGAGATCTTCGTGTGCGATTCCGGCACGGGCAGGCCATCGGTCTTCAATCCCTCGATATAGCCATCGATCGCCTCGCGGACATTGGCGAGCGCATCGTCTTCAGTCTCGCCCTGCGACACGCACCCCGGCAAGTCGCCTAACGCGGTGCATGCCTGCGGGATTCTGACGAGGCTTCGGCAGTGTAAAAAATTTGGTCGAGCGCTTAAGATAAATGTCGAGCATCCCTTGTAAGAGAAGGGTGCCGCAAAATGACCACAGCGCTAGAGGCCGCCAACTTTTTGCTGACCCTGGGACCAACTGATCCTGAGGAGCAGGAGACCTCTAACCTGAAGCTGCAAAAGTTGCTGTACTACGGCCAGGGACTGCACTTGGCGCGCTACGCGGCACCGTTGTTCTCGGACGAGATCCAAGCCTGGGATCACGGCCCGGTTTGTCCGGACGTCTATCGGTGCTTCAAGCGCTACCAAGCGAATCCGCTACCCACCCCCAGAGAATTCGACCCATCGATCTTACCCGTCGCGGCGCGTGAGATTCTCCAGGATGTGTTTTCGCGGTTCGGTCAGTATTCCGCGGCTCGGCTTCGATGGATGACTCACCGTGAGCCACCCTGGTTGAATGCCTATCGACCCGACGTCAAAGGAATCGTGATACCGCGGCGCGCACTCGCTGATTTCTTCTCATGTTCTCTACCGCCCGGCCAACAAGGAGACATTTTGGTGGATCGGGAATCGTTCGAGGACATCGTCGAGCGCGTGAGGAATCCCAGGCCGCCGACTGCTCTCCTTCGTGAATTGCTGACTAGAGCGGAATGACTTCCGGCGCCGGAGGCGCGTTCGTCGGGACCCTCATTGAGCCGCTCAGGGAGGCTCATATGTCGGCTGGCTTTCAATGTCGTCGAGAGCCTGAGATCGAACGGTTCTTTTGCGAGAGCGCCTGGGCTCACGAACGGCAAGGATATTCTCGGACGCACGTGCTCGTTGCTGGCAGCTCAGGTCTGCCACCAGTCGCGGGCTTCTACAGTATCTGCTCGGCCCGGCTCGGGACCACTGAGGTGGCCACGATCACTGCTGCGACAGCGCCGGGCCAGTTACCGGTCATCCTGCTGGCCCAATTGGGCCGAGATGATCGGACCGTCGGCGGTGTCGGTACCTACCTAATGGCCGACATGTTCAGGAAGGTACTGAAGGCATCGGAGATCATCGGCGCTTGCGGGATCGCTGTAGACGCGAAGAATGACGGGCTCGTCAAATACTATCGGCGGTTCGGTTTCGAGCCGACGAAACGTCGCCAGCTCCCCCAAAAGATGTTTTTGGAGATGGGAGCGATACGGGCGGCCGCCGGCCGATGAACGTGTCTCCGCGCAGACCGGTAGTACCCAGATAGTACCCGCGACCCTTCGCACGCCACCATCGACGATCGCCCACGTCTCGAGATTCACCAACAATTCCCCCTGCCGGGAGCGGGCCTCGAACCCACAAGCCGCCCTCGCGGCAGCGGATTTTAAGCTCCGAGCGGAGCTCATACCCGTCTGAGTTAAGATCTGGCGCATGCCGGGCCATAAGCCGATCGCGATCTCGCTGGGCGATCCCGCCGGCATCGGGCCGGAGATCGTCGCGCGCGCTCTGGCCGAGCGTCCGGACGCCAACGTCATCGTCTTCGGCGACGAGGGCGTGCTCGCCCGCGCGGCTACGGCGGCCGGCGTCGTCGCGCCGCCGAGCACGAGCATCCGCCCGGTGACCGCCCTCGGCCCCGACGAGGTCACGCCCGGACATCCCAACGACGCCTCGGGCCGCGCGCAGCTCGCGTACCTGACCGCCGCCACCGACGCCGCCTTGGCCGGCGAAGTGGCCGGGCTGGTCACGGCGCCGATCTCGAAGGAATGGATCGCCCGCGCCGGCTTTGCCTTCCCCGGCCACACCGAATACCTGGCGTCCCGCGCCGGCGTCGGTGAGTTCGCGATGATGCTGGCGGGTCCGTCGCTGCGGGTGACCGTCGCGACCACCCACATTCCGCTCCGCGACGTGCCGCGCCTGCTCACGGCCGACGGAATCGCCTCCGCGATCTGGCTGACCGCCCAGGCGCTCATCCGCAACTTCGGCATCGCGCATCCCCGCGTGGCCGTCGCCGGCCTCAACCCGCACGCGGGCGAAGCCGGCCGCTTCGGCGACGAAGAGGAGCGCCTGGTCCGCCCGGGGATCGAGATGGCCCGAAAACGAATCTCCGAGATTGGCCTCACCGCCGAGCTCTCGGGCCCGCTCGTCCCCGATTCCGTCTTCCGCCAGGCGGCCCGTGGCCAGTTCGATGCCGTGGTCGCCCTCTATCACGACCAGGGCCTCATCCCGCTCAAGCTCCTGCACTTCGACGAGGGCGTGAACCTGACGCTGGGTCTCCCCTTCGTTCGAACCTCCCCCGATCACGGCACCGCCTACGACATCGCCGGAACGGGCCAGGCCCGAGCCGTCAGCTTCCTGGCGGCGCTCGATCTGGCTGCGCGCCTGACCGCCTGAGCGACTTCCAAAGGTGACGGCCGGCGCCTCGCGCCACCCCACCGTGGGTCGCGCGAGGCGTGATAGAGTTTAAGTGCTGGAAATCTGGCTTGGTGGCGCAACCGCTTCCTAAGGGTGGGCCTTGCCGAACCGGCGCGCGGCAATGAAAAAGATCGTCATCAAGGGGGCGCGCGAGCACAACCTCAAGAACATCGACGTCGAGATCCCGCGCGACAAGCTGGTGGTCATCACGGGGCTGTCGGGATCGGGAAAGTCGTCGCTCGCGTTCGACACCATCTACGCCGAGGGGCAGCGGCGCTACGTCGAATCGCTGTCGGCCTATGCGCGCCAGTTCCTCGACCAGATGCACAAGCCCGACGTCGATTCGATCGAGGGCCTGTCGCCCGCAATCTCGATCGAGCAGAAGACCGGCTCGCGCAACCCGCGCTCGACGGTCGGGACCGCGACCGAGATCTACGACTACTTGCGCCTGCTCTGGGCCCGGATTGGCACCGTCCATTGCTGGAGCTGCGGCGAGCCGATCGCCTCGCAGACGATCCAGCAGATGGTCGACCGGGTGCTGGAGCTGCCCGAGGGCGAGCGGTTCTCGGTGCTGGCGCCGGTCGTGCGCTCGAAGAAAGGCGAATTCACCGAGCTTTTGGCCAAGCTGCGCCACGACGGCTTCGTGCGCGCCAACATCGACGGCGACCTCCACGAGCTGGCGGAGCCGCCCCCGCTCGCGAAGACCAAGGTCCACACCATCGAGGTATTCGTCGATCGCCTGGTGAAGAAGGACGGAATCCGGCAGCGCCTCACCGACTCGATCGAGCTGGCCGCCAAGCTGGCCGACGGCGTGGTCAAGGTCTCCCCGCTCGAAGGAGACGACCTGCTGTTCTCCGAAAAATTCGCCTGCACCACCTGCGGCATCAGCTACCCGGAGATCACGCCGCGCCTGTTCTCGTTCAACAACCCGGCCGGCGCCTGTCCGTCCTGCGACGGCATCGGCGCCAAGATGTTCTTCAACCCGGACCTCATCATTCCCGACGAGGATCTGTCGATCAAGGAGGGGGCGATCGAGCCCTGGGAGCGGCGCAATAACGTCTTCTTCCGGCAGATCCTCGACGCGGTCGCGACACGTTTCGAGATCGACCAGTACACGCCCTGGAACAAGCTGCCCGAGAGCGCGCGGGCACTCCTGCTCAACGGATCGGCGGGCGAGGAGGTCGAGTTCGCCTTCGAGAAAAGCGGCCGCAAGCACAGCTTCAAGCGCGAGTTCGAGGGCGTGCTGGCCAACCTACGCCGACGGTTCGACGAATACGAACGGCGGCGGCGCGAGCAGGGCCGCACCAGCGAAGAGGACTTCGAGGCGATCTACGACGAGTTTCACCGCTACATGTCGCAGACCGTTTGCGAGGAGTGCGGCGGCGCGCGCCTGCGCAAGGAGGCGCGGTTCGTCCGGGTCGGCGGCAAGAGCATCACCGAGATGACCGCGCTGACCATCCGGCAGGCGCACGATTTCTTGCGCGGCCTTTCGCTGTCGGCGCGCCAGAAGGAGGTGGCCGGCCGCATCCTGCGCGAATCCGGCGACCGGCTCTCCTTCCTCAACAACGTGGGCGTCGACTATCTGTCGCTCGACCGCACCGCGGCCACGCTCTCGGGCGGCGAATCGCAGCGCATCCGGCTGGCCACCCAGATCGGCAGCTCGCTGGTCGGCGTGCTCTACATCCTCGACGAGCCGTCGATCGGCCTGCACCAGCGCGACAACGCGCGCCTCCTGGAGGCGCTCACCCGGCTGCGCGACCTCGGCAACAGCGTGCTGGTCGTCGAGCACGACGAAGAGACCATCCGCGCCGCCGACCACGTCATCGACATGGGCCCGCGCGCGGGGGTGCACGGCGGACGGATCGTGGCGGCCGGCGCCCCCGAGGACATCGAAGGGAACACCCACTCGATCACCGGAGCGTATCTCTCGGGACGAAAGGCGATCGACGTCCCGCGCCAGCGTCGCCAGTCGGGCAACCGAAACCTCACCGTCAAGCACGCGACCGGCCACAACCTGCGCGACTTGACGGTCGCGTTTCCGATCGGTGTCCTCACCTGCGTGACCGGCGTGTCGGGCTCCGGAAAATCGACGCTGGTCATCGACACGCTGTTGCGCGCGCTCGCCCAGCGCCTGCACCGCGCGCGCACGCCGCCCGAGCCGCACGAGAGCCTGGATGGGCTGCAGCACGTCGACAAGGTGATCGACATCGATCAGGCGCCGATCGGGCGCACGCCGCGCTCCAACCCGTCGACCTATACGGGGGTGTTCACCCACATCCGCGATCTCTTCGCCAACCTGCCCGAGTCGAAGGCCCGCGGCTACAAGCCCGGCCGCTATTCGTTCAACGTCAAGGGCGGGCGCTGCGAGGCCTGCCAGGGCGACGGCATCCTCCGGATCGAGATGCACTTCCTGCCCGACGTCTACATCGCCTGCGAAGCATGCGGCGGACGCCGCTACAACCGAGAGACGCTGGAGGTGAGGTACCGCCAGGCTTCAATTGCCGATGTGCTCGACATGACGGTCACGCAGGCCTGCGAGTTTCTGGCGAACATCCCCAAGATCCGTCAGAAGCTGGAGACGCTGCGCGAGGTCGGCCTCGGCTACATCAAGCTCGGTCAGTCGGCGACCACGCTGTCGGGCGGCGAGGCACAGCGAATCAAGCTTTCGAAGGAGCTGGCCAAGAAATCATCCGGACGCACCGTCTACATCCTCGACGAGCCGACCACCGGCCTACACTTCGCCGACATCGCGCAGCTCCTGTCGGTGCTCAACCGCCTGGTCGACGCCGGCAACACCGTGATCGTCATCGAACACAACCTGGACGTCATCAAGACCGCCGACTGGGTGATCGATCTCGGCCCCGAGGGAGGCCCCGGCGGCGGCCAGGTCGTCGCGCAGGGAACGCCCGACGACGTCGCCCGCGTCGCCGCCAGCTACACCGGCCAGTACCTGCGCAAGGTGCTCTGAAGCGGCGGCCTCATCCGTCGCGTGACGCGCTCGGTGTCTTCGGTAAAGGAAGGCATTTCGTCTCGCCCGGTATGGACAGGCCGGTACCGCGGACTCAGACTTCGCACATGAGCCCCACGCTGCGAACCACGCTACCTCTTCTGGTAATGCTGGCGATTCCGGTCCTCGAGACGCCCGTGCACGCCGATGACGCCTTGCTGCCGGTGGGCGCGGCGGCGCCCGACGTTACCGGCAAGGACGTCACAGGCGTGGCGATGAAGCTCTCCGCGCAGAAGGGGAAGTTCGCGGTGGTCTACTTCTACCCGAAGGACGAGACGCTGGGCTGCACCAAGGAGGCTTGCGCGTTCCGCGACGCGTTCGACAAGTTCGTCAACGCGGGCATCACCATCTTTGCAGTCTCGCGCGATCCAGAGTCCAGCCACGTCTCCTTCCGCGAGCACTACCACCTGCAGTTCCCGATGGTGGCCGACCCCTCGGGCGCCGTGCAGCGCGCCTATCGCGTCCCGCCGACGAAGCCCGGCGCCGAAGTGACCGCGCGGGTCACGTTCCTGGTCGGGCCCGACGGCAAGATCGCGCGTGTCTGGCCCAAGGTCGACCCAGTGGTCAGCGCCCGCGACGTCCTCGACGCGGTCGCGGAGATCCAAGCCAAACGCAAGTAGAGCAACCGATCGGACCGGGTCAGGGCGCTGGCGGCGCGGGCGACCGAGCGAGCACCGTCCAATCGTGGTCCTGAAAACGGGAGATCCACCCCGCCGTCCGTAGAGCCGCGACAATGGGTACGTCGGCCGGGAGAAACGCGCAGCGAATCCCCCAGCGCTGGAACAGCGGCCCGTACGGCAGCTCCCCGTTCTGGACGGCGATCGCTTCCTGTTGAAACGCCAGCGGATACGGATCGTGGCGGCTGTCGATGAAGACCTTCTTCTCCGGCGCAAACCAGATCAAAAACCCGCCTTCGTCGTAGCGGTTGTAAAGCGGGCCGTCGCAAGCGCGCACGGCGGCCAGCGCGCCGTCGCCAAGCGGGCGCCAATTGAGAGGCTTCGCCGCTGTCGTCCAGGCGAGCGCCACCATGGCTGCGGCGGCGGCACCGACGCCACCTAGCAGAAACAGGTTTAAGCGCGGGTGGTCGGGACTCGCCGCGCGTGGCGCCTCCCGCCTCGGCAGCCGGAAACGAAATTCGGCGCCGAGCAGCCGGCTGGCGGTCGGTGCGACGAGCATCAGGAACGGAGCGATGTTTCGCAGCGATCGGAAGGCCAACGGAAAGAGGGCCCAGGTCGCCGCGGCCAGCACCCAATCGAACCAGGTGTCGGCCGGTCCGTCGATCAATCTGCGCCCGCGCATGACCCAGATGATCACGAACGCCGCCGCGATCACCCAGAAGATCGCCCCGAGACCTCCGGTCGGCAGCGTCGGTTGCCACTCGGTGATCCAGGCGATCTGCGCGTGCGAGGTGCCTTGCCAGACGAACCGGTAGAGACCCAGGCCAAGCGGTGTCGCGCAGGTGGCGAGACCCGCGAGGGGCAGGACGACGGCGAGCCCGATCACGCGCCGCCGGTCTAGGGCCCCGCGATGCCCCCGCCACCGCAGCGCGGCCGCCGCCAGCGCCGCGACCAAAACGACGCCACCGAAGAGCACGCCGGCGTGCAGGTTCGCCCAAAGGAGAAACAGAAACGGAATCGGGCGAAAGCGCTCGCGGCCGAGCAACCACACCAGGAGGACCAGCGCCAAAATGGTGACCACCTGCGGGCGCAGCGCCCAGACACAGGATGCCGGCACCAGCGCCACGACCAACAAGACGAAGCGTGTGATCCGCGGCCCCACCATCAGCCGGTAGACCAGCGCGACGGCCCCGATGACGAAAGCGCCCGCCGCCAGGCTGACGAGCGGCATTCCGCCCACCCGGTGGCACCCATAGACGAACGCCTGCCAGAGCCATTCGTGATCGGGCCAGCGCAGCCCGGAGGCGGTGAAGGAATAGCTGTCGATGAGCGGGGCGTGCCCCGTGCGCCAGATGTCGGCGCCGGCGCGCAGGTGCCAGAAGGTGTCGTTCTGCGCCGGCATGAGCAGCGCGCGGAATGCCACCGCCACGAATAGCAGGCCGATCGACATCCGCTCGAACGACAGTCCGGGTGGCGGCCCGGGGCTGGGCTCGGCCGGCGCCGCTGTCACCGCGCGATCCACCTCAACCCGCCCCCGCTGCCGCCAACACCGCCCACTTTTCGTCGAGGAATCGGAGCTGCCAGCCGTCCGCACGCAGTCGGGGGACCACCTTCGAGGCGGCGGGCAAGAAAGCGCAGCGGATCCCGTAGCGATCGAACGTCGGACGATAGGGCCCACCGCGCTCGATCGCGACGTCCTCCGCCAGCAGCGAAATTGGATAGGGATCCTGGCGGTTGTCGATGAAGACCCGCTTTTCGGGCACGAGCCAGATCAGGTAGCCGCCGTCGTAATAGTGGTTGTAGAGGGGGCCTGCGCACCCGCGGAGCGCGCTCTGGGCGGCCGCCCCAACCGGATGCCAGCGGAGCCGCGGGGCATCCGTTTTCCAGCTCACCCCGACGATTCCGGCCACGACCACGGCGACGCCCCCGAGGACGGCCACATTGACGGCCGGATGATCGGGGCTCGGTGCGCGCGCGGGCAATCGCAGGCGAAACCGAAAATCTGCACCGAGCAGCCGACTCGCGGCCGGCGTGGCGACCATCAAGAACGGTCCGATGTTGCGCAGCGATTGAAAAGCCAGCGGCAAGATGGCGGTGGCGGACGCCACGACGGCGGTATCGGCCCAGCTCGCCAGCGGGAGGGTACGCCGCCGCCACACCAGCAACCCCAGGAATCCGAGCGCGAGCAGCCAGAAGATCACCTCGAACGGGCCCGTGGGCCAAGGGGCACCCCACTCGAGAATTTGCTCCGCGTGGAGCCGCGCCGTCGATTCCAACACGAAGCGGTAGATCCCGAACCCGAGTGGCGTGCCGGCCGTCGCCAGGCCAGACAGCGGCAACACCACCGCGAGCGTCATCAGCCGTTTGCGATCCGCCGCCTCCCGCCCTCGCTGAAAACGTAGCCCGGCGCAGACGGTCGCGAGGACCAGCACCGGCCCACCCAGCACCACGCCGGCGTGCGCGTTGGCCCAGATCCAGAACAGAACCGGAATGAGCCGGTAGCGCTCGCGCGCCAGCAGCCAGATCAGCACGACCAGCAAGGACAGCGAGACGATCTGCGGGCGCAGCACCCAGAGCAGCGACGAGACGGTGAGCGGCACCAGCATGAGCGCGAGGCGCGCCTCCGGCGGACCCACCATCAAGCGGTAGACGAGGACGACGCCGACGCCGATCACCACGGCCGCGCCGATCTCGAGACCCGGCATCCCGCCCAGGCGATAGCAGAGATACATGAATGCCTGCGACAGCCCTTCGTGATCGGGCCAAGGGAGGCCGGCGACGGTGTGCGAGTAGCTGTCGACGGTCGGGACATGTCCTGTCCGCCAGATGTCTGCCCCGGCCCGCAATTGCCAAAACGTATCGCTCTGCGTCGGCAGGAGCAGCGCGACCGTCGCCAATCCGAGCAGGAAGATCCCGACGGCCATCCGTCCGAAAGTCACGGCCAGGTCCGCCTCAACCGGCCCCCGGAGCGACCAGGACGGCCCAGTCGGCGTCGACGAACCGCTGCTGCCAGCCGTCGCCGCGTAGCTGGTCGCCCGTCGTCGATTTCGCCGGTAGGAATGCGCACCGAACCCCGTAGCGATCAAACAGCGGCCGGTAGGATCCGCCGTGATCGACTGCCCTCACCTCCTCCACGAACGACAGCGGGTACGGGTCCTGTCGACCGTCGATGAAGACCGGTTTCTCCGGCACGAACCAGATCAGGAAGCCGCCCTCGTTGTACCGGTTGTAGATCGGCGCCGGACAAACCCGCACCGCCTGCAGCGCCCGATCGTCGATCGGATGCCAGCTCAGATACGCGGCGCCGGCGCGCCAACCGATCGGGACCATCGGGATGGCGGCCAAGCAGGCGCCGACCAGGAGCATCAGATTCACGCGCGGATGATCGGGGCTGGGTGGACGCGGGTGCCGGCTCAGTCGAAACCGAAACTCGGGGCCGAGCAGTCGACCCGCCGCCGGCGTGGCCAGCGTCAGGAAGGGTCCGATGTTGCGCATCGACCGGACGGCGAACGGCAGCAAGGCCAACGACGCGACGACGACGACCCAGTCGGCCCAGCTCCCCGCCAAGACGGCGCTCCGGCGCGCGAGCGTGAGGACCAGGAACGCGACGGCGACAGCCCAAAACGCCGCGCCCAGCACGGTGTCCGGACGTGGCGCGTACCACTCGCTGATCTGCGCGGCGACCGAGCGCGCGGTCGATACGACGACAAAGCGGAAGATTCCGAATCCAAGCGGGGTGGCCGCGGTCGCCAATCCCGAGAGCAGAAGCGCGACGGCGAGCGCGACGGCCCGCCGTCGATCGGCGGCAGCCCGGACGCGCAGATAGCGCCCGATCGCCGCGGCGGTCGCCGCGACCAGCACCACGCCCCCCAGCACGACGCCGCCGTGCGCGTTCGCCCAGAGCAGAAACAGGGGCGGAATCAGCACAAACCGGCCGCGCGCGAGCAACCACACCAGCAGCACCAACAGAAGCAGCGAAAATATCTGGGGCCGCAGGCTCCACACACAAGACGAGACCGTCAGCCCCACCGCCATGACCACGAAGCGCGTCAGCCGCGGCCCGACCATGAGCCGGTAGACGATCGCGATGGTCGCCAGGATCAGCCCGGCCGCGCCGATCTCGAGCCCGCGCATCCCACCCAAGTGGTAGGCGGCGTACATGAGCGCTTGCGATAACCATTCATGATCGGGCCAGGCCGCTCCCAGCTCGGTATACGAATAGGTGTCGATCCGAGGAACGTGACCGGTCCGCCAGATGTCGGCGCCGGCCCGCAGGTGCCAGAATGTGTCGTTCTGCGCGGGCGAAAACGCCGCGACGACGGCAAACGCGACGAACAGCAGGCCCACCGCCATCTGATCGAACGCCAGGCCGCGCCCGGCGCTGCCTGCCCCCGCTGGAGCCGTTCGCGCGGTCGAGACGGCGGTCGGGACGGCGGTCGGGACGGCGGTCGGGACGGTAGGAATAGCCACCACATGATATCGCAAGCCGCAGCGCGGCGGCGGGATTCAGTTTTCCCGCTCGATCGGCCGAGATATAATGATCCCGTGAGGTTTGTATCTTCGGCCCGTC
>CAYTTF010000134.1:0-11217 GCA_964440665.1 uncultured Myxococcales bacterium | reverse complement strand
CGTTCTCGGTCAACAGCAGCTTCGGCACGTCGGGCAACGGCTTCAAATACGTCGCCCCCAACAATTACGGCACCGTCAGCAACGGCTTCATCTCGTTTCCCACGCCGATGACGGGCGACTTCAGCATCACGGCCCAGGTGAACATCACGACTCAGAACAAGGCCAACAATGCATGCGGCATCGGTCTCGGCATCACCACCGGGTTCGCCGGGACCGACTCCTATGCCTACATGCTGATGCGCAATTTGAACAATTCTACCAACGGCTACTACGTCAACGGTATGGGCACCATATCGGCGGGCGCGCCCACGGTTGCGTTTACCAACGGAACACCGCTGCGGCTGACGTTCAGTCGCACCGGCACCAACGTGACCTACGGCGCCGGACCGGTCGGAGGCACGTCGACCACGAGCACCACCCCCACGAGCGCGCTGACAAACGGGACGACGGTCTATGGCGGCGGCGCGGTTTACCCGGCGATCTCCTTCAACAACGTCGCGGCCACCATTACGAACCTCGTGATTAAGGACGCCAGCGGCGCCACGGTCTACGACTCGGCGACCGGCACCCTGGTCAACTATGTCCCCGCGTCGCTTTCGCTCTCGTCGGCCACCGTGAACCTGGCCAAGGGCGCCTCGGGGTCCGTGACCGCAACCGCGATCGCCATCGGAGGCGCGGTCTCGGGCGTGACGGCGATATCCTCGGATCCGACGGTCGCGACGGCGACGGTCACCAACGGCGCGACCAACTCGACCATTGCGCTCCACGCGCTCAAGGGCGGCTTGTCGATGGTGACCGTCACCAATCTCGGTGACGCCAACACCGCGACGAACGTGAAGACGATCTTGGTCTCCGTCGCCGAGTACGAGGCCACCGACCCCTACGGCTCGCTCGCGGCGCGCGCCTATCCCGCCCCGGGCGCGACCAACGCCTACCCGGATGGGGAGCTGGCGCTCACCTTCGACGCGCCTCCCGCCCTGAACACGGGAGGCCTGATCAACATCTACGCGCTCGCCGACGGCAGCGCGGTCGACAGCATCGCCTTCGCCGGTGAGACCCAGACCTTCGGCACGACGGTGATAAACGTCGGGTCGCAGCTGGCTCGCGTCAGCGGCAACACGGTCTTCTTTACGCCTCACCTCGGCAAGCTCGCCTATGGCACGGCCTACTACGTGGCCATTCCCACCACCTCCATCACCGGCACCTTGACCGGGGTCGCGTTCAACGGTCTGTCCAACCTGAGCACGGTCGCCACCTGGAAATTTACGACACGAGCGGCCCCGACCTTGAGCGCGGCGAGCGTGACGGTCGACGGCTCGCAGAGCAGCACCGCCAATTTCCGCACCTTGCAGGGTGCGCTCGGAGGTCTGGCGGTGGGGTTACCTGCCGCCACCGCTGTCACCATCAACATGGCGGCCGGTACCTATAATGAGCTGGTCCACTACACGGGATCCGGCGCGACCCAGACCGTCACCATCGTCGGACCGGCGGGGAACAACCGAGGAGACAACTGCATCGTCCAATATTCGAACGGCAACATGGTCAACGGCAGCACGTCGACGCGCGCCGCCGTCTACTTCACGGGCACCAACGTCGTCCTTCAGAACGTCACCCTGAAGAACACGGGGGTTCGTTCGGTCGTGAGCCAGGCCGAGGCCCTCTACTTCGCCGGTGGGTCGGCGTTCACCTTGGCCGCCTTCAACAGCTCCTTCTATAGCAACCAGGACACCATCCAGACGTCGGGGCGGAACTGGTTCTACAACTGCTACGTCGAGGGCAACGTCGACTTCATCTGGGGCACCGCCGACGCGGCGCTGTTCGAGAACTGCAGCTTGCGGTTCGTCAACGATCTGGGCGGTGCGGCAGCCAGCTATGGCCTCTTCGTAGCCCGCACCGGCGCGACCATCGCCGCGGGCGCGAGTGGGACGGTTCCGAAGGGATACGTGCTGCTCAATTCCACCGTCAGCGTCGACGCCAATGTGACGGCCACCTTCGGCCGCGATGCGGGCACGGGCGCCTGGTACGACCAGGCGGCCCTGATCAATGTCGTCTTCAGCGGGGCGGGCATGATCGGCACCGGCATCTGGAACGTCGGCACCGCGCCGCTGTCGCTCGGGGACGCCAGCTTCGTCGGCTGGAAGTCGGCCGGGTGCTCGGGGCTCAACCTCGCGTCGCTCACCACCGCCGCGATGACCTCGGCGACCATCGCCAGCCAGACGACCGAGTACGACACGCGTGACCACATCCTAAACCGCGTCGTGACCGTCACCGCGGGCGTGCCGAGCGGGTATCAGGCCGCGACCACGACCTGGGACGTCTCGTCGCTCGCGACCGCCTGGTCGGCCCCCTAGGCTGCGCGGAGCCGAGCGCCCCTAGAGCGGCTGCTCGCCGCTCCAAAGAGCCGCGTCGCGCTCGAACACCTCGACGATGAACTCCATCACCGCCCGGACGCGCGCCACCCGGGCGAGGTCCGGGTGGACGACCAGGTAGACATCGCGCAATCCAAGCGCCCGGGGCGTGAGCCTTCGCAGAGCCGGTTCGGCGTCTCCCATGAAACAGGGAAGGAGCGCCAAACCCATACCGAAGATCGCCGCGTTCAAGACCGCCACGATGCTGTTGCCCCGCATGACGATATTGGCCCCCTCGCCATGCTCTTGCAGCCACAGGGCTCCTGGAACGGCGCCCAGGCTCTCATCGAAGCTGATGAGGTCGTGCCCGCGCAGATCCTCGGGCGCCGCGGGCGCTCCCTTTCGCTCCAGGTACGACGGTGCGGCGTAGAGCGACCAGACCGCGCGTCCCAGCTTACGCGTGATGAGATCGGGTTCGGTCGTCTCGCGAACGCGCACCGCGAGGTCCGCTTCTCCGCGCGAGAGATCGTACGCCCGATTCCCGCTCAGGATCTCGATCATGAGCTCCGGGTGCCGGTAGCGCAGCGCCCAGAACTGCTTGGTGAAGTATCCACTGATCGCCTCCGAGGTCGTCAGGCGCACCGTGCCGTCGACGCGCGCGTCAGCGCCCGACACGCGCCGCTCGATCGTTTCGACGCGCGTCGCGATCTCTTCTGCGATGGGCAGGATCTCGAGGCCGGCCGGTGTGGCCGACAAACCGCCCGGCCCGCGCAGAAACAGACGCGCGCCGAGGGTCGCTTCGAGCGCGGCCAGGCGGCGCCCGACCGTTGTGTGCTCGACGCCGAGATCCCGCGCGGCGCCGGCCAAGCTCCCCGTGCGCGCGATCGCCAGTAAGTAGCGAAGATCATTCCAGTCGAACACCCGTGCAAAATCGCACGGGGCCTGGGCGCTTTCAATCGTTCCGCCCGGCGGCACGGATCCGCATAGTCGCTCCCGTAGCAAGCAACCCAAACCAAGGAGGACACCGTGGGCGCACTCGATGTGGTCAAGAAGCTGGACAAGGAGATCTCGGGTGGAGACGTAAAGAAGGCCGCCGAATACCTGGCGGAAGACTTCCGATTCGTGGGCGTGGGCCCCCAGGCGCTCGGGCGCGAGGAAGCGCTCGGCGTCTGGACGACCCTGCGGGCCGCCCTACCCGACTTCGATCACAACCTTCGCGACCTGCGCGAGGCGGCCAACATCGTGTATGGCGTCGTCGAGGTCACCGGCAATCACACCGGTACGCTGGCCATACCGCACGGACCGACGCTGCCGGCCACCGGCCGCAAGCTGCAGAACCCGCGCGAGCGGGTCGCGTTCACGGTTCGCAACGGAAAGGTGACCGAATTTTCCGTCGAGCAGGTTCCGGGCGGCGGTCTCTCCGGCGTCCTGGGCCAGCTCGGCTAGGGTTGAAGCTGGGGCTGCGGCTGGACGCGAACGATCGCACCCTCGGCGAGCGACCAGACAATCTCCCCGCGCTCGAATCGACAGAGGCGTCCGGCCCCGCCGGGCGCGGGCTGCTCGTCGGCCGCGGGGTAGCCGAGCGGACCGGCCGGCCCGCCGCGCGACAGCCAGGCGGCGCGAATCTCGCCCGTCACGATGTGCGCGCCGGTCCGCGCCGACCAGTAGATCGACGACGAGAAGAACGTTCCCGGCCCGGACCAAGGGCGCTTCCCGGGCGTCGGCGGTTCGGGCCGCGTCGTCGGGCGCGTCGCGACCGTCGACGGAACGTTGCCGATGACGAGGCCGCGAAAATCCCGGTACCAGCCCTCGGCGGCGTCGCGGACCGGCCGCGCGTCGGACGCGGGAACCCCCAGAAAACCGGTCTCGCCGCCGGCGAGGCGGTATTTTTCGTCGAGGGCGGCGCGCCCGACCGGCTCGCGCCGCGGCGGAGCGGCGGGACGAACGGCCGCCGCCACCCGCTCCGCGAGCCGGCGCCACCACGATCCGGGCGACCTGAAGGGGCGCAGCCCGTAGACCGCGACCTTGCCCGAGTGCGTGGCGCGGATGACCTTCCCGTCGGCCACCGTCGGCGGCGTGAACTTGGCGAACAGGTAGCCGCCGTCGTCGTGCCAGAGCTCGCGCAGCGTCGTCGCGTCGAAAGCCGCCAGGCGTCCCGGGACGTTCTGCCACTGACCGTCCCCGAGCGGGTATGAGATCCAGAGGATCGCGTCGCGATCGCCATTCGCCGACAGCGAGGCGAAGCCGCCCGTCATTCCCTCCTCGGCGCGGACCGTCGAGGTCAGGAAAGGCGTTTGGTCCAGGTGGTGCGTGCTCTTGTCGTACCGAAAGGCCTTCAGGTAGTCCCGACCCGCCATCTGATAGACGAGCCCATAACGGGGATCGGCGGCGGACCAATACACCGGACCTCCGTTGATGTTCGGCCCGCAATCCTCGCCGTCCTGATAACGGAACGGCGCCACGTAGCAGCGCGGAACGGTCGCCGTGTCGCAATTGGTGGGAAACGCCGAATGGGTGAGCACGCCGCAACTCGGCCGGTCGCTCGCCGCGTGGTACGAGTTGACGAAGGCCTGAAAGCCCGCCCTGCCATCGGGCGGCGTCGGTTGGTCCTGCGTCAAAGACAGGGTGGCGGCGTCGAGGACGAAGTAGCGCCCTTCCTTGCCACCGCCGACCAGACGATCGGGTGGAAGTAGGAGCGGCCCACCCGAGCCGAGATCGGTGTCGGCGCGATCGAGGGCCTCGTGATTGGCGGGCTGATACTTGGCGACCAGCGCCAACCCCGGGGCGACCTCGGACGCGCGCAGCTCGACGAACGCGTTGCCGAGCCGACCGGGACCGTTGCCGGTCTGGAAATAGAGGTTGTCGCCGGCACCGATGAGGCCGCTCCCCCCCTGCCAGATCCCGGCATGTCCGCTCTCCGGGCTGGTGCAAAACACGCCGGTTGGGACCAGGTCCCTGGCGCGGTATCCCAGGACCCAGCCGCGGTAGGGCACGCCGCCCGGGCAGTCGCGATCACAGCCCAGGCTGCCGAATGCCACATAAACGACGCCGTTCAGGAGCAACAAGGCGGGACGGTTGCGCTGGCACTCCGCATTGAAGGCGATCCCGTCGCCGGCGGTGGCGGCGATCCGGACCGGCGGCCGCCGGTCGCCGAGCTTGTTCGCGATGTCCAGCGCGTGCAGGGTGTACTGGTTGTCGTTCGAATCGCGCGCGACGACGTACAGGGTGCCGGCGCCGGCGTCGGCGTCGGCGTCGATGACCGGCGTGCTCGTGATACCCACCCGTTGCGACGGCGTCTCGTCGCAGATCGCCGGCCGGACGCGACCCGCCGCGGCCAGCTGCCGGCTGAAGATCGGCTTGGTGTCGGGGTCGGGGTCGATGTCGTCGGCGTCGAAGGCGTAGATCCAATTCGTCTCGGTCGCGACGAAGATCAGGTTTCGCGGACCGTGGTCGACCGTCCGGACGCCGTGGACATAGAGCGGCTGCGCCACGATGCCGCCGTCCACGTTGCGGTCGTAGAGCAGCCCGAAGGTCGATCCATCGACGTAACGCGGTTGGAGGCGCGTCTCGACGAGCGTCTCGCCAGAGCGCCCGACGTCGTTGTGTTGCGTGAGCACGTCCGGGCTGGATCCCGGTGGCCTGTCACACCCGGACAGTACGAAGAGCGGCGCCAGAGACAGGACCACGGTCAGGTCGATGAGAGCGGCCATGGAATCCTCGCGCGCGGCCACCCCAGCGGGCATCCCGCGCAGGCATTCTACGACGGCCCGCCCGCGCCGCGTGAGGTCGGATCCGATTTGCGGTCTCGGCGCCCGGAGGGGCCCCGGTCGCTACTTCAGATCGATCTTCTGCACGCCCCAGTAGCCGCTCGAAAGGTAGAGCGTGTCGTCCTGGCGGGAGACCCCGTTCGACCACCAGCCGAGGGTGCGTGTGAACTGCCGAAATTGCGGCGCCTGCCCGTCGGTGAGCTGATAGATGTCGACGCCGTTTGCGCCCCAGCCCGAGGTCAATACCGCTCGGTCGCCCTCGATGTCGAGCAGCCAGCCCCACCCATTCTCGCTGGTCGACACGCGGTCGACCGGCGCCGACGGGTCGGTCAGATCGATGGCGTGCAGGTTCACGGTTGGCCCGGTGGTGGAGCCGCCGGTGCCACTATCGGCGTACTGCTCCGCCGACATATAGGCCACGTTGCCGCGGACGAAGGTCGAGCCGACCCAGCCATCGAGGGTCGTCGTCGACACCAACTCCGCGAAGTTGCCGCCGACCCGGACAACGTTGAACTCGTCGCGCGCGATGTTCGTGTTCGGATCCCAGCGGTAGTCGATGGTGTAGAGCAGGTTCGGATCGGCGGCCGAGCCGCCGACCAGCAGACCGGGGAGGTTGATCTTGGCGCTCACCCGGGGGTGCGCGCGATCGCTGAGGTCGATGCGATCGGCGAAATAGCGCACCGTCCAGTCTTGTCCGTTGGTCGAGGGCCGGTCGAGCCATTCGTAGTGGCCGGTATACAGGACGTTGCCGACGACCTGCATGTTCCCCCACCAGGCCTGGGCGTCGGTGACGATGGTCGTCGACGCGATCGCGGGCGCGTCGGGATTGGCGAGATCGACGACCCAGAGGGCGCTGTTGGAATCGATGTAATAGCCGTTGGTCGGATCGTAGATCGGCTCCCAGCGGCGGAAGGCGAGCGAGTTCCCCTCGACCTGCGCCACCTCGCCGCCCCAGAACCAATCGTAGTACCAGCAGCCCCCCCAGCCCCAGCCGTACCAGCCCCAGGGATCCATCGGCAGCTGGATCTTTCCGCGCAGCCGGACGCCGTTCGACAGATCGACGACCTGGATCTGCTCGGCGCGGCCATAGCAGGGCGAAGTGGTGGGATCGGGCGCCGGACCGGTCGGCCGCCCGTAGGTGTCGCAGACGGCCGGGACGCGCACGTTGGTCACGATGTACGCGAGGCTGCCGTTCATGAAGACCTGCGCATTGACGCCGTCGACCCGCACCGTCGGGATGTTGCCCATGTCGGTGGTCTCTTCGGCGTTCGCGATCGGGAGCAGGCGGACCTCCGACCAGGAGACGTCGTTGTCCCACCAGTCGCTGGAGATCTCGGCGATATTGCTCCCCTCGGGCTGCGCGGTGATGACGTTGCGGGCCAGCGTCAGCTCGGCGGTGACGGCGGGGGCGGTGCGGTTGCTGTAGTCGACGACCGACAGCGACAGGTCGGACAGCGAAACCAACCGGTTCTTCACGAAGATCCCGCGCTCGACCCAGCCGCGCGTCAGCGCCGCGCCGTCGGTGGCGATGCTCGACGCGGTGAAATCTATCAGCTGCAGGCCGTCGTTGTAGGTCTGCGTGGTGTTGCTCCAGCCCGAGAAGGGCAGCACCACCAGCCCCTGCGTGGCGTCCATGGTGAACGCCTTGAACGTCCCGGCCGCCGGTGTCCAGGCCCACCCTTGACCGAAGGTGGAGGTCCCGATCAGCTGCGGAGAGCTGGGATTGGTGACGTCCAGGTATTTCAGCGAGACGGAGTCGCCGTTCGACGAGGAGGCGTAGTCGCTTCCCAGCGCGAACAGACGCAGGCTGGGCGCTGGCAGGATGTTCCAGACGGTCCCCGGGATCGAAAGGGTCCCCGCCAGCGCGGGCGCCTTGGGGTTGGTCAGGTCGTAGACCTGGAACGGCGTCGATTGGTTCGTCCCGTAGTCGTAATAGCCCGAGGGAGACAGGTAGAGGCGACTGCTGTCGAAACGGGCGGCGGCGCCCCAGCCGGTCGACGGAATGGCGAGCTGCGCCGACAGCACCGGCGCGTCGGGGTTGGAAAAGTCACCGATCGAAAGCACGTAGCCGGCGGTGCTGTCGCAGTAACCGTAGCTGCCGGAGGCGCAGCCGACCACGTGGGCCGTCAGCCCGTCGGAGAAATCCAGGTTCCAGCGGCCGTTGTCCGCTCCCCAGCCCTGCACCTGGCCATTGACGGTGAGCGATCCGCGCTGAACGATGTGGCCGGCCGGATCCGAAATGTCGAGATACAGAAGCTGGCTCTGGCCGCTGGGGGCGCCGTTGGCGGCGGGCGGCGCGTCGTGCGCCAGCAGGATCGAATTGGGCGTGACGTTGAAGACGCCCGTGTAACCTGGGAAGTCGACCTCACCCACCGCGGAGATGACGTTGTTGGCGAAGCTGACCGACGACACGACCACGGTCTCCGTCGTCGAGCCCACGTAGCCGTAGTTCCAGCCGTACGACACGCCGTAGTCCTCGCTGACCGCATAGATCACGTCGCCGACGACGCGGTCGTCGCGCACCCAGCCGCCGAGCTTCGCCTCGCCCAGCACCTTGATGTTGGCCGGGTCGGTGGCGTCGAGGCCGCGCACGATCGATCCGTAGAACGGCGACCCGTCGGCGAGCTGTCCGTACCAGTCGGCGACCACCACGATGGCGACTCCGTTGCGCACGATCATGTCGACCGGCGAGCCGTAGATGGGCGAGCGCCCGAGCAGCGCCGGGTGATCGACGTCGGTCACGTCGAAGACCATCAGTCCGCGATAGCTGTTGAGGTAGTAGAGGCGGTTGCCGTCCAGCCGGTAGAGGTCGGTCTCCTCGACGGTGCGCGTCGGCGTGGTGGTCGCCGTGCCCACGGAGGCGCCAGGGACGGCCGCGGCGCCTCCCTTCGCCCCGTCGTTGCCCAGCGACTGCGATCCGCCGGGGGTACCGACGCCGCTGCCCGCCGGGGGCGCGGAGACGAAGTCGGTCTGCCCGATGGTGCGCGTGGTCGGGTCGGAGCCGCAGGCGGCGGCGGTGCAGATCAGGGCTAGGGCGATGTGCTTCATGGTCGATCCTCGCGGTTAGGGCTCCCGGCTAACGCAAGCGCGATGCCAAACCTAGATGGGGGACCTTGTCATCTCAGCCCGCGAAATCTGGGGTCTATTCCCCCAACCGCCTCGACAATTGCTCCGTTGCCCCTCAGGTTTTCGAGATCCCCCTGACTTTACCAGGGCGTCAGCGTCTCCGTCATGCCCGCGCGGTACCACTTCCGGCCGGGAAAATGTTGGCGGGCGCAGACCTCATCGGCCGGGCTTCGGCGAATGAGGAAGAGGACGTCGGGATTTGGATTCATCGGCGAATTCTGAGCCAGGTTGGTCTCACTGGCGGGCAGGTGACCCGGCTCGAGCACGACAATGGCGTTCTTCAGCGCGCCGCGTCTCGCCGCACGGAGCGGCGCCGTCGAATACTTGTTCTCCTCGTAGGCGATGGGGTACACGCGGGGCGCGATGCGGATTACACCGCTGGCGACGGCGAGGAGCATGAGCAGCGCCGGGCCGGCCGGCCCGATCCCCAACCTGAATCCAGATCCGAGCGCGCGGGCCCTCTCGAAGAGAGGGGCCAGAAGACACGCTCCCCCTGTCGCCATGGGTACCACGAGCGGCAACACGTAGCGCGGACCGAGGCCTTCGTACCCCCCACGTGCGAACTCGACGAAAAAGTAGAAGCCGCTGAGCGCCAGGCCGCTCGTCACCAGCATGAGCACGACCCGGCGTTCGCGTCCGCCGAGCGCCCGAAAAAGACCTGCGATCCCGAGCGCGGGGGCGGCAGGCCACCAACCATATGAACCCGTTGCCAGCGGGATGCCGTTCTTCAACTGGTTTGGTTGGGGCCAGCTCAGGTTCAGTCGAGACTCCGGATGGATCGATGGACTGATGGTGTATCCGGTCTGAAACCACGCGCCCAGCTGGAGCCGCAGGATGATCGCGGTGAGCCCGCCGAAGAGCAGGAACCCGATGGCCGTGCCGAGGAACGCGCGCCAGGTGATCCGCCCGTGCGCCAAGCTCCAGAGAAAATAGAGAAACACCCCGACACCGAGCGTGGCCCCGTCCACCGGACGCGTCGCCAGCCCGAGCGACGTCGCCGCGCCCAGCAGAAACCCGTAGCCCCAGTCGCGCCGCCCGTTCGAGAGCGACTCCGACTTGGACGACACGGCACACAGGCTCTCCACCGCCCAGGCGAAGCACGCGCAGACCATGGTGTGCGAGAACCGGGAGGCGCTATTGAGCAGCAAATACGGACCCAGCATCGCGAAGAAAGGTCCCAGCCAGCCGGCCACCACCACGATGCGTTCGGATTCCTCGGGCGCCGTGCCCAGCCCCGAGGCGACCCGGCGCGACAAGCGCGCGATGGCGACCGCGAGCAGGCCCCCCATGACCGGTCCGGCGAGCCAGATGATGCCGAGCCTCTGGAAGGGAGCCATGAACAGCGGCCAGCCCGGTGTGTATTGCGAGAACGCGTGTCCGAGGTGGCGAAAGACCCAGTAGTTTTCGAACATCGACGGGCACGGCGGGATGGGTGCGGAAGCGCGCAGGTGGCCGTAAACGTCGGCCTGGAACGAGTTCGCGACCTCGTCGCCGTTGAACACGACGCGCGCGAATACCAGGTTCGTCACCAGGAGCGCGAGGCAGGTCGTGGCGACGAAGATCACGCCGTCCTGCCGCGCGAACGAACGCGCGACGGCGGGCGCGGTCCGATCGGGCGCCGCGCCACGAAGCGCCTGGACCCCGATCAGGACGCCGTAAAAGAAGATGTACGCGAACGCGATCTCGGTGCTGGAATCGCGCACGTAGTTGGCCAGCGCGTAGAGCCCGCACTGTCCGACGGCGGCCAGCACAGAAAGCCGGCGTGATCCGTCGAGCAGCATGGCCACGATCGCGAACGTCGCCGATATCTGAAAAATGGAGAGATCTCTCGGACCCGGATCCAGATGGAGAGCACCGGCGAACGAGGGGGCGAGCGGGCTGAGCGCCGCGATCCAGATCGCGACGCCGAAGAGAATCGTGGCCGCCCGGGTGCGGAGCGGGCGGGCCCAGATCACGGCGGTGAGGGCGGCGGCTAC
>CAYTTF010000133.1:0-11253 GCA_964440665.1 uncultured Myxococcales bacterium | reverse complement strand
TGAGTCGGCGTCGCGATCGCGTCGCGCAGGTCGATCCCGGCGCCGACGGTGGCGCCTGACCAGATCACGGCACGTCGGACCTGCGCCCCGGCCGCGATCCGGGCGCCCGATCCCACCACCACGTCGGGACCGACCGTGGCGCCGGTCGCGATGACGGCGTCGGCTTCGATCCGAACGGGCGAAATGATCTGCGCCGAGGTGGCGATCTCGGCCGCCTGGTCGACGCCGACCAGCGGCCCCGGCGGATCGCGCAAGAGGCCCGGGTCGCGCAGGAGGGCGAGGTTGCCGGCGAGATAGCGCTCCGGCGTCGAATGCTCGGCGAAGTAGCCGCCGAGCGTCACCGCGCGGATCGTCTCGCCGGCGAGCAGCGCGGGGAGGTAGGCGTCGCGGATGACGTCGCAAAAGACCGGCTGCAACCGATCGAGCAGCGCGGGCGCCAGCAGATGCACGCCGGTGAACATCCGCAGGGTCACCGGACCCTCCGGCGGGCGCGGCGAATGGGCGTCTAGGATGCTGACCACCCGCCCGCCGGCGTCGACGCCGATCGCGCCCCAGCGTTGGGGCTCGGGATCGTCGCGCAAGAGCATGGTCGCGACCGCGTCGCCCGCGCCGTGCACGGCGACGAGCGCGGCGAGATCCAGGTCTGCGACCACCTTGGCGTTCATGACCAGGACCGGGCCCGGCGCGAACAGCGCGCGGGCCCTGGCGAGCCCGCCGCCGGTCCCGAGCAGCTCCTCCTCGACGGAGTAGGCGATCGCGAGGCCGAGCGCCCGCCCGTCGCCGAGCGCGGCCTGCACCAGATCGCCTCGGTGGAAGACGTTGACGACTGCGCGCGTGGCGCCGGCCCGGGCGGCGGCGTGAAGCCCGAAGCGGATCGCGGGATAGCCGCAGATCGGCACCAGCGGTTTCGGCAGTGCCAGCCCGAGCGCGCCGAGACGGGTCGAACGACCCGCAGCCAAAAGCATCACGTTCATGAAGCGCCGCGATCATGGTATGCGATCGGCATGAAGATTTGCGTCATAGGCACCGGCTACGTCGGGCTGGTGGCGGGCGCTGGCTTCGCCGACATGGGAAACGATGTCGTCTGCTGCGACGTCGACGTCCAGAAGATCGAAGGCCTCAAGCGCGGCGTCATGCCGATCTACGAGCCGGGCCTGGACAAGCTGGTCACGCTCAACGCGACCGAAGGGCGCCTCACCTTCACCACGGAAGTGGCCCAAGGCGTCGCCGGGGCCGAGGTGATCCTGCTGGCGGTTGGAACGCCGCCCGGACCCGACGGCTCCGCAGATCTCTCCTTCATCCTCAAGGCAGCCGAACAGGTGGGGGCCGCGCTCACGGGGTGGGCCGTGGTGGTCACGAAGTCGACCGTTCCCGTCGGCACCGGCGACAAGATCGAGTCGGTCATCAAGAAGGTGGCCAAGCACGAATTCGCGGTGACCTCGAACCCCGAGTTCTTGAAGGAGGGCGACGCGGTAAGCGATTTCATGAAGCCGGATCGGGTGGTGGTCGGGACCGACGACAGGCGCGCCGTCGACATGCTGCGCGCTCTTTACGCCCCCTTCACGCGCACGACCGATCGGATGCTGATCATGGACCGCCGCTCCGCGGAGCTGACCAAGTACGCCGCCAACTCCATGCTGGCGACGCGCATCTCGTTCATGAACGACCTCGCCAACCTCTGCGAGCTGCTGGGCGCCGACATCGAGCTGGTGCGCAAGGGGATGGGCTCCGACGCCCGCATCGGTCCCAAGTTCCTGTACGCGGGACCCGGATTCGGGGGGAGCTGCTTCCCCAAGGATCTGCGGGCCGCGATCAGCACCGGACGCGAGGTCGGATACAAGCTGGAGGTCCTCGACGCCGTGGTGGCCGTCAACGAGCGGCAAAAACAGCGTCTGGGCGAGAAGATGGTGGCGCACTTCGGTGGCGACCTGCGCGGCAAACGCATCGCCGTGTGGGGGCTAGCGTTCAAACCGGGCACCGACGACATCCGCGAGGCGCCGGCGCTGGTGCTGATCGATCGGTTGCTGGCGGCCGGCGCCATCGTGTCGGCGAGTGACCCAGTCGCGATCGAGGCGGTGCGCAAGCAGCTCGGCGATCGGATCAAGTACGAGGAGTCACACTACGAATGCGCGCGAGGCGCCGACGCACTGGCGCTCGTGACCGAATGGAACGAGTTCCGGCGCCCGTCGTTCGAACGCCTCAAGTCGATCATGCGCCACCCGGTGCTGTTCGATGGCCGCAACGTCTGGAATCCGGCAGAGCTGCGCGCCGCCGGCTTCACCTACTACGGCATCGGTCGCGGCAAGAACGTCTAGCTGGCGCGCGCGGCCAGGGGGATTGCGGGCGAGGGAGACCAGCCGGACCCCGCGGTCGAGGCGGCGGAGGGCACGGTCACCGGCGCCGGTTGGCGGCGCTGATGGGTCGCCTCGTAGCGGCCGGCCACGATCGCGATCCGATCGGGGTGGAGGTGCAGCGCGCCGACCAATCCCACCGAATCGGGCGGCATCGCATACGACTGGCCGTCGTGGACCACCACGGCGCGCGGTCCAACCAGCACCGGAAAACGGAGCGCGAAATCGCGCGGCTCGACCCGGAGCGGCCGCAAGCGCTGGCGCTCCTCCGTCAGCAGCAGCGCCGGGGTCTTTCCGGAGGCCTCCGTCTGCGGTTGGTTGTTCTGCTCGCGCAGCCAATCCGCCAGCTGGCGCGAGGCATCGGCCTCGTCGATGAAGCTCACGGCCTTGAAGAAGGCCAGCTTCAACCAGTTGCCGAGGTTGGTTCCCGGCCCACGATCCGCGCCGCGGCGCGCCCGCACCTCGATACCGAGACCGATCTGCAGCGCCGCGTAGGCGAACGCGGGGTCCCATTCGCTGACCCGGCCGTCGCGATCGGCGCCGACACCGATTGGGCGCGCCCGGTCGAACGCCGCGAGGAGGGGCACGCCCCCCATGACACGGTAGTGGGCGATCAGCGTCCGCACGCAGGTCTCGAGGCTCTGGTCGGGGACGATCGACGCCATCGACCAGCGCGAATACTCGAGCCGCGACACGAAGAACGTCAGCGTGTGCCCGCGGCCGTCCCGGAATCGCACGTCCACCTGGCCGAAGCCGTGGCGCGCGATCTCGCCCGGAACCTTGTCGTGGTCGCTGAGCGGCCGGCTACGCCGCGGCCGAACGCTGGCGATGAGCGAATAAAGCGCGCTCTTGCCCCCCGCGTAGCCCGCCTGGCGGGCCCGCCGAACGACCTCCAGCGATCTCAAACCGGGCTGCTTGAGCAGCAGCTCCATCACAAATGCTCGAAATGGCTGGGCTTTAGACGGCCGTCCGACGCCTCTTTTGATCGCACCAATTTCTCGATCCACGTCCCCGTGTACGAGCGGAGCCTCTATTCGGATACACGGAAAATAACAAATCTGTTCGAGGCGTCACCCCGTTACGGAGCTCCGACCCCGGTCCGGAGGGCCCGGCGGGCATCCCGGCGCTCCAGGGCCAGGTCGATCAGCCGCGAAATCAAAGCCTTTTGTGACAATCCCGAGGCCTCCCACATTTTGGGGTACATCGAGATGGCGGTGAATCCGGGAATAGTGTTCACCTCGTTGACGTAGAGGGCGCCTCCGCCCCGTTCCATGAAGAAATCGACGCGCGCCATGCCGGCGAGCTCGAGCGCCCGGAAGGTGGCGACCGCCAGCGCCTGAACGCGCGCGGCAGCTGCCGGCGTGAGATCCGCGGGGATCTTCCAGCTGGCGCCGTCGGGATCGACATATTTCGCGTCGTACGAATAGAACCCGTCCGGGTGGTGGACCAGGATCTCTCCTGGAATCGAGGCGACGGGCTCATCGTTGCCCAGCACCGCGCATTCGATCTCGCGCGCGTCGACGGCGCGCTCGAGCAGGACTTTTCGATCGAACGCGAACGCGGCCCGAACCGCCGGCTCGAGGCCGGTCGGACCGGCCACGCGCGACACGCCGACCGAGGAACCGGCGTTCACCGGCTTGACGAACAGCGGGTAGCCCAGCGCCGGCGCTGCGGCGAGCGCGGCTGCCCGATCGCGGGCAAAACCCGCGGCGGTGACCACCGCGAAGTCGACGATCGGAATCCCGGCGTCGCGCAAGAGTCGCTTGGCGACGTCCTTGTCCATGCCGACCGCCGACCCGAGCACGCCGGACCCAACATAGGCGACGTCGCCGAGCTCGAGGAGGCCCTGCATAGTGCCGTCCTCGCCGAAGGTTCCGTGCAGGACCGGGAATACGACCACGTCGTCGCCCGCGGGCATCGCGACGGACGGGGCCAGCTGGGGCGCCGCGGACGCCGTCGTGGCCGCAAGACCCTCCTCGATGCCGACGATCGGCGCCGCCTGGTCGAGCGCGAGCGCGCGGGGATCACCGGTCGCAGCGGCGAGCGTCCGCTCCGACTCGCGGTGCCAGCGGCCGGACCGATCGATTCCGATCAGCGACGGCTCGAACCGATCGCGATCCAGCGCGGCGAGCACGTTGCGCGCAGACAGCAGGGAGATCTCGTGCTCCGCCGAGCGACCCCCGAACAAGATGACGACCCGGATCTTCTTCATGGCTGGCCATGGTAGGCGACCCCGAGCTGGGAAAAAACAAAGCTCCATTCGTCCACCAGCTGGGTGATGACTTTTCCGAGGGGCTTGCCGGCGCCGTGGCCAGCCCGACCTTCGACCTGGAGCAGAATTGGATTCGCCCCCGCCGTGTTCGAACCGGCGATCTTCGTGCTGGCCGCGGCGGCCTGCAGCCGCGCCGCCATCTTGCGCGCGTGCATGGGGTCGACGCGGGAGTCCGACGCGGCGGTGTGAAGATAGACGGCTGGGTATTTCACACCGTCGCGCACGTGCTGGTAGGGCGAGTAGGCCGAGAGCCACCGGTGCGCTTCGGGATCGTCGGGCGAGCCGTACTCGGGAACCCACAGCGCGGCGATGCGGAACAGGTGATAGCGCAGCATGTCCAGCAGCGGCACGCCGCACACGACCGCTCGAAACAGCTCCGGGCGCTGGGTGAGCGCGGCGCCGACCAGGAGGCCGCCGTTCGAGCGCCCCGAGATCGCCAGCCGATCGGCGCTGGTGACGCGCCGATCGATGAGCCAGGTCGCGGCGGCGATGAAATCGTCGAAGACGTTTTGCTTGTTTGCCAGCATGCCGGCGCGGTGCCAGGCCTCGCCGTATTCTCCGCCGCCGCGCAGGACGGCCAGCGCGAAGGTCCCGCCGCTCTCCAAGAACGGGATCGCCGACGGCGTCCAGCCGGGCAGCATGTTCACGTCGAAGCCGCCGTAGCCGGTCAGAAGGGCGGGGCGGGTGCCGTCACGCGCAACGCCCTTGCGATGCGCCAGGAAGAGCGGCAGGCGGGTGCCATCGCGCGAGGTGACCATCGCGCGCTCGACCTCGAAGTCGGAGGGATCGATGGGCGCCGCCAGCTGCCGCCAGATCGCGCCCCTCTGCGATGCGCGGGTCCGCGAAGTGTCCTTGGACGCGACGTCGGGGACGACCCGAAAGATCGCGGTGGGGGCGTAAAAGCCGGTGAATGCGTAGAAGAGCTCGTTCGCGTCGCGCGCCCCGCCAAGACCGGTGATGGCGCCGATGCCGGGCAGGGGCACCTCGCCGTGCTCTACGCCGTCGCCGCTGTAGAACCGCAGGCGCGCCGTCGCGTCGTGCAGGTACGCCGCGGCCAGCCCGCCGCGAAAATAGACCACGCTGTCGAGCACGTCGTCGGATTCGGGCAGAATCAGCCGCCAGTGGGCGCGCGCCGGCTGTTTCGGATCCACGCGGAACAGGCGACCTCGCGGCGCGCCGCTGGTGGTGAACAGATAGATGCGATCGTCGAGCGCTTCGACGACCCGGAACTTGGCCTCCTCGCCGGTCGCGAGGGCCACCGGCGCGGCAAGAGCGTCCGCTCCACCGTGGGTGTCGAGCAGGTAGACCTCGCTCTTCGACCACCCCTGCTCGACCGTGATCACCAGCCAGCGCCCATCCGGAGAGAGATCGACGCCCGGCCAGTCGGTGCGCTCGCGCCCCGTGAAGATCTTCGGGTCTCGCGCCGGCGCGTCGCCGAGGCGGTGATGAAACACGGCGCGGTGGTAGGCCTCCTCGCCCGGCGGCACCTCGCCGGCAGCGGGGTAGCGGGTGTAGTAGAAGCCGCGCCCATCGGGCGTCCAGGCCAGCGAGCAGGCACGGGTGCGCGGGATCTCGTCGCCGGTGTCGCGGCCGGTCGCGACGTCGCGCACGCGGAGGACAGATTCCTCGTTGCCGTCGTCGGAGACGCCGTAGGCGACGCGGGCGCCGTCGTCCGAGGGAACCCACCAGTCGAGCGCCCGCGTGCCGTCGGCCCGTTCGCTGTTCACGTCGACGAGCGCGTGGTCCGCGCCGTCGATACCGTCGCGCAAGTACAGCACCGGTTGGTTCTGTTTGCCGTCGCGGCGCGTGTAGAAATACCGGCGACTTCCGCCGTGCGGGCGCGAGACGGGAATACCGAGCGATCCTATCTCGAAGAGGTGCCAGAACCGCTGCTCCAGCGCCACGCGTCCAGGAACGGCGTCCAAGATCATCCGCGTGGCCGCGTTCTGCGCCTCCGTCCAGCGCTGCACCGTCGGCGCGTCGCCGTCCTCGAGCCACGCAAACGGATCGGCCGGCGCTGCGTTCACCACGCCGCACATTATCAAAACGCACGCGGCGGCAGGCAAGACAGCGGGGAAAGCACGCAAGGCGGAGCAGGCGACGCGCCGGATCACGTATCGCGACCGTGCATGAGAGAGCGCAGCTTGGGACGGAGCAGGGTGAGACCCAGCGCTGCGACGCCGCCCGACACCACGAAGATGAGATAGAAGTCGGCCTGCCCGCCCAGGAGGCGGAAGATTTCGCCGCGCGCGACCCGATCGGTGAGCGCCGCCAGCTGGCCCGCCAGCAGCTCGCCGGCCGCGGTGGCCAGAAACCACAGCCCCATGAAGAGCGAGGCCAGCCGGAACGGGGCCAGCCGCGTCACCAGCGACAGGCCGATCGGTGACAGGCAGAGCTCGCCGAAGGTGTGGAGAGTGTAGGCGGCGACCAGCCAGAACGGGCTCACCAACACGCCCCCTTCGCTGCGCTTGGCGCCAACGACCATGAACAGAAACCCGCCCGCCAGCAACGCCAGGCCGGCGGCCATCTTGGCCGGTGTTCCCGGCTCACGCCCGCGTTGGGCGAGGGCGGTCCAGACCCCCGCGAAGATCGGGGCCGCGATCAGGATGACGGCCGAGTTGACGGACTGAAACCACGAGGCTGGAAAGGTCCAACCGTGGATCAGGCGATCCGTTCGCTCGGCGGCGAACAGATTCATCGACGACCCGGCCTGTTCGAACGCCATCCAGAAGAAGATGGTAAAAAAATAAATGATGAGCAACGCGAGGACGCGATCGTGCTCTTCGGGCGAAAAGCCCGAAGAGCGCTCGCCCCGCGCCTCGGCCGCGCGCCGGTTGGGAACGACGCCGACGCCGGGCAGGTAGCGCGACTTGAGCCGAAGGTAGACCAGCAGGCCGATCACCATCCCGACGCCAGCCGCGCCGAAGCCCCAGTGCCATCCCCAGCGCGGGCTTTCGGCCAGGTAGCCGCAGACGATCGGACCGAGCAGCGCCCCGACGTTGACGCCCATGTAGAAGATCGTGAAGCCCGGATCGCGGCGCGGATCGTCGTCGCCGTAGAGCTGGCCAACCATCGTCGAAACATTCGACTTGAAGAAGCCGGTGCCGATCACGATGAGAGCCATGCCCACGAAGAACGCCGACAGTGGCGGCGTCGCCAGACAGAAGTGGCCGGCGGCGATCACCAGGGCGCCGATCACCATCGCGCGGTGGGTGCCGAGACGCTGGTCCGCCAGCACGCCCCCGACCACGGGCAGCAGGTAGGCGAAGAACCCGTACCAACCATAGAGCCGCTGCGCCGGGACGCGATCCCAGCCGAGCCCGCCGTGGCGAGCGTCGACCAGATAGAGCACCATCAGCGCGCGCATCCCGTAGTACGAGAAGCGCTCCCACATCTCGACGGCGAACAGCAGGTAGAGACCGGGCGGTTGCCGCAGGGCACCGGTCGCCGCGGCCGGACGCTCGGCGAAGGGAGCGCTCATCGTCGCACGCGCGACCCGAGGGGCTTCACGGGGGCGCCGCGGGTCGGGATGGGTCGGCCGCCGCTGGCGCAGAGGGCGACAGCGGTCGGGGGAGAGCGGGCGGCAGCGTGTCGACAAACGTGTGGACCATCCGATCGACGTCGGGCGGGCGATCGGCGGCCAGATCGAGGTTGTCGCGCGCGTGCCAGAGCACGCGGCCATCGTAGGTCGAGACGAGCGTCATCGAGACATAAAGCTCGTCACCGGCGAAGACCGGATCGTCGTAGCCGACGCTGCCGTCGTGCGTGTAGACGGGCTCGTCGAGCGGCACGATCACCGCGAGGCCGATGCCCGGGCCGCCGCCGCCGCGGTAGACGCGCGCCCCGCGTGGTACCGCAGGGACCGAGCCGCCCCCGCGCCACCCAGTCGAGCGCGCCGGAACCGCGCGCGCCGGGGTCGCCGCTCCGTGCCAGCCTCCCGAGGGCGCGGACGCGCGACCGAGGGGCTGCGCCCGCCCACCGCCACCAAGCCCCGACGGACTGGAACCACCGCCGTGCTTCGACGCCAGCACGATGATCGCCGCGACGATCACCACGATGAACACCACCGCCAGTATCGTGGCGGCACGTTTGCCCGGCGTGGTGACCGCGCCCTTGACGTTGACATAGAGGAGCGCGTCCGACTGCGTGGCCCAGCCGACCCGCGCCGCCAGCTCGGGCGCCACCAGGCTCGGGACGGTCGCCGGACCCTCCGCGCCACCCTCGGGGCTGTTCGCGAAGGCGACGATACCGCCGGCGAGAGCTCCGAGCTCATCGCGGCTGACCAGCAGGGTCCCGTCGCTTCCGAGGATGCCGTCCCAGCGCGCGGACAGATCGACGTCGTAGCCGCGCGCCCGCAGCGCCTGCTCGACGGCGCGCACGGTCTCGACCGACACGACCTGCCCCAGCGCCGCCGACTTCACCGGATCGTTGTCGCCCACTTGATCGAGCACCACGAAGACGTCGGGCGGCAGGAGCGCAATCCGCCCCGGCGTGTAGGCGCGCGCCGCGAATCCCGGTTCGATCGCGGGGCGCGGCCCGGTCGCACACCCCGCCGCCCAGGCGAGGACCGCAAGCGCCAGCGACCAGGGTTGCAACCGCACGCTGCAACGCTACCACGCGGCGGAACGCGCCCCGGTGAGCGAAACCACGCGGTTGCCAAAGTGCTAGGATGGCCCCGTGAGGCGCGTCTCGGGTCTCTCGAGTCTCCCCGGTCTCTCCGGTCTCTCCGGGCTAGTGACGCTCGCTTTCGCGACCGCCATCCTCGGCGGCGCTCCCGGCGCAGCCGCCGCGCCGTCGTCGCTCAAGGTTCAGGTCGAAAAGAGCAAGGTCGATCTCAAGCAGCACCGGCTGGAGGTGAAGATGTCGCACCCCGCCGGCAAGGTGAAGATCGAGGTCTACGCCGAATCGGACGCGGTGCTGGCGGACGAGGAGCAGGACTTCTCCGGACGCCCCGCCGGCGCGCCGCTCATCGTCACCTGGACGCCGTCCAGCGACGCGGCGGTCGCGCGCATCGAGGTCCGCGCGTACGACGCGCAGGGCTCCTGGGTCGGCGTCCAGATCGCGCCCTGGTTCGTGCCGATTCCCCACGAGGACGTCAACTTCAAGACCGGCTCGGCGGAGATCGACGCCCCGGAGACGCCCAAGCTCGAGGCCGCCTACGCCAAGCTCGACGAGGTGCTCGCCAAGGACAAGGCCCACGGTAGCATGCACCCGGGCATCACCCTGTACATCGCCGGCCACACCGACACCGTCGGAAGCGCGTCGCACAACCTCAAGCTGTCGCAAGATCGCGCCCGCTCGATCGCCGGCTGGTTCCGCAAGCGCGGCGTCAAGCTCCCCATCTCGTTTGAAGGGTTCGGGGAGACCTCGCCCGAGGTCAAGACCGCCGACAACGTCGACGAGCCGCGCAACCGCCGCGTCGACTACGTCCTCTCCGACGGCCCCCCGACCTACTCCGCCGCCTTCCGCCCCAGCTGGAAGCGCATCCCTTAGCGCCTACAAGGCGTAGCCGCCGGCTTCGATGACGTGGAGGGCAATCTTGCGGCGCAGCGAGAAGGTGTTGACGCGATCGAGGCTGTAGTAGGTGTTGATGTCGCGGATCTCGCGTCCCCATTCCTCGTCCTGTGACATCCACATCAGCATCTCGCGCAGCATCTCGAAGACCCGCTCGTGCGCGTTGGCGACGAAGAGCTGCGTCATGTAGAGGGGAATCTGGCTTCCCGCCTCGCCCTTGGCCGCGATGAGCTGCAGCGTCCGCGAGATCGCCGAATCCATCCCGAAGGTCAGGATCAGCGCGTCGGCCAGGACGCCCAGCAGCTCCTGCTTCTCCGAGATCTGCTGCATGTATTTCTGCACGCCCAGCGAGGCGGCGTAGGCGATGGCGCGCTTGGCGAAGTCGCACTTCTTGCGCTCGCGCCCGAGCGGACCGTCGGGAACGCGACGGTCGATCTTGATGGGGTCGGCCAGCTCCTGCTGCACCTCGCCCACCAGCTTCATGAGCGCCAGGCGGCCGGTCAGCGCGCGCTTGAGCATCGTCCCCGGGACCAGCAGGCGGTTGATCTCGTTGGTCCCCTCGAAGATCCGGTTGATGCGCGCGTCGCGGCTGACGCGCTCGATCGGGTAGTCCTCGATGTAGCCGGCGCCCCCGAAGATCTGCAGCGTCTCGTCGGCCGTCGCGTGCAGGATCTCCGAACCGAACACCTTGATGATCGACGCCTCGATGCTGTGCTCTTCGATCGCGTCGACCTGCTTCTTCTGCACCTGCGGATCGGCCGGGTCGATGGTGGCCGCCCGCGCGTCGAGGAGGCCAGCGGTGCGGAACGCCATCGATTCGGCGACGAAGGTCTGCGTCGCGATATCGCCGATTTTTTTGCGGATCAGATCGAAGTCCGAGATCGGCTTGCCGAACTGCTTGCGCTCGCGGGCAAACTTGATCCCCAGCTCCAGGCAGTACTTCGCGCCACCGACGGCGCCGATCCCCAGCTTCCAGCGGCCGATGTTGAGGACGTTGAAGGCGATCTTGTGCCCCTGCCCGATGGTGCCGAGGACGTTTTCGATCGGAATCGTGCAGTCCTCGAGGTAGAGCGGGCAGGTCGAGCTGCCGCGGATGCCGAGCTTGTGCTCCTCGGG
>CAYTTF010000132.1:0-11268 GCA_964440665.1 uncultured Myxococcales bacterium | reverse complement strand
GGTTTGATCCGCACCCCCTCCAAGGCAAGCGGGATGTCAAAAAATCTCACCCCTGGCGCGGTGCGCTGTTATCAAGTAACTCGCAAAATGCTCGACGGCGGCCGCTCGCGGCGGCGCGCCGCGCGGTTCACAATACCGGCCATGCGACCCGCACCGTGCGCGACACCGAGCCCGCTCGCGGCGCGCGCGATCGAAACGATCTGGCGGGAGGCGGCCGAGCGGATAGGTTTTGCCGTCGCCCGCACCGCGGAGGCCTACGCCACCAGCGATGGCCGCGGCCGGATCGCGATCGGCGCCGACGATCTGCTGGACGAGGACGACGCGTTCGCGCAGCTTCTGTTCCACGAGCTGTGTCACGCGATCACCGAAGGTGAGCTGGCGGTCGCTTCACCCGATTGGGGGCTCGACAACATCCCGGCGCACAGGGTGCGGGAGCATGCCTGCCTCCGGTTCGGGGCGCATCTGGCGGGGCGCTTCGGGTTGCGCGCGCTGATGGCGCCGACCACCGAATACCGCCCGTACTACGACGCGCTGGAGGGCGATCCGCTGGCGCCCGCTCCACGGGCACCCGATCCGGCGGTCGCGATCGCCGTGGCGGCGCGGGACCGATTCGAGGCGTCCTCCTGGCGCGCGCCCATCGAAGACGCGCTGGTGCGCACGGCGGCGCTCGCTCTGCCGCGACATCCCCTCGGGTTCCCGCTGGGCCCGGCGGCCGAAACCTGCGGCAGCTGCGCCTGGATCTACCAGGGCGGACGGGGGACCCCGGTCGAGCGCTGTCGCCAGAGCGCGTCCCCGACCGGCGATGGCGGCCGCGTCTCGCGGGGCCTGCCGGCCTGCGCCCGCTGGGAGCCGCCGGTCGACTGCCGCACCTGCGGGGCGTGCTGTCGTGAGGCGTACCACTCGGTCACGATCTCGGTGCGCGATCCCGTCGTCTGGAAGGAGCCGGATCTGATCGTTCGGCAGGGACACCGCTTCGAGATCCGCCGGGAGGGGGCGCGTTGTGCGGCTCTGGCCGTCGATTCGCCGAACGGCTCTGGCCCCGGGAGCGGCTATTTCTGCTCGATCTACGAGAACCGGCCCAAGCCTTGTCGGGACTTTGCGGCGGGCGGGCGACATTGCATCGAAGCACGGCGGCGCGTCGGGTTGAGCGCCGGCGCGAGCTGACGCCGGGGCGCCGGCAAGCCGGCAAGGTGGCAAGGTGGCAAGGTGGAAGATGGACGAGACGATCGATCTCTTTGTCGAGCTGGCCAACATCGACGAGCCGCTGGCCCCACAGGTCGAACGCGCGCTCGGCTGGGGCCGCGGCGAGGTGGGCGACCTGCGCGTGATTCGGCGATCGCTCGACGCGCGCAAAGGGCGGCCTCTCGGTCAGCGGCTGCGGGTGGTGGTGGCGCGGCGGGGCGGGCGCCTGGCGCCGGGGCCGCCGTCGCGGGTTCCCGGGCACTGGCCGGCCGGTCGGCCGCCGCCCCGGGTGGTCGTTGTCGGTTCGGGTCCGGCCGGATCCTGGGCAGCGCTGCGGCTCGCCGAGGCCGGCGTACCGGTCACGATTCTCGAGCAGGGCAAGTCGGTCCAGCCGCGGCGCCGAGATCTGGCGCTTCTCACCCGCGGCGAGCTGGCCGTCGATTCGAACTACTGTTTCGGTGAAGGGGGGGCGGGAACCTACTCCGACGGCAAGCTCTACACGCGCTCGAAGGATCGGGCGGGGGTGGCGGAGGTGATCGGCGACCTGGTTCGTTTCGGCGCGCCGGAGGAGATCGCGGCCGACGCCCGCCCCCACGTGGGATCGAATCGTTTGCCGCGCGTGCTGGTCGCCCTGCGCGAGCATCTCGCCACGCTCGGTGTGAGGTATCGTTTCGAGACTGGTGCCAGCGGAGTTCGCGCGGAGGCCGGGCGGATCTGCGCGGTGAGCGTCGACGGGGGTGAGATTCCCGCGGAGGTGGTGGTGCTGGCGGTCGGCCACTCCGCCCGCGCGGTTTACGGGTGGGCGCTCTCGGCCGGGATCGCGATGGTGCGCAAACCGATCGCCGTGGGTGTGCGCATCGAGCACCCGCAGCGGCTAATCGACGAGATCCAGTACGGCGACGCCGCCGGACATCCCAAGCTGCCGCCGGCGTTCTACGAGCTGACCGCCACCGCCGCCGATCGTGGGGTCTACAGCTTCTGCATGTGCCCGGGCGGTTGGATCGTTCCGGCCGCCACCGAGCCCGAAGGCGTGGTCGTCAATGGAATGAGCCTCTCGCGGCGCGATTCGCCCTTCGCCAATGCGGGCCTGGTGGTCTCGGTCGGGGTCGACGATTTCGGCCCGCTCGCCGCGGGGCCGTTGGCAGGCATCGGGTTCCAGCGCGACATCGAGCGCGCGGCCTATCGCGCCGGCGGCGGCCGCTTCCGCGCGCCGGCCCAGCGGCTGGGGGATTTTCTGGCTGGGCGCCCGAGCGGCTCGCTGGGCGCGTCGAGCTATCGTCCCGGGCTGACGCCGGCGGACCTCGGGGCGGTGCTCCCGCCGTTCGTCGTCGAGGCGCTCCGCACGGGCCTGCGTCAGATCGGGGCGCGGCTGCCGGCGTTCCTGCTGTCGGAGGCGCTGCTGATCGCGGCCGAAACGCGGACCAGCGCGCCGGTACGGTTTCTGCGCGATCCGGAGAGCCTGGTCTCGCCCTCGCTGGTGGGGCTCTACCCCTGCGGCGAAGGGGCCGGCTACGCGGGCGGGATCGTCAGCGCCGCGCTCGACGGCGCCCGCGTAGCCGAGCGCATCCTGGCGACGGCCTGAGCGCTCGGCCAGGGATCCGCCGGGGTTGGATCTCGGTGGCTCTCGCTCAGCTTTTGGTCTGGGGCTTCGCGATCTCTTTGAGCACGTGGCGCAGCCAGACACGCTGATCGTCGGTGATGACTTCGAAGCGCACGCCGGCCGTGTAGCGGTTGTCCTGGACCTCGCTGGTCCAAGCCACGCGCGCCTTCACCCACAGAGGGGGTGTATCGCTCTCGACGTCGTCGACCACCAGAAAGAGGCCAACGACCACCTCTTCGCCCTCACCGAATGGGCGGTCGGCGGTGAGACCGGCGCCCCCCTCAGAGAGATCGCGGGTGGTCGCCGTGAAGACCGTTTGACTGGTGCGGACCTCGGCGGACATCCGCAGGTCGATGCGTGGGTGGTGACGTCGCTGGTCGGCACCGGGTGGACGAATCTCGGGCATGGGCCTCAGTACGCGAAGGGATCGTCGGGATCGAGCGCGGCCGGATAGCGGGTCTCCTCGACCTCGGAGAACAGGCCCCCCGGCGCCAGGGTCCCATCGAGAAAGCCTACGAACATGTCCAAATACTTGGCTCGCTCGACGTCGACCTTCACGAATTTGACGCCGATCTGGTAGGAGCCGAAGAGGGCCGTACACCAGGCGACGCGGCCCAGGATCGAAAGTGGCTCGGACACCCCGTCGTCTCCGAAAGTCAGCACCATCTCCAACGAGACCTCGGTCTCGCGGGCGATTGGCTGGGTGGCGATCAGGCACAGGCCGGCACGCGAAATGTCGCGGGTGCGGGCGGCCAGGTTCTCGTTCGCGATCGAGACCTTGACCTGCACGTCGACGTTGAAGCGCTGGTGTTGGCGGCGGGTCGGGTGGGCTTCGGTCATGGGGCCGAGCCGGACTCTCCCTCGATCGGCCGGTGCTGCGCAAGGTGGGTGAACGCTCCGCCGGTCAGCGCGTCGAGCTCTGCTTCCACTTCCGCTATGCGCAATTCACGCCTCAAGCCCGAAGGCATGTCCTGGTCATCGGCAGCCGCAGACTCGGCCTTGAGGCGCCGGCGTTCGAAGTAGAGGCGGATCACCAGCGACTCGATTTCCCGCCGGCTATCGGCGGTGCGCAACGCCTGAAACTGCGCGGCGATCTCGTCCGGGTTGAAGACGATCTTGGAGAGGTCCCAGGTCGCGCGGCACTGGTAGCGTACGTCGTCGTTGCTATCGATTCCCACCGGGGCGAGCGCCGCAGCGTCGGTCGGTGATCCCAGATCCACCGATTCGGTGCGGGCGAACCGCCGATCGGCCATCACCCGCAGCTCGGGAAGCCAACCGGCGATCCGCGCCCGTTCGACCAGCGAGCGCGCCCGGCCGGGCTCGGCCAAGATCAGGGCGGTCGCGGCCGCGCGGAGCGCCGCGATGGGCGGATCGTTGGCGCCGAGCGCGTGCAGCGCCACCGGATCGATCGGCCGTACATGGCGGGCCCGGCGGGGCGAGCCGCCGCCGGCCCGATCCTCGGGGCTTGCCGGCGGCAGGGGGAGGCTGGGGGTGTCACGCGGCTCGCGGCCCGCGGGTGCGGCCCCGGGGAGCGACTGCGAGAACAACAGGGTCAGCAGGCTGGCGCCCAAAAAGGGAGTCATCGAAGGGCCTCTCTTTCTTGCTGGAGGGCGGCCAGGCGGGCGTCGACCTCGTCGTCGCCGGGTGCGGCGGCGCGGAGATCCGCTTGCTCCGCGGCGAGTGCGCGATCCCACTCGACGAGGGCGCTCGCCAGCGCTGTGGAATCGCCGCGCCGGCCGCCGACGCGGCCGAGCGGGAAAGTCAGCAAGACCATGACACTCCAGGCGTGGCGGACCGGGGTCCGCTCGGTCCCGAGCATCGCCGTTACCCACGGCCAGGGCACCGTGGGCGCGATGAGCCGGCGCGTGGGGAGTACTGCCAACCCGGTGTCGGACGGCGGGCCGGCCCCGGCCGGGGCCATCCCTGTAGACATTTCGCCCGCGGTTGCCGACGCGTCGAGTGCCACCAACCCGTCGTCGACAGCCAGCCAGAGCCGATCGCCCATGGCCGCGGCGCCCGCGACGGAGCGACCCAGCATCTCGGTCCTCTCCACCCAGGTGGCCCCGTCGCCGGAGGTCCAGACGCCGATCCCGGTCGCGATCCAGCGTTCGTCGGCCGTGCGGCCACAGGCGAGGGTGCGCGCGGGCGGTCGATCGCCGACGCGGACGGGTGAAGCGCCGGGGCTCCAGGTGTAGACGCCATCGCTCGACAGGGCGGCGGCGATCCCGCCGCAGACGGCGACCGCATCGGTCGCGCGATCGAAGATCCGGGCAGCGGTGTGGTCCGGACCGACGACCAACACGCCGTCGTCGTCGGCGACGATCGCTTCGCCATCGACGCCAACCGCCAGGGCGCGGGGCGGGCTCGCGAGCCCGGCCGCGACCGTGAAGGTCGCGGTCGTATCGGCGTCGCCGCAGCACCCGTCGGTTCCACCTTCGTTCGCTTCGTCCGCTTCGTCCGCTCCGTCCGCTTGGTCCACTTCGGCCGCTCGCCGAAAGAGCAGATCCTCCGAGGCGGCGATCACTACGCCCTCGGCGGCTGCCACGAGAACCAGGTCTCGGCCCCCGAGGCCGGCTGCTGCGCATCCGCTCTCGTCCCCGCGAAAGATTCCGGACGAGGTCGCGATCCAGACGACGTCGGCCGCCCGCGTGGCCGCCAAGGCGTGCGGCTCCACGCCGGCCTCGGGCAGGGCGCTGGTCCGACGTCGGGGACCGAGCCCTTCGTCATCGAGCGCATCTTCGGCCGCGGGTGTGCTGTCGTCGTCCGGGAGCCCCGCCGACCGCAGAACCTCCTCGGCATCGGGGGCACCCAGCGATGCGTCGGCCTCGCGCCGAGGCGACGCCGCGAAGCCGCTGCACCGCTCGCCCGCTTGCCCGACGCCGTCGAAGGTCACCACCTCGCCGCCGCGGAGCGCGAAGAGACGATTCGATCCCGCCACCAGCCGATCGATGCGCCGGCCGGGCAGGGGATCGACGGTCGCACGCGATCTCGCGTGGACGGTGGGACTGGTCGCGAAGGTCAGCCAGAAGATCGGCGTGCAGATCAGACCCGGGGCCGATCTCGAGAGCCGAAGGCTGGCACGCATGCGCGTTCGACAAAGCAACGGACGTGCCGAAGCGGGCCGCGCTCTGTCGCGCGTTTGCGGACGACGCGACGTCCCGCCTCCGGCCGCGCGCAACCGAATCTCGGACACCTCCTGCCGGCTTGGGGACGTGTTATACGACTCGGCGATGCCGGCCGTGATTCTCGACGGTAAAGCGCTCGCCGCACGCGTTCGTGGGGGGCTCACCCTCGAGGTGGGACGCCTGCGCGCCCGCGGCATCGAGCCGGGTCTGGCGGTGGTGCTCGTCGGCGAGGATCCCGCGTCGCAGATCTACGTTCGCAACAAGACCGCGGCCTGCGCACAGGCCGGGATCCGCACCTTCGATCACCGGCTGCCGGCCGCGACCTCGGAAGCCGAGCTGCTCGCCCTCATCGCCACCCTCAACGCCGATCCGGCCGTCGACGGAATCTTGATCCAGCTGCCCCTGCCGGGCGGGCTCGATGCCCGGCGGGTGCTTCCCGCCGTCGACCCACGAAAGGACGTGGACGGTATCCACCCGGACAACGTCGGTCGGCTTTTGATGGGCCAGCCTCGGTTCGTGGCCTGCACGCCGTTTGGAATCATGAAGCTCATCGCGGAGGCGGGACTGCCGCTCGCCGGCGCGAACGCGGTGGTGGTCGGGCGCTCCAACATGGTCGGCAAGCCGATGGCGGCGCTGCTCCTGGGCGCCGACGCGACGGTCACCATCTGCCACTCGAAGACGCGCGATCTCGCCGCGGTGGTGGCGGGGGCCGACCTGGTCGTGGCGGCCGTCGGTCGGGCCGAGATGATCCGCGGCGCCTGGATAAAACCCGGCGCGGTCGTGATCGACGTCGGCATCAACCGCCGCGCCGACGGCAAGCTGCTGGGCGACGTCGAGTTCGCCCCGGCCGCCGAGCGGGCCGCCGCCATCACCCCGGTCCCCGGCGGCGTCGGCCCGATGACGATCGCGATGCTGCTCGCCAACACCGTCACGTCGGCGAAGCTCCGCGCCTAAGTTTCCTAGGGAGCAAGTGTTCACGCGGCGGCATCCAAGGCGGTCGCTCGTCTCGATGACGTGGCCGACGATCCGGCGGTCACCGACGAGCCGCTTCTCGCAGGCCTCGCGAGCGCGTCGGTGACGGGCGTCGTGGCCACGGGCGCCAGGCGCGGCGCGCGGGTCAGGCGCCTCGTCGGGCCGGGGCCGCCGGGGGAGGCGATGGTCTTGGGCCGCCGCTGCGCGCAGCTGGGCAGCAAGCGCCAGGCAGGTCGAGTCGTTGGTGCGCCCGGGCGTGTCCAGCACGCGGAAGCGGAGCTTGCCGACCAGCAGGGTGTCGCCGTCTTCCACCCGCAGATCGACGAAGGGGGCCGCGCTGTGCCGGTGCATCACGATGGGCAGATTCAATTGCCGCCCGAGCTCGCGGGTGGCGCTAAAGTGGTCCGCGTGGGTGTGGGTGTCGACCAGGTGGCGCGCGCGCAGCCCCTTCTCGGTGAGCAGCGTCAGATACCGGTCGACCTGGTCGAGCTCGGGATCGATGATGACGGCGGCCCGGGTCTCCTCGCACCCCACGACGTACGAGAGACAGCCGCCGCTGCGCACCTGCTCGAAGATCATCGAGCCGAATCTATCACCGCGCTCAGGCGGGATCACCGCGCTCAGGCCGGCGGCGCCACCTCGATCGGGGTCGGAAACCGGGAGGAGACGCCGTCTTCGGTTTGCACTTCGAGGTAGAGCGCCCCGACGTTCCCGTCGCCGCTGGCCGCGTTCCGCCGAATCGAATCACCGAGCTCGAGATCAATCGACTGGCCGGCAGCGATCGCGGGACCGATCGAGGCGGTCTTGTGCGCGACCACGTGATGCGAAGCGGTGACTACCCGGAACTCGAGCCGCATCGGCTTCGAAGACGGCGGCAATCGCACGGCGACATGCCCGTCCGGCGAAAGGCGAAGCGCGGTCCTCCCCCGCAGGTAGATCCCGCCGCTCGAGAAGTCGACGATCAAGGCGACCACACCCGGAATGATTCCGGGGATCAGCCACAAGAGGTCCATGACCATGGTCCCCGAGTCGATGACGCCGCTCTGCGTGCCCCGACGTTCGGGATAGAGCAGGTATCCGCACCCGAACGGGCCGGTGGCCACGGTGAGCAACGTCGTTGCCGCGATCGTCCGATTGAATCGACCGATGATGGTGCGTCTCATGCAGATCTCCTCTGGCCCGTTGGCAGACTCGGTTTCCCGGTGGCTCATCCTGGACACGGGCGGGCGGCAAGACAATAGCGCCGGGCGTCAGAGCTTGACCGTCCGGCAGCGACGATCCCCGGCCCATCCGGCCGGGGTCGTCCCGCGAAAAAAGCTACCCGCGCGGGACCGTCGCCCCCAACAGTAGCGCCCGACAACCCGGCCTGTGTGACGATCGACGCTGCGTGTGGATCGACCCTCACGTGCACCTGCTTCAGCAAAGAGCCGTGCACGATCGGGTCCTGCGTCGACTCCGCGATTCAGGGACGCGACATCAGCTGCCGGTCGGCTTGAACTGAACGGCCGAGACGGAGGGTCGAGGCCTCGGATCGTTCTTCGGAAGGACGAGCGAGAGCCCGATCAGCACGAAGAAGAGAGTAGAGTCCATCTGATGTCGACCAAAACCAGCAACAAGGCGATCGGAATCGAGAAATGGCAGGCTTTGCGCCTGCCCCTCGGGCTCGCGCTGCAGTTGGCGATTGTGCTGTCGGGATGCGGCTCGTCGTCGGCTCCCGAAACGAATGCAATCGATTCGCGAGGCGCCACGGACGCTGGCGCCGAAATGCCGTCGCACCCGTCGGGGAGCGACGCCGATTCCACCGACGCGGCGGCGGTGCACCAGCCCATGATTCCGTCGGCGCCAGCCGACGCCGCGGCTGCCGAGACAGCGAACGCGGACACCGCCGGGCCGACGGATGCTCCAAGGTCCGACGCCGCGGCGGGACCCAGCGACGCGGGGTCGCCGCCGTCGATCGCCTACACCTGCACGATGATGATCGGCATCCAGGCGACGGAGGAGTGGTACGACCACGGCTTCGAGTCCATGGTGGACAATTCGAAGTGGGAGCTCGTGTGGGTTCACAGCGGCTTCGTCGAGCTCTGGGCCAATCCCAGCGACCCGGTGTGGTCTACGCAGATCACCTCCCCCTGCGCGCAAAACGCCAGCAAGCCGGATCGCGTGATCTTCCTGGCGCTGAACTTCGACTACGACACGCCTGCCCAGTGGAACCCCGTCGTGGCCGCCGCGGTGGCCAACATCGAAGCGAAGTACCCGAGCGCCAAACGAATCGAGTTGAGATCGTTCATCCGCGCTCCCGGAAACCAGGCCTGCCCTCAGGCGCCTGCGCCGCGTTCGACGATTACACCCGCGGAAGACGAAGCCCTGGCCTTGGCGGCGGCCGCCGACCCGACGCGCGTCTTCGTCGCCCCAAAGTTCGAAGCGAAGACCTGCGGCGAATACTCGTCCAATCCGCCCCATCCCAGCCCAGCGGGCGTGATCGCCTGGGTGAAGATGATGGCGGACTACTATCGCTGACGGTTGCCGCCAACGTTCGGGCGGACGTCGGTGTCGGTGCAGAGGTCGATTCGATATTGGTGCCACGAGTCCGTTTGACAGTTGGACCCAGGGTGCGTTCTTCGGATGCGGGCACCGATGCACCATCGTCGGACAACGGCATAGACGGACGCTCGGTTCCGCCGCAATAACTCCGTCCTGTCCGGCGGAGGTGTAGTGGCGCCTAAACCACCTCGACCCGGACCGGTTTGGCCAGGCTGCGGAGCACCACGGCCTGCAGATCGGAGAAGGCGGGCGGGTTGGCGAGCGCCTCGTCGAAGCCCAGCGAAGCGGCGCGCGCGCGATCCCGTTCCAGCTGCGCGACGGCGAGCACCGGCGCGGAGCCGGCCTCCCGGTGCTCGCGCAGGCGGGCATAGAGCTCGTAGCCGGCCGCCCCGGTCGAATCCAGATCGATGACCGCCAGATCGACGTTGCAGATGGCGCCCGGCTCCGAGAGCTTCGTCTGATCGATCTCGATCACCTCGCAGGTGACGATCGAACGGAGATAGCGGATCAGCAACGCGCGCGGCGCCGCCTGCGAGGCGGCGACCAGCGCCTTGAGCCCGCGGAAACCAAAGGCGAGCCTGTCGACGGCCTCGCCGAGCAGCTCCGGGCGCGAGGTGACACTCAGCGTGACTTCGGGGACCTCGGTCGATCCGCTGATTCCCGAGACGACGCCGGTGAGCGCGATGGAGGTCGCCGGGGCCACCAGCCGGACCTGGAGCGACGTTCCGTTCGGTAGCCGCGCGGTCGTCTGGACGGGGAGATGACCGCGGGTGAGGTGGGTCGTGTAAGCGACGAGCAACGCCGCGTCCGAGCGGTAGGTCAGCTCCAAAGATTGGGAGGCCGCGCTCAAGACGTCTGCAACTTTTCGATCAGCCCGTCCAGCTGATCGAGCGAGTGGTAGTGGATCGCGATCTGTCCACGTCCCGCCGCGGTCTCGACGATCTCGACCCGCGTGCCAAGCGTCCGGGAGAGCCGCAGGCCCAGATCGCGCGCGCTCGTCGAAGGCCGCCGCGCGGCCACCGCCGCGCGGGCGGGCGCGTCCGAGCGCTCGCGCCGCACCAGCTCCTCGACCCGCCGCACCGACAGCTCGCGCGCGACGATCTGCCGCGCCATCTTTTCGATGGCGACGGTTGTCTCGAGCCCCAGCAGCGCGCGCGCCTGCCCCATCGACAACCGCCCCTCCGCCAGCAGGGCCCGCACACCCGCGGGCAGCCGCAGCAGGCGGAGCGCGTTCGCCACGGTGCTGCGATCCTTGCCGACCCGGTCCGAGAGCTGTTCCTGCGTGTAGCCGAATTCGGAGACCAGGCGCTCGTAACCGGCCGCCTCTTCGAGCGGGTTGAGATCCTCGCGTTGCAGGTTCTCGACCAGCGCCATCTCGAAGGCCTGCGTCGGCGCCACGTCACGCACGACGGCCGGCACCTCCAACAGGCCGGCCCGCTGCGCCGCTCGCCAGCGCCGCTCGCCAGCGATGAGCTCGTAGCCCCCACCGGTCCGGACCCGGACGATGAGCGGCTGGATGATCCCTTGGGTCTTGATCGACGACGCCAGCTCGTCGAGACGTGCGCTGTCGAAGCGGGTGCGCGGCTGGCTTGCCGACGGATGGATCTCCTCGATCGCGATCGTTCGCGTTCCGTCGAGCGCGCGTCGTCCCGCGATCGGGCTGGCGGCCGGCAGCGGTGCGCCCGGGATGAGCGCCGCCAATCCGCGCCCGAGCGCCTTGCGCCGGGGCGCGCTCATCGCGACGCCACCGTCGTGGCCGTCGCGCCCTGGCTCTTGCCCTGCCGCTGCAGGAACTCGCGCGCCAGATCGAGGTAGCTCTTCGCCCCCTTCGACGAGATGTCGTAAAGG
>CAYTTF010000131.1:0-11318 GCA_964440665.1 uncultured Myxococcales bacterium | reverse complement strand
GCGCTGCGCCGCCAGGTGCTGCGCCCGTACCGCAAGCCGCTCATCATCATGTCGCCCAAGAGCCTGCTGCGACATCCGGCGGCGACCTCGGCGCTCGGCACCTTCACCGACGCCGGGTTTCAGCACGTGATACCGGACGCGCAGGTCAAGGACCCGGCGCGCGTCAAGCGCATCTTGCTGTGCACCGGGAAGATCTACTACGACCTCATCGCCGCCCGCGAGGCGCGGAGCTACGATGACGTCGCCATCGTGCGCATCGAACAGCTCTATCCGCTGCACAAGGACATCCTCCTCGAGACGCTCTCGGCCTTCCCCGAGGGGACGCCGGTGGTCTGGGTGCAAGAGGAGCCGAAGAACATGGGCGCCTGGGCCTACATGAATCGGGAGCTGCCATCGCTGCTGGCGGGATCGTTTCCCTGGTCGGCGGTCACCCGGCCGCTGTCGGCGAGCCCGGCGACCGGATCGGCGAAGCGACACACCCGCGAGCAGACGCGTTTGGTGGCCGAGGCCTTCGGCAAGGGCCCGGCCTGATGTCGCTCATCTTGCGGGTGCCGGCTCTGGGCGAGTCGGTGCGGGAAGCGACCCTCGGGGCCTGGAAGCGCGCTGAAGGAGACGAGGTCACCGCCGACGAGCCCCTGGTGGAGGTGGAGAGCGAAAAGGCGACGCTGGAGGTGCCTTCGCCGGGCGCGGGCGTACTGCGAAAGATCCTGCGCAAGGCGGGTGAGACGGTGGCGGTGGGCGAGGCGATCGCGGAGATCGAGCAAGTCGCGGCGCACGCCCAGGCGGCCGCGCCAGCGCCAGCGGGTGGGAGCGGTGCGCCTTCGCCAGCGCAGCTCGCGGCGCGGGCAACGGGCGACGCTCCGGCCAAGGGGAGCAACGGGCGCCAGGGTGCGGGCGACGGAAACGGTCGTCCCGCCGCGGCGCCGTCGGGCGATCCTTTGCGGGCAGCACCGTCGGCGCGGCGCGCGCTCGCCGACAGCGGACTTTTGCCAGAAGAGGTCAAAGGCAGCGGTCGGGGCGGGCGGATCTCGAAGCAGGACGTCGTGCGCGCGCTGGAGGAGCGCGGCAAGACCCCGGCACAGGCACCTCCGGCGATCGAGGTCCCGACGGCGATCCGCCCGGTCACCGACGGCGCGCGCGAGCGGGTGGTCCCGATGTCCCCGCTGCGCAAGACGGTCGCGCGGCGCCTGGTCGAGGCGCAGCACACGGCGGCGATCCTCACGACCTTCAACGAGGTCGACATGACCTCGGTGCTCGCGCTACGGGAGCGCCATCAAGAGCGCTTCGTCAAGCAGCACGGCATCAAGCTGGGCTTCATGTCCTTCTTCGTGAAGGCGGCGATCGAGGGGCTGAAGGCATTCCCCGCCGTCAACGCCGAGGTGCGCGGCGCCGACATCGTCTACAAAGACCACTACGACATCGGCGTCGCCGTCGGCGGCGGCAAGGGGCTGGTGGTGCCGATCGTGCGCGACGCCGATCACCTGTCGTTCGGCGAGATCGAGGTGACCGTCGCCGGCCTGGCGGCCCGCGCGCGCGAGAACAAGCTCACCCTCAAGGAGCTCGAGGGGGGGACCTTCACCATCTCCAACGGCGGCGTCTATGGCTCGTTGCTGTCGACGCCGATCTTGAACCCGCCGCAGAGCGGGATCCTGGGCCTGCACGCGATCCAGAAACGTCCGATCGCCGTCGGCGACGCGGTCGTGGTGCGGCCGATGATGTACGTCGCGCTCTCTTACGACCACCGCCTGGTCGACGGTCGCGAGGCGGTCCAGTTCCTGATCCGGGTCAAGGAGTGCGTCGAAGACCCGGAGCGCGTCCTGCTGGAAGTTTGATTCTACGGGGGCGCGGCTCGCTGCCGCTCGCACGCCCCCGGTCCCCCCTCGCTCCGCCCAGCCAAGCTGGGCGGAGCTCGCCTTGCGACGAGCTTCCGCCGACCAATCTGTGTGGCACTACGCGACGGACGCCGGCGCGCGGGAGCGGCGGGCGGCGGTGCGGCGCGGGACCCCGCGCGACGAAGATCGCTCTGTCGCGCTCGGCTGGCGCTCGCGCGACTTGCGGCGGCGCTTGGCGGCGTACATGGCGTGGTCGGCGTGGTTCAAGAGCGCGTCGACCGAGTCGCCGGCCTCGGGCCAGCTCGCGGTTCCCAGGCTGACGGAGATCGGGATCTCCCGCGTCGCGTTGGCCTCGCCGCGCGCGACGCGCAGTCGACCTACCAGGTGACCGCAGTCTTCGGCCGACAGATCCGGCAGCAGAATCCCGAACTCGTCGCCGCCGGTCCGGCAGGCGACGTCGTGGTTGCGCAGATGCGCGATGAGGAACTCGCCCAGCTCCTTGAGCACGGCGTCTCCCGCGGCGTGCCCGTGGCGATCGTTGACCCGCTTGAAGTCGTCGACGTCGACGATCATCACGGAAAACCGTCGGCCGGCGCCGGCGCGCTGCGAACGGCTCAGCTCTTCGCGCAGGCGCTCTTCGAAGAAGCGGCGGTTCCACAAGCCCGTCAGCGGATCGCGGTAGGCCATCGCGCGGAACACGGCCAGCCGCGCCACTTCGCGGCGGAGGGTCGCGTTCTGGCGGGCGAGTCGGACGAACTCGGCGGCCAGATCTTCGGGCGGCTTGCGGTTCATGGCGGCGCCTACCATACCGAGGTTCGCTCGGGGGGCAGACAGGAAAATGCGGGACCCGAGAGGTTCGCCCGGGGGGCAGACAGGAAAATGCGGGACCCGAGCGGGCAAGATGTCGCAACAAAAAGTCAGTGAATCGCCTTGCCCCAGCGGCCCAGGATCCAGGCCGTCGCGTTGTCGACGCGCGAGTAGACCGCAAAGCCGTCGTTGTCGAGGCGCCCGGCCGGCGACAGCTGCCAGAAGAGGCCGAGCTGGCCCCCCGAGAGGTCGAAGAGATGGCGCAGCCAGGCGTCATAGTTCCGTGCGCGTTCGGCATCGGGGGCGGCGAAGCCGCACTCGCCGAGGTAGGCGACCTTGCCGGTCACGGTGGCGACAGCCTGGTGACGCTCGATCCAGATCTCGGCATCGCGGGGCGTCGACAAGCCGTAGTTGTGCGGGTAGAAGTGGTACGAGAGCATGTCGAGCGCGTCGATGCCCGCCAGCTTCGAGAAGCTGCACCCGTCGTCGCCGCGCACGGCGTAGTAGTTGGAGAGGCCCGCGTAGGGCGTCTCGTCGTCGTCGAAACCGTCGCCGCCGTCCGCGACCAGCTGGTTGGGCGCGATCTCCTTGAGGAAGGTGGCCAGCTCGGCGATCGTGTCGGGCAGGCGCGTTGTTCCGGCGCAGCTGGTACAGCGCAGCTCGTTGCCGATCTCCCAGGCCAGGATCGCCGGCTCGTCGCGGTAGGCCACGCCCGTGAAGGTGTTCACGCGGTTCATCAGCATGAGCGCGTAGTCCTTCCACCACTGCTTCATCTGCCCGTCGCTGTAGAAGGCGTCGCGATCCACCGGGCTGCCGTAGAGCTGCGCCGCCCAGGCCGCGTAGGCGGGCAGGCCGCCGTACTCGCCCCAGTTGTTGACCAGCGGGACGACCAGGCGGATGCCGCGCCGCTTTGCCTCCCAGATCGCCTGGTCGAGGCCGCGCAGCCCCTCTTCGCGAAATCCCTCCTCGGGACTGCGTCGGATCGACGACGCGTCCTTCGAGTCGTTGAAGCCCCAGATCCGCGCGACGGGCAGCGACAGGCAGACCAGATCGTCGAGCACCTCGTGCACGGCCTCGAGCGCCTGCGGATCCTGGTCCTGCTGCGCGTACGACAGGAGCTGCTGCAGGTAGTACAGGTTGGTGCCGGTCGAACGGAAGGCGGTGGTGCTGTCCATCAAGAGGGCGCCGTCCTCGCGTCCCAGGAATCCCGAGATCGGCGAGAGCGGCGGGCATCCGGTGTCGATCATCTCGTCGGCACCCAGCTCGCTCGGCGTGGGGGCGGCGGTCCGCACCGCGCCCCCGCAGGCACCCGCGCACAGCGACAGGGCGAGCGCGCGCCAGACTGTTCCCGCCCGCCCCCGGCAGGTCGGGAGAGCGCTCAGAGCAGCTTCCCCCGGAGGATTGTCGCCGCGACGGTGAAATAGATCACGAGGCCGCTCACATCGACCAAGGTGGCCACGAACGGCGCCGACGCGCTGGCGGGATCGAACCCGAACCTGCGCAGGATAAAGGGGAGCATCGAGCCGGCCAGCGTTCCCCAGAGCACCACCCCGACCAGGCTGCAGGCGACGGTCGCCGCGATGCTCAGGTACTGCGGGCCGTAGGTGTGAAAGAGCCCTTCCCAGGTCACGATGCGCAGAAATCCGATCGCGGCCAGCACCACGCCCAGGCCGATTCCCGCGATGAACTCGCGGCGCACGACCACCCACCAGTCGCGCAGCCGGACCTCGCCCAGCGCCATCGCGCGAATGACCAGCGTGGTCGCCTGCGAGCCCGAGTTGCCGCCGCTGGAAATGATGAGCGGGATGAACAGCGCCAGCACCACCGCCCGCGCGATCTCCTTTTCGAAGAAGCCCATCGCGCTGGCGGTCAACATCTCGCCCAGGAACAGCACGCACAGCCAGCCGACCCGCTTGCGGATCATGCGCCGCATGTCGATCTGCAGATAGGGCGCGTCGAGGGCTTCGACGCCACCGACCTTCTGCATATCCTCGGTGGCCTCCTCGCGGACGACGTCGACGACGTCGTCGACGGTCACGATCCCTTTCATGTGGCCTTCGGCGTCGACGACCGGCAGCGCGACCAGGTGGCTCTGGCCGAACTTGAGGCTGACCGCCTCCTGATCCATCTGCTCGGGGATGGTCGTCACCTGCCGCGTCATGATCTCGGCGACGCGGGTGCGGACGGTGGCCGTGAAGAGCTCGCGGAACGAGACCACACCCAAGAGGCGCTGCTCGCCGTCGAGCACGTAGCCGTAGTAAATGGTGCGCGGTTGCTCGCGCATCTGCTTGCGCACGTAGCTGATCGCCTCGTCGACGGTCATCTCGGGCCGCAGCCGGATATAGCGCGGGTTCATCAGCCCGCCCGCGTTGTCCTCCGAATAGGCGAGGAGCGCGGTCACCTCGCGGCGGGTCGGCTCGTCGAGCAGCGCCAGCAGCGCGTCGCGTTTTTCGGCCGGCGCAGCCTGGATCAGATCGGCCGCGTCGTCGGGCGGCAGCAGACGTACCCAGGAGCGCTGCTCGCGCGCCGGCATGCCGAGCACCACCTCGGCTTGATCGCGCGCCGCCAACGAGAAGAAGAAATCCTCCGCGTCGTCGCGCGGCAGCAGAAGAAACGCCTGGATCCGATCGCCGGCCGTGAGCAACGGCCAAACATCACGGATCTCCGCCAGCGACAGCGGTTCGCGTTCGGGAGTCGGGGGAGGGGGACCGGCTTCCATGGCGATCTCGAACGGGGCTCAGCGCGCTCCGGGCTCGGGTCGGTACTCGCAGGCCTCGTAGAATTGCCGGCCGAACGACGTCACGTAGAGGGCTTTGCGCTGGAGATCGGCCACGATGACGTTGCCGCCGTCGCCGTCGCCGTCGCCCCTTTGGTCGCTCTTCTGGACGCTCGCCAGCGGTGGCGGCTGTCGCGCCTCGACGCGGGCGACCGCCGCCTTGACCTCCGCGCTCTCCTCGAGCGGGCGGAACATCCGGGTGTCGTCGGCGATCCGGACCGGGCGCAGCTCGGTGAGCCCCAGGCGGCAGAGGTTGTCGACGTAGAGCGGTACCCGGGCGACGTGCTCGCATCCGGCGCCCTCGCCGAGGCGGCTGAAGAGTCGCAGCTCCGTCGAGAGCGGTCCGCCGAATTTGTAGCGCGCCCCGACGGTGAGGAGCGGATACGGACCGTCGTGCTGGAACAAGCTGATGAGGCGAACTTCGTCGGCGGTGAGCTGGCGCAGGATGTTCAGGAAGGCGGGATGGACCCGGGCCGCCGTGTCCTCGTCCATCGCCGCGGCGAGAAGGTTCAGGTAGCGCTCGCGCATGGTGGCGCCGTGGCGCAGGCTCCCGGCCAGCGTCTGCGCGGCGAAGGCCAGCGCGGGCGCGCGCCGCCGCGCGCCCGGGACCGCGTTCATCCGCTCCCCGAGATCGCGCAGCGTTCCCGGCAGGCGCGCGGCCATCTCCGGCAGGTGACGCAGGTTTCCGGCCGCGAGCATCGCCATCGCACCCAATCCCCCCCCGAAGTTTCCGCCCAGGCCGATCTCGCGGCCCGGGCGCAACATCAGATCGCGGATCGCGCGGGTCGCGTTCCGCATCACCTCCCGCTCCTTGCCGAAGATCATGGCGGCGAGGTTACCCGATCTGCGTCGAACACGGGACCCTCAAAGGGTCCCGTACCCCCCGCGACGAGCTCGAACGAGCGGAGCGCGTTCTCCCTCACGCGATCGAACACGGGACCCTCAAAGGCGATTGGGCGCTGCTCAGCCGCTAGAGCGGAGCCGCGGATCGGATTCGTCGACGATCTGGAGGACCGGTGGTCGCCGTCCCCACCGCTTTCGAACGCGGCCGATCCGATCGCGGATCTGCGGCCAAAGCGCGTACACGGTGATGGGAGAAAAGATCGCCAGCTCGAGCGCGAGCTCGATCAGACCAGCATGCGAGAGCAGCTTGATGCCGCGCGGGGCATTGGGAAACACGCGCCACGGGGAGAAGAACCGCGTCGACGAGAACGGCCAGAAGACCATCAGGCCGCGGCCCCCGAAGCCGAGCACATCCAGCAAGGCGTGACTCGCGACCGCCAGCGTTCCAGCCAGCGCGGTCCGCATCACCGGCCACCCGAATCGCCGGGCCGCGAATGCGCACAGGACCCCGATGCCGAGTGCGACGGACAGCGAATGCGAGGCGCCCCGATGGCCGATCGCCCCGGCGTCGGAGGCACCCATCGCGACCAGAAACACGTCGGCATCCGGCAGCATCGACACGGCCGCGAATAGCGCCAGCGCCCCCGACGAGGCGCGCCGGTCGGTCGATCCCGGCGCGCCGCCGTGTAAGCGACCCGCCAGGAGCCCGACGGCGACGTGCCCAAAGCTCGCCATTCTCAAGTGTGGCTCGCTTCAACCCATTTGCGAGCCCAGAAATAGAGCGCGGCGCGACGGCGGTATGGCGCACTGCGCTTTGGGATCCACGCCTACGAAGCGGGGTCGATCCGGATGTCGAAGGCACCACCGGAGAATGTGAGCGGCCCGGTGGCGGCCCCCCCGCCGGCCACCGGAAGCGTGGCGGTGAACGTTCCCGTGGCCCGGTTGGCGGTCAGCGTCGTGATGGTAACCGAGCTGATGGTTCCGGTGCCGCCCCAGCAACAGTTGCTGCCCGATCCGGTGACCAGGAAGGTGATGGCGGTCTGGTCGTAGGTGCCACCGACGCTGGCCGGCACCTTGGTGGTGAGCGAGAGCGAGATTCCGGTGGTCATGCCACCGATCGAAAAGACGCCAGTCGAGGTGTCGCCGAGACCCTCGACGGTCGCGGCGTTCCAGGGTTGTCCGTTCAGGGTGGCCGATAGGGTGCTTCCGGTGTCGAAGCCGGTCGGCAAGGTGAACGTGCTCGGCACCGGGAGGTCGAAGGCACCATCGGTGATGGTTCGGGTGTTGGTTGCCGTGCCGCCGAGCTGAGGTGGGGCGGTGAACAGGAAGGTCCCCGTCATTCGACCACCCGCCAGCGTCGCAAAAGTGATCGACCCACGCGACCCGGTGAAGTCGGTCATCCAGTCGGTGAACGCCGTGGTGGACGCGTCGATGACGGTGGCCGTGCCCCCGGGCGTGGTGCCATTGTTGACGCCGAGTGGGTAGGTACCGGGGCCGGCGATGTAGCCGAGGGCCAGCGAAAGCGACACGTAGCTCTGCGGGGTTCCCTGGGTGCCGCTCACCGAAAGCTGCCCGGGCGAGGCAGCGCTCGAGGAAATGGTCGTCAGGGTGCTCGCACTCACCCAAGCCGTACCGTCGATGGTTGCGCTGAGGGTGCCGTTGCCGGTCGTCGTGCCGGTGTGGCCGCCGTCGGCTTTGCCGGCGCCGCCACCGCCGCATCCGGCGCAGAGCCCAAGAATCAAGACGCCTGCGTTTCGAAGATGTCGCATCGCCTCCGCTATCTACCACCACTCGCATTTTCGGGGAGAATGAGACGCGCGCGCGGCCGCTTCGGCCTGGCCGCGCGCGCGCAAGACGGCCGCCAGGTTTTGCTGGGCCGGGGCGTAGCCCGGATTGAGCGCGAGCTCCTCGCGCAGCCCGGCTTCGTCGAGCCGACCCTCGGCCATCAGCAGCACGGCGAGGTTGTTGTGCACGACGGGCTCGCCGGCGTCCTCGACGAGCGCGCGCTGGTACTCGTCGCGCGCGCGGCTCCGAGATCAGGAAGCCGCGACCATCCATCAGGTTTCTGAGGGTTTCGGGCCCACAACCGCGGCGGTCGCGGGTCTCCCCTTGGTCCAAGAGTTGCTCTATCCTTGTGCCATGCGGCTCCATCTCCCTCTCATCCTGGCTGGCTTGGTCCTGGGTCTCGGCAACGGCTGTGGTTCGGTGACAGGCGCGAACGACGGCGGTGGCGGCAGCGCTGGAAGCAATGTCGGAGGTGGCGCAGGAGGCGACGGCGGCGGCGCCGCTGGCGAAGGCGGCCACGGTGGCGGCGTGGCGGGTGCCGGCGGTGGTGCAGCCGGAGCCGGCGGAGCCGGGGGCGTTGGCAAAGGTGGCTCGGGCGGAACAACCGGAGTCGGCGGGACCGGTGGCAACGGCGGCGGTGGGGCCGGTGCCGGCGGTGGCACCGGGGGTCACGCAGGAACCTCAGGTGGCGGTGGAAAAAGCGGCGCGGGTGGCCACGGTGGGGCCGGCAACGGGGGCTCGGGCGGCACGGCGGGGACCGGAGGAACCACGGGTGGCTGTGGCACTTGCCCCAATCCCACCGACTCTTGCACCGCTTGCAACACGTGCTGTCCGCGCGGCGCGCTCTGCATCTGCCCAAACCCGGACGCGGGCCACACCGGTAGTGGCGGCGCCGGCGGCACCGGGGGCTTGAGCTGCACCGCTCTGGAGAATCAGTACCGCGACGCCCTGCCAGCGGCGAAAACCTGCGACGTAAACGCCAGCGGGCAGTGCCAACAGCTCGTCAGCTCCTCGCTCTCCCCCTGCCCCGGCTGCATGACCTACGTGAACGACCCTTCGACCCTGAACTCCATCAAGGCGACCTGGAAGCAGGCGGGTTGCAATTCGCTGGTCGGTATCTTTTGTCCCGCCATCGCCTGCCTCCAACCGACCAACAACATGTGCGTCGTGGGCGCCGGTGGCGGTGGCGTGTGCTCCTCGGCGAGCGTCGCTCAATGACGAACTGAAGGACCTACGATCGCACTCAAACGTCGGTGCCGTCACATCGCGGTCGACCACGTGTGGGGTCGTCCCGCGATGGCGTTATCATCTGTCTGATCTTGTTGGCCTGCCGGGGTGGCGAAATGGTAAACGCGGCGGACTTAAAATCCGCTGCCGCGAAAGCGGCTTGTGGGTTCGAGCCCCACTCCCGGCACTGGGAGACTCGGGAAATTCGGTGGTACGCTTCCATCATGACTCGGCGCTACACCGTGGTTCTGGAGCGTGAGGCGGTAGGGGGCTTTTCCGTCTCGGTGCCTGATCTGCCGGGGTGTGTCTCGCAGGGCGAGACTGAAGACGAGGCGCTCGCCAATATCCGCGAAGCGATTGACGGCTATATCGAGGGACTGAAGGCCGATGGCTTGCCCGTGCCGGAATCGCATACCAAGATCGCGACCGTCGAGATCAAAGCCGCTTGAGCGGCCTGCCGCAGGTCAACGGAGATCGGGTCGTGCGCGCGCTTGAACGCGCTGGTTTCGTGTTACTTCGCCAGGCCGGGAGCCATGCTCAGATGCGCCACGGGACCGACATGTCACGTCGCGTGTCGGTGCCGATCCACAAGGGGAAGGATCTCAAGCCGGGTACGTTGCGCGGGATCCTGAAGGGCGCGGGACTCACGGCGGAAGAACTCAAGGCGCTTTTGTGACGGCGTTCTGGCGGCTAGCTAGCCAACCATCCGCCGAGCAGCCTCCGTCCCGCCGCAAGAAAGATGGCCGAGATCGCGATGATGCCGATCCGCTGACTCCGGACTCGCGCGCCGCCTGTTTCCCGGGATCCAACAGTCCCGAGAAAAGCGGAGGAGTCGAAGGTTCCGCGCGCCGTCCAACCGCCGCGTGATGCGTGATGTCCGGTACCGGGCGCCGCGTCTACTTGTTGCCCCCGAGCTTGGTTTCCAGCTCGGCCCAGCGGGCGTACAGGCGATCGATCTCCTCCTGGCGCGTACCCACGGCGGCGATCAGCTCGACGAGGCGGCCGGCGTCGCTGGCGTGCTCGGGCCGCTCGCTCTCGGCGGTCGCCTCGGCCAGCGCGGCCTCGGCGCGGGCGAGCGTCTCCTCGATCGCGTCGTACTCGCGCTGCTCGGCGTAGGTGAGCTTGCGCCGCCCCGGGCGAGCGCCGCCGCCGGTTTCTTTGCTTCGCGCCCCGGCCGCCTTCTCGGCTTCCAGTTGCTGCGCGCGCCAGATCTCCCACTGCGCGAAGCTCGCGAACGGGACGATCCCGCGCATCGCGCCGGCCGGCGCGCCGGTCGCGCTCGGCGACATCTGCGTGAACGCGAGGATCGTCGTCGCCACTTGATCGAGGAAGTAGCGATCGTGCGTGACCAGCAGCACCGCGCCTTCGAAGCCGGTGAGCGACTCTTCCAGCACCGCCAGCGTCGGCAGATCGAGATCGTTGGTCGGCTCGTCGAGGACCAGAAGCTGGGCTTCGCGGAGCATCAGGTCGGCCAGCAGCAGGCGACTCTGCTCGCCGCCCGAGAGCTTGCCGACCGGCATGTCCGCCTGTTCGGACTGGAAGAGAAAGCGTTCCAGATAGCCCCGCACGTGAACGCGCGCGCCGCGGAAGGAGACGAAGTCTCCGTCGGGGCAGAGCGTGTTGGCCACGCTGCGCGCCGGATCCAGGGCGTCGCGGCTCTGCTGGAAATAGGCCACCTGTAAACCGTCGGCGCGCAGCACCGTCCCCTCGGAAGGCGGCTCTTCCCCCAGCAGCACGCGGATCAGCGTCGATTTGCCGCAGCCGTTGGGGCCGAGCAGGCCGACCCGCACCCGTGGGCCCAGCAGCAGGTCGACGCCGGCGAAGATGGTGCGCCCGTCGTACCGCTTGGAGATGCCACGCGCTTCGATCAAACGTTTGGGGTGGCGGTCGGCGCCCTGGAACTCCAGGCCCACCGTGCGGACCTCGTTGCGCGTGCCCAGCTCCTTGACCTCGTCGGCCAGCGTGCCGGCCCGCGCGATCCGGGCCTGCTGCTTGGTGCTGCGCGCGGCGGCGCCCCGCTGCAGCCACTCGGTCTCGCGGCGCAGGGT